>NZ_VPCL01000027.1:0-4308 GCF_013418235.1 Acinetobacter sp. YH12156
GTAAATTTTCAGCGTTGCTGGCTCCCCGTCAGCCGGATTGGGTTGCATCGCAGGGGTGTCGAAAGAGTCAACTGCGGTCCAAAGCTGTTGGACTTGGGTGAAAAGGGCGTTTATTCTTCCTATACGTCGATCGATTGAATGAAGGACATATACAATCATTTCTCCGACATTTGGTTATGGAGCGAAAAGTTTCAATATCTTATCAAAACCAGGCAATCAATGCGATTAAGTTTTATTACGAACGTGTTTTGGGTGGACAACGGAAAACATATTTCATCGAAAGACCAAAAAAAGAAAAAACACTTCCTGTTGTGATGAGTGAAGAAGAAACCATTCGGGTACTACGCGCTATTGAAAACGTGAAACACAAGGCTATTCTGATGACTATTTATTCGGCAGGTTTGCGCATTTCTGAATGTATAAACCTGAAAATAAAAGACATTGACTCCAAGCGCATGCAAATTCGTATAGAACAGTCAAAAGGAAAAAGAGATCGTTATACCATTTTATCTGAGAAAACATTAATTATTTTAAGAACATACTTTATGGAATATAAACCAAAAGATTATTTATTTGAAGGTCAAAAAGGTGGCGCATACTCAAGCCGAAGTATTCAAAACATTTTTAAAGCAGCTGTTTTAAAAGCAAAGATTCAAAAGGAAGTTACTGTACATACCTTACGACATAGCTTTGCAACGCATTTGCTTGAGAATGGTACGAGTTTACGTTATATTCAATCGTTGTTAGGTCATTCAAGCAGTAAAACAACTGAGGTTTATACACATATTACCACCAAGGGAATGGAACAATTAAAAAGTCCGATGGATTTGTTAGATATATAGAAAGGATTTGTATATTTGAGCAAAACTTAACAAAAAGCACTATGAATATAAATCCTTTTGAGAGAGTAGAAACGAACGGTAAACGGTTGAAAACGGATTTGTCACTGATAATGAAAGGTTTAGCAAAATAAGATATAGTGGATATATACGCCATTTGGCGTATAGCCACTTGTTATGTGCCATTTTTGAATGACAATGCGAATAGATACGGACAAACAAATGAATTTACTTAGTGATAAGAACGTTGCAATAATTGGTGGTGGACCCGTTGGACTGACTATGGCAAAATTATTACAGCAAAACGGCATAGACGTTTCAGTTTACGAAAGAGACAACGACCGAGAGGCAAGAATTTTTGGTGGAACCCTTGACCTACACAAAGGTTCAGGTCAGGAAGCAATGAAAAAAGCGGGATTGTTACAAACTTATTATGACTTAGCCTTACCAATGGGTGTAAATATTGCTGATGAAAAAGGCAATATTTTATCCACAAAAAATGTAAAGCCCGAAAATCGATTTGACAATCCTGAAATAAACAGAAATGACTTAAGGGCTATCTTGTTGAATAGTTTAGAAAACGACACGGTTATTTGGGATAGAAAACTTGTTATGCTTGAACCTGGTAAGAAGAAGTGGACACTAACTTTTGAGAATAAACCGAGTGAAACAGCAGATTTGGTTATTCTTGCCAATGGTGGAATGTCGAAAATAAGGAGCTTTGTTACCGACACGCAAGTTGAAGAAACCGGTACTTTCAACATCCAAGCTGATATTCTTCAACCGGAAATAAACTGTCCCGGATTTTTTCAGCTATGCAACGGCAACCGATTAATGGCGGGACATCAGGGCATTTTATTGTTTGCCAATCCCAATAATAATGGTGCATTGTATTTAGGAATTAGTTTTAAAACGCCCGATGAATGGAAAAATAAAATTCCCTTAGATTTTCAGGACAGAAACAGCGTTGCCGATTTTTTATTGAAAAGATTTTCCAAATGGAGTGAAGTTTACAAACAATTAATACGTTCGGTATCAACATTTCAATGCTTGCCCACAAGGAAATTTCCTTTGAACAATGATTGGAAAAGTAACCGTCCATTACCCATAACAATGATTGGCGATGCTGCTCATTTGATGTCGCCTTTTGCAGGACAGGGTGTAAATACGGGATTATTGGATGCTTTGATATTGTCTGAAAACCTTACAAACGGAGAATTTACAAGTATTGAAAATGCCATCGAAAACTACGAACAACAAATGTTTGTTTATGCAAAAGATACGCAGGACGAATCGACAGAAAACGAAACCGAAATGTTTAGTCCCAATTTTTCGTTTCAAAAATTATTGAATCTATAAACAGTAAGAAAAAACGGCTACTAACAAGCAGTTTTGCAATAGTGGGGCAGAAGTGCAAAATTGAACTTGTGTGCTTCTATCAACTTTTGTACATTAGCTGCCAGTTTAAGATGGGTGCATTTGAGTATGCCCAAAGGAGCCCGCAAGTATGCGCAGGACGAAGCCAGTAGCCGCGCCGATGGTGGCGCGGGTCTATCTGCGCGTCAGCACCGACGCGCAGGACTTGGAACGCCAAGAGGCGATCACTACGGCCGCGAAGGCCGCCGGCTACTACGTCGCCGGCATCTACCGTGAGAAGGCATCCGGCGCACGCGCCGACCGGCCTGAGCTGCTGCGCATGATCGGCGACCTACAGCCCGGCGAGGTGGTCATTGCCGAGAAGATCGACCGCATCAGCCGCCTACCTTTGCCCGAGGCCGAGCGCCTGGTGGCCTCGATACAGGCCAAAGGCGCACGCCTGGCCGTCCCTGGCGTGGTCGATCTATCCGACCTGGCGGCCGAGGCCCAGGGCGTCGCCAAGATCGTGCTGGAAGCCGTGCAGATCATGCTTTTTCGCCTGGCCTTGCAGATGGCCCGCGACGACTACGAGGACAGGCGCGAACGCCAGCGCCAAGGCATTGAGTTGGCCCGCCAGGCCGGGCGGTACAAGGGCCGCCGTGCTGATCCGAAGCGCCGCGCCCAAGTTGTCGCGCTGCGCAAGTCCGGCTACAGCATCAACAAGACCGCCGAGCTGGCCGGGTACAGTGCGGCCCAGGTGAAACGGATATGGGCCGAGGTCAGCCAGGCCGAAGCGAAGCAGCACGGCGCGTTCGTGGAGGACGCATTGACGGAAGCCGATGCCCTGGCCGCTGTCGGCCAGGATGAGCGCCAGGAGGAAAGGGCATGAAGAAGCCGAACCAAGACGACGAGCCGTTTTTCATCACCGAGGAGATTGCGGCCGAAATGATCGCCGGCGGCTATGAGTTCGAGCTGCCGCCCATTCCTTGCACCATCCGCCTACGCGACGTGCTGGAGCGCATGACCGATGCTGAGCTAGCATTGCAGCCGGGCGAGATCGCCGACCAGGAGCGTGAACGCTGCCGGCGCAAGCCGTGTTCAACCTCATGATCTGGTCATGGTATTTTTCATGGCACTGAGCCTGATAGTTCTTGCAAATTGTTGTCACTAAAGGGTTTTGTGTGCTTGTTTACAATCGAGTGGGAGTGACGGGCACTGGCTGGCAATGTCTAGCTGTCAACGGCAGGCATTTCGGCTGAGGGTAAAAGAACTTTCCGCTAAGCGATAGACTGTATGTAAACACAGTATTGCAAGGACGCGGAACATGCCTCATGTGGCGGCCAGGACGGCCAGCCGGGATCGGGATACTGGTCGTTACCAGAGCCACCGACCCGAGCAAACCCTTCTCTATCAGATCGTTGACGAGTATTACCCGGCATTCGCTGCGCTTATGGCAGAGCAGGGAAAGGAATTGCCGGGCTATGTGCAACGGGAATTTGAAGAATTTCTCCAATGCGGGCGGCTGGAGCATGGCTTTCTACGGGTTCGCTGCGAGTCTTGCCACGCCGAGCACCTGGTCGCTTTCAGCTGTAAGCGTCGCGGTTTCTGCCCGAGCTGTGGGGCGCGGCGGATGGCCGAAAGTGCCGCCTTGCTGGTTGATGAAGTACTGCCTGAACAACCCATGCGTCAGTGGGTGTTGAGCTTCCCGTTTCAGCTGCGTTTCCTGTTTGCCAGCCGGCCCGAGATCATGGGGTGGGTGCTGGGCATCGTTTACCGCGTCATTGCCACGCACCTGGTCAAGAAAGCGGGCCATACCCACCAAGTGGCCAAGACGGGCGCGGTCACCCTGATCCAGCGTTTTGGATCGGCGCTCAATCTGAATGTTCACTTCCACATGCTGTTTCTCGACGGTGTGTATGTCGAGCAATCCCACGGCTCAGCGCGTTTCCGCTGGGTCAAGGCGCCGACCAGCCCAGAGCTCACCCAGCTGACGCACACCATCGCCCACCGGGTGGGTCGCTATCTGGAACGGCAAGGCCTGCTGGAACGGGATGTCGAAAACAGCTATCTGGCCTCGGATGCGGTGGATGACGACCCGATGACACCCCTGCTG
>NZ_VPCL01000028.1:0-3038 GCF_013418235.1 Acinetobacter sp. YH12156
TTGCTTGGTTTTTCTCATTACAAATCAAATTACAGCAAGCGCAAAGTTGCCCGACTTTGAAACATGGCTTTAGCCATCTTTCAAAGCATCGAGCTGAAATTTCGCATAAGAGATTTTATGTTAAATAAGATGGAACTTAGACAAAATTTTATTAATAGTTATGCATTCTGCACAGTTAGTTTTAGACCTAAAGCATTTACTACACGATTAATCGTATCAAAACGAGGTGCTGAATCTTGACGGAGTGCTTTGTAAAGTGCTTCACGTCCAATTCCTGCTTCTTTAGCGATTTGAGTCATACCACGAGCTTTAGCAATTACACCAAGTGCATGAGCTAGTTCAGCAGGGTCATTCTCTTCAAGAACCATATTAAGATACATTACAATATCTTCTTCACTCTTAAGTGCTTCTGCCATGTCAAAGCTAGGTAGATCAGCTATTTTAACCATTTTTCAATCCTCTAAAGATTTTGATAAATCAACAGCTCGTTCTATATCCTTTTGCTGTGTAGATTTATCACCACCTCCAAGCATCACAATGATTACATCACCATGTTTGATGTAATACATGCGCCAACCTGGTCCGAAGAACTCTCGCATTTCCCAAACACCTTCTTGAAGATGCTTTACATCGCCCCAATTACCACGCTGAACCTTATCTAATCTTCGATTCAGTTTAAGACGGGTCATACTGTCTTTAATGCTATCTAGCCATTCATCAAATTCAGGGAGACGTTTAATCTCGGTCATGAAAGTTCCTCTTTATTGTATTCGATCGAATACACAACATTATAATGAATATATTTTATGAGTAAATGAAATAATAAGAATATATTTTATCAATTGATTATTTAATAACCTATGTTCTTGGCAAAAGGTATCAAACCTGCTCATAAAAAAGCCGACTTGTTTCTAAGTCGGCTTTTTACTGTTTTTGAAGTCAGTCAAAATTTTATAACTATATGAAAAACAATAATATTTTAAATTGCGTTTCGTATAAGCTCTATTATGTTAAATAATTAAGGATAAAAGCTTTATTACTAAATAGAACAGTTGCTTAAAGCAGTATAGAGTTAAGTTTGCATTTTAATATCAAGTTGTCTTTCAGCACCGATAATCACCATACGAATCCCATTTTCAAAAATGTCATCCGCATTCATATTTTGTAAGGTATTCACTCCTTGGAGCATGAGTGGATATATAGTTGGATCGGCTTCGAATGGTGGGTCTGATCTTATTTCTTCTTGCTGCTCCTCAAGGACCCACCCAACAATAAACCTTCCTAATGTCATAAGTAATGCAACTGCTTCAACAGGAGAAAACCCAGCATGAGATAACAGCGCAACTTGGGCCTCAATCGTGTTGAAATGTCCTTGACTGGGGCTAGTTCTTGCATGTAGACGAGCACCATCACGGTAAGCTAGTAGTGCTCGACGAAAGCTTACAGAATTAGCGAGCAACCAATCTTGCCATGTCATCCCATCGATGGGTAAAGAAACTAAATGGTGTTCATTTATAATGGTTTCCGCCATTGCTTCCATTAACAAGGATTTATTCTTGAAATGCCAATATAGAGTTGGAGATTTAATACCCAATCGTTGAGCTAGCTTGCGTGTGGTTATTGAATCTATGCCTTCTTCATTCAACATATCCAATGCGGTACGCAGGACTATTTCACGTGTCAGACGTTGAGGTGCAATATCTTTTTTACTCATAAATCTATCACTGATAGGGAGTGTGTGAGAGAATATTAATTCTATCATTGCTAGAGAAGGCATTTGTGAAGAAATCATTGAGCGTGATTTTAATCACTATATTTCTGGATGCTGTTGGGATTGGTTTAATTATGCCGATCTTGCCTGAATTATTACGGTCATTGGCTGGAGCTGAAGCAGGCGGTGTTCACTATGGTGCTTTATTAGCTGTGTATGCTCTGATGCAGTTCATTTTTGCACCTATCCTTGGAGCGTTGAGTGACCGATTTGGACGTCGACCTGTATTAATTATTTCAATTGCTGGTGCAACGGCTGATTATCTCCTAATGGCTGCTGCTCCTTCTCTATTGTGGCTATATATTGGTCGTATTTTTGCGGGAATTACAAGTGCCAACATGGCTGTTGCAACAGCTTATGTTTCAGATATTACTCCAGCCCATGAGCGTGCAAAAAGGTTTGGTCTCCTTGGAGCTGTCTTTGGTATTGGGTTTATAGCGGGTCCGGTAATAGGTGGAGTTTTGGGTGAATGGAACTTACATGCACCGTTCTTTGCTGCTGCTTTTATGAATGGGATTAATTTAATAATGACAGCAGTCTTATTAAAAGAATCAAAACACAGCAATAAAATGACTGAGAAGGTTCAGGAGCAATCAATATTAAAGAAATTATCCTATTTGATCACTCAACCTAATATGGCTCCATTGCTTGGTATCTTTTTAATTATCACATTGGTTTCACAAGTCCCCGCAACTTTATGGGTTATCTATGGGCAGGATCGTTATGGCTGGAGTATATTTATTGCAGGTGTTTCCCTTGCTAGTTATGGAATATGCCATTCTATTGCACAGGCTTTTGCTATCGCCCCTATGGTAAAGAGGTTTGGAGAGAAAAATACGTTGTTATGTGGAATAGCTTGCGATGCAATTGGTTTACTTCTTTTATCTATTGCTGTTGAAGAATGGGTGCCTTTTGCGTTGTTACCATTGTTTGCCCTTGGTGGAGTAGCCGTTCCTGCTTTGCAAGCAATGATGTCCAGAGGTATTAGTGATGAAAGACAAGGTGAATTACAAGGGCTATTAAGCAGTTTTAATAGTCTGGGGGCTATAATTGGTCCTGTATTAGTTACTAGCCTCTATTTTATGACTCAGGCATCAGCTCCTGGAATGGTATGGGCATTAGCTGCAATACTTTATGTAATCACCCTACCCTTATTGCTTAAGTATCGCCTGAATAAATATTCTGGAGTTCCATAAAATATTTAATTTATTGGTTTAAAAACTAATGGATTCTATAGTTTATCTAAAATTAACATAATACACCTTAT
>NZ_VPCL01000029.1:0-2829 GCF_013418235.1 Acinetobacter sp. YH12156
TTGTTCACCTTCATGAGGTATAGCATACGGGGTGATGAATTCATATGCTTTGCTGGGGACGATATGTGCGCGTCGCGAAGATTGCAGCCCACAAGGAAATTTGCTCACTTCCTAGACAAGCTCAAACTGAAAGCAAAGGTACAATTCGTGAACAAGCCCACTTTTTGTGGTTGGCACCTGTGTCCCGATGGCATATATAAGAAGCCACAGCTTGTGCTTGAGAGAATGTGCATTGCAAAAGAGATGAACAACCTGAGCAATTGCATTGACAATTACGCCATTGAGGTGGCGTACGCATACAAGTTGGGGGAGAAGGCTGTGAATAGAATGGATGAGGAGGAAGTCGCTGCGTTCTACAACTGCGTGAGAATCATAGTGCGAAACAAGCACCTCATTCGCTCTGATGTGAAACAAGTATTTGAAGTGCTTTAATTAGTGTAGCTTAGGTATTGCTATTGTATTGAATATTTATGGATGTGCTTGTAGATTTGTTGTATAAATACAAGTTTGAGCGTTTAAGTAATAAGTTAGTGTGCCCCATAGTTGTTCACTGTGTGCCTGGGGCTGGCAAGAGTAGCTTAATTCGCGAGTTGTTAGAATTAGATAGTCGCTTCTGTGCATACACAGCTGGTGTAGAGGACCAACCAAGGTTGAGCGGGAATTGGATCAGGAAGTGGAGCGGGCAACAACCGGAAGGCAAATTTGTGATTCTGGACGAGTACACTCTGTTGACTGAAGTGCCTCCGGTATTTGCATTGTTCGGTGACCCCATACAATCGAACACAAGCGCCGTTCAGCGTGCTGACTTTGTGTGCTCAGTGAGTAGAAGATTCGGCAGCGCCACGTGCGGGCTGTTACGAGAGTTGGGCTGGAACGTTCGAAGTGAAAAGGCTGACCTGGTGCAAGTATCTGATATATACACAAAAGAACCCCTGGGCAAAGTTGTGTTCTTCGAGGAGGAAGTGGGTTGCTTGCTGAGATCACACGGGGTGGAAGCATTGAGCTTGCAGGAAATAACAGGCCAAACTTTTGAGGTGGTAACGTTCGTGACTTCAGAGAATTCTCCAGTGATCAATCGAGCGGCTGCCTATCAGTGCATGACAAGGCATCGAACGGCTCTGCACATCTTGTGTCCTGATGCCACTTACACCGCCGCCTGACTTCACTAAAGTATACCTTTCTGCTGCACTCGGGGTGTCGCTTGCTCTAGTTGTTTGGCTGCTCACAAGGAGTACACTACCTGTGGTGGGGGATAGAGATCACAACTTGCCACACGGAGGTTGGTACAGGGACGGGACCAAATCAGTGTTTTACAACAGCCCCGGCCGGCTCAACTCAATAGAGGCTAGAAAGGCTCCGCTACTTGGTCAACCTTGGGCTATCGTCGTGCTGCTAGTACTGCTTATCTGGGCGAGTCACAAGCTAGGAAGGCCTAACTGTAGAGCCTGTGGCGGCTCACACACATGATAGTGTATGTACTTGTGGGACTGAGCGCCTTCTGCATTGTGCTGTATTTGATCTCTCAGGGACAGTCTGACTGTGTGGTGCTAATCACCGGCGAATCAGTGCGCGTGCAAGGGTGCCAAATCAACGGTGAATTCGGAAGTGTGCTATCAAAATTGAAGCCGTTTGGGTGTGGTTCCTTTAGGTCATAAGGTGAATCTGAAATAGTGAGTATGGGAGATTCAACGAAGAAAGCTGAAACTGCCAAAGATGTGGGCACTTCGCAAGAAAAGAGAGAAACGCGACCACTGCCGACTGCTGCTGACTTTGAGGGGAAGGACACATCGGAGGACACTGATGGGCGTACTGCAGATGCTGATGGAGAGATGTCTTTGGAGCGGAGGCTTGACAGCCTCCGAGAATTCCTGCGAGAGCGGAGGGGCGCAATTCGAGTGACAAACCCGGGGTTAGAGACTGGCAGACCAAGATTGCAGCTAGCTGAAAATATGCGCCCTGATCCCACGAACCCGTACAACAGGCCGTCCATAGAAGCTCTCAGCCGGATCAAGCCAATCGCGATCTCAAACAATATGGCCACATCTGAGGATATGATGCGCATATATGTGAACCTGGAGGGGCTAGGGGTGCCGACTGAGCACGTGCAGCAGGTAGTGATTCAGGCTGTGCTATTTTGCAAGGACGCAAGCAGCTCCGTATTCCTGGATCCGCGAGGCTCGTTCGAGTGGCCAAGAGGTGCTATAACTGCAGATGCCGTCTTGGCTGTGCTGAAGAAGGATGCAGAAACACTACGAAGGGTGTGTAGGCTGTATGCCCCGGTGACATGGAATCATATGCTGACGCACAACGCGCCTCCGGCCGACTGGGCTGCCATGGGGTTTCAGTATGAGGATCGCTTCGCTGCTTTCGACTGCTTTGATTACGTTGAGAATACTGCTGCAGTCCAACCCCTAGAGGGATTGATCAGGCGACCTACCCCAAGGGAAAAGATAGCTCACAATACGCACAAAGATATCGCACTGCGTGGAGCAAATCGCAATCAGGTGTTCAGCTCTCTCAATGCCGAGGTCACTGGTGGTATGAATGGTCCGGAGCTCACTAGGGATTATGGAAAGTCGAATAGAAAATGAAGCACGTAACCAAGGTGGCTTTACTTATAGCGAGAGCTATGTGTGTTTCTTCAGGTACTTTTGTGTTTGAACTAGCTTTTAGTATTGCTGAGTGTGCGGGTCGACCACTTGGCGGTGGGAGATCCAAGTACGCGCGTCGTAGACGTGCTATTAGTATAGCTAGGTGTCACAGGTGCTATCGCCTGTGGCCCCCAACTGTGTTTACTACTAGGTGTGATAATAAACATTGTGTGCCTGA
>NZ_VPCL01000030.1:0-2618 GCF_013418235.1 Acinetobacter sp. YH12156
CTTCACGTAGGTTTCATCCATGTGCCACGGGCAAAGATCGGAAGGGTTACGCCAGTACCAGCGCAGCCGTTTTTCCATTTCAGGCGCATAACGCTGAACCCAGCGGTAAATCGTGGAGTGATCGACAATCACTCCGCGTTCAGCCAGCATCTCCTGCAGCTCACGGTAACTGATGCCGTATTTGCAGTACCAGCGTACGGCCCACAGAATGATGTCACGCTGAAAATGCCGGCCTTTGAATGGGTTCATGTGCAGCTCCATCAGCAAAAGGGGATGATAAGTTTATCACCACCGACTATTTGCAACAGTGCCCGAAAATCTGCTTCTCTGTGAGAGTACGGGTTCGAGTCCCGTCGTCCGCACCACAAAGCCAAACATCCCTGCGATGATCGACCTCTGGGCGTTTGGTCGTGAGCCCGCCACCCTCGCGCTACGCTTTGCGCAGGCGTCGAAGGCGATCAGGTGCGCCCATCGATTCCGTCGAGCACCATCGCTGCGAGTTCATCGCTGGTGTGTGCACCACTATCGAGAACACGGGTTGTGCATGGAAGCCGTTCCCTTGCGGCCAAGCATCGGGCGACATTCGCTAATCGCCACTCTCGAATCTCCGCATTTCGATTCGGGTCAGGATGCATGGTCTGGTTCGCGATCCGGTGACGCAATAGGTCCTCGTTGAGCGTCAGAAAGATGTGCAGCAGCTGATCGTCGATCCGCCTTACCCCGTCGAGTATCTCAGTCAGATAGTCCGGGTGCACGAGCGTCATTGGGATGATGATGTCCTGCGAGTAATTCCTTCGAATCTCCCTGACCGCCGCGATCGTAAGTCCCCTCCACAAGGGGAGATCCTGATAGTCTCCGCTCGCTGGCATGGGGACCGTTTCTTTCACCACGAACCCGATTTCCTCGGGGTCAAAGATCAGCGATTTGGAACGCCGATCGCGCAGCCGCTTAGCGAGCGTCGTCTTTCCGGCGCCGAAAGGTCCGTTGATCCAGATTATCATTGTCGACGGCCTCTAACCTGAAGGCTCGCAAGAGCGCTCGACGGCCTCGTGCGGAGGCACGATCGGAGTGGTTCCGAAATGCTTCTCAAGATAGGTGACGCCGAACGTCACGATGTCCTGCGCGTCGAACAGGTAGCACTGAGCAAAGCCCACGACACCTTCTCGATGGCGACCGAGCTTCACGTAAGCATTTGCTATAGTTTCAACCGCATCCGGCTTTCCTTCGATAGCAAAGCAATCGAGAATGCCGTTTGAATCGTAATCCGATGCCGTTTTCCAGGCGACTTCACCGTCTCTTCCAAGCATCGGCATCTCATACGTCACCCACCGTTTGTTGGGGATATCGGCAACCGCCTCGGCGTAGTGCAATGCGGTAACGGAGTTTAGCGGCGCACCCAACAGCAGGGCCTTCCCGCCAAGGCGAACGAACCGCTCGACGGGCGATCCTTCCCCCAAGGCGTGACCGAGTTCGTGAGGCTCCGTCAGCGTTTCAGCCAGCGGACCAACCGCGACCATCGATGCATCGGGGTGCGCGCTGCGCCGCGCGCCGGGGGCTTGAACCAGAAATTGATTCAGCAGGCCGAACCCACGGTAAGTCCCGGCTGTTGCGGGATCGAACGGCAGCCAGGTACGGCGGGCTTCGTCATCCAGCCGAGCGCCATTCAGAGTCTCCTCGTAGGGTGATCGGTCCCACGACGCGTATCCCATCACAGTGCCAGTCGGCCCAACCGCGGAGCGTAACGCGGCAACGACCGTCTCCGCTCCTCCTTCGACCGGACCAATCGCTTTAAGTGAGGCATGCACCATCAAGAGGTCACCGGTTTGGACTCCGAGTTTTTGAAGCGCCTCCGTTATTGCCTTCCGCGTATGCATCGCGATATCTCCTCTAAACTGCAAAACACTATACCTATCGAGATATCACTCTACTATACCTATCGAGATATAGAGGTGGTCCCACTTGTTTGAACAACTAAAAGCGTATTTATAAGTGATATTCCGCTCTAGTTAAGCCACCTTGTTTTGTTGGGGTAGCTGATCATAGTAAAACTCATTTGGTGTCATTTTGTCTAGACTCGAATGAGGTCGTTTCAAATTATAAAACTCAAAATATGCACTTAATTGCTTTTTCGCATCTGTGACACTGCTATAAGCTTTGAGATACACCTCTTCATATTTAACGCTCCGCCATAATCGTTCAACCATCACATTATCTACCCATCGACCTTTACCATCCATACTGATTTGAATGCCATTTGATTTCAATACATCAATAAATGCATCACTGGTAAACTGGCTGCCTTGGTCTGTATTAAATATTTCAGGTCGACCATATTTTTCAATCGCTTCATTTAAAGCCGAAATACAAAAATCCACCTCCATACTAATCGATACCCTATGCGCAAGTACCTTGCGGCTATGCCAATCAATCACAGCACATAAATAAACAAAGCCTTTTGCCATAGGGATATACGTTATATCCGTAGACCACACGGCACTGTTGCAAATAACCACGAATGGTAAGCTGAAGACTGTTTTAGCTAAAGGTGCAGCATATGAATCCTTTCCATGGTCGGCATTTTCAGGGCGAAATCATTCTTTGGGCTGTGCGCTGGTATT
>NZ_VPCL01000031.1:0-2569 GCF_013418235.1 Acinetobacter sp. YH12156
TCACCCTACCCTTATTGCTTAAGTATCGCCTGAATAAATATTCTGGAGTTCCATAAAATATTTAATTTATTGGTTTAAAAACTAATGGATTCTATAGTTTATCTAAAATTAACATAATACACCTTATACGAAATGCGTTATAATTATCTATAGAAATCAATGCTGTAGTTTCTAGTTTATAGCCCAATCACACCCGATTGGGCTTTTTTATGGATTTTTCACGTTCCACGCCTATTATTTAAGCAATGTTTCACAACTTTGGTTAGCTCCAGTAAATAATTAAAACCTAGATAATAAGAACCGAGCGAGTGTCTACGAGCGATTGAGCATCATCAAAATTTCGCCCTCGCCTTTTCTCTGATTACAAGCTCCCTTTCGATTTTAAACGGTAGCTACAGAGCATCCCGAATGGGTGCGAACTTTGGAGCTTTTGCTTTTCAAAAAGTATGAGCGAAGCGAATACATTACAAATGCTTTTGCTTTTAGATTTCACAACAGGATTAACTAAAAACTGCCCCACGAAGCGAGGAACGAGCTTCAATAGAGTACGAGCTTTAGCGAGTACATAGGGCAGTTTTTAGCACTCCCCTCTCGAAAGGCTTTTAATTATTTTTAAAGCTTTTAATGCTTTTAGACAGGTTGAAACCCTTGTGTAGTAAGTGTTACAGACTATATAAACGGACATTTGCTCTTGTATAAACGGACATTTGCTCTTGTATAAACGGACATTTGCTCTTGTATAAACGGACATTTGCTCTTAATTAAAAGACATTATAAATATTGACCTTAAAAAGATATTAGATTACATTGTCCTTTAATTAGATAATAATAAGTTCTTCTTATGAAAAATAGTTTAGTCGTGAAAGATAATGCTCTAATAAATGCCAGTTACAACCTAGAGCTAACGGAACAACGTTTGATCATGCTAGCTATCATTAATGCTAGAGAATCGGGACAAGGAATCACTGCGGATAGTAAACTGGAAATACATGCTAGTGACTACGCCAAGCTATTCAATGTATCTGCCGATGCGTCATATAAAGCTTTGAGAGAAGCTGTAAATAATCTGTTTAATCGTCAATTTAGTTATACAGCCGAATATAAAAAAACAGGCAAAGTCGGCATTGTTCGATCTCGCTGGGTAAGCCGTATATTTTATGTAGATGACCTAGCATTGTTAGAAATTACTTTTGCTCCTGATGTAGTGCCTTTAATCACACGATTGGAAGAACACTTTACAAAATATGAAGCTAAACAAGTTGCTCACCTAACCAGTAAATACGCCACTAGGCTTTATGAATTGCTGATTGCTTGGCGTGAAGTTGGAAAAGTTCCACAACTAGAACTTAGTGAGTTTAGAAACAGATTAGGTCTTGTTGATAGTGAATACACCGCCATGAGTGACTTTAAAAAGCGTGTGCTTGAACCATCAATTAAACAAATTAATGAGCATACTGATATTACTGTAACGTATGAACAGCATAAAAAAGGACGGATCATTTCAGGTTTTTCTTTCAAATTTAAGCAAAAACAACAGCCAAAAGTTGAAGCAAAAAGAGATCCAAACACGCCTGATTTTTTTATAAAAATGACCGATGCACAACGCCATTTATTTGCGAATAAAATGTCAGAAATGCCTGAAATGGGGAAATATTCACAAGGTACAGAAAGCTACCAACAATTTGCTATTCGTATCGCTGATATGCTTTTAGAGCCTGAAAAATTCAGAGAGCTTTATCCAATTTTAGAAAAATCAGGATTTCAGCCATGATTAAATTAAATAACCTATCAACCGATCTAAAGCATGTGACCGTTGAATACCTCGACATCGTAAATTATGAAATTGCGAGGGAAAATATATGCGGTTATATCTTCCTATTATCCCGACTATCCAAAAATGCCAAACCCACCGAAAAAATGCAGATGGAAAGCAAAATACAGGACTTAATTTACTATCGGGATCATTTGCAGATAGAGGACAAAGACAATATTCAAAAGGTTTTAAACACGCTCATTCCCGAGTATCAAGCCGAACAGAATAACCAAACAGCTAAGAAAAATTAGGCTTCAATGTCGGGCAAATCAAAAAGCTGTCTATCTCTATTTTCTGTTAAATATTCGTTGAGTTCAGCGAGTATTTTTTCTTTATTGGCTTCATTAGATTGCATCTTTTTAATTAAGTAAGAACCGAGCAAAATTTTACGTCTTGTATCGTCCTTTCTTTCTTGTTCCTTTTGCTTGGTTTTTTCTCTTGCATCAATAGCCTGTTTTTGAGCTTTTAACTGTTTCAACTTTTCTAATTGGGCTTCAATTTTCTTTTCGATATTTTCAGCAGATTTTGTCATAACGGTTAATTTCGGGATATAGAAAACCACTCAAGCATAAAACCCTATGAATTGAAATTCAAGCGGGCTATATGCTATCGTGT
Organism: Acinetobacter sp. YH12156; assembly: GCF_013418235.1. NCBI lineage: Bacteria > Pseudomonadati > Pseudomonadota > Gammaproteobacteria > Moraxellales > Moraxellaceae > Acinetobacter > Acinetobacter sp. YH12156. Next base: position 2,429 of record NZ_VPCL01000031.1, read on the forward strand.
TTTTCATGAAATGCGCACTTACGACTTGAACAAAGTTCAAGTCAAAGTTGCGCAAGGGGACACCCCTTAACCCCAAAAAACTGCTACGCAATTTTTTAAAAGCAAAAGCACCCCAAGGCGACTGCATGGCAATTTATCATT
>NZ_VPCL01000032.1:0-2057 GCF_013418235.1 Acinetobacter sp. YH12156
AAATTTTGCTCGGTTCTTACTTAATTAAAAAGATGCAATCTAATGAAGCCAATAAAGAAAAAATACTCGCTGAACTCAACGAATATTTAACAGAAAATAGAGATAGACAGCTTTTTGATTTGCCCGATATTGAAGCCTAATTTTTCTTAGCTGTTTGGTTGTTCTGTTCGGCTTGATACTCGGGAATGAGCGTATTTAAAACCTTTTGAATATTGTCTTTGTCCTCTATCTGCAAATTATCTCGATAGTAAATTAAGTCCTGTATTTTGCTTTCCATCTGCATTTTTTTGGTGGGTTCTGCATTTTTGGATATTCGAGATAATAGGAAGATATAACCGCATATATTTTCCCTCGCAATTTCATAATTTACGATGTCGAGGTATTCAACGGTCACATGTTTTAGATCAGTTGATAGGTTGTTTAATTTAATCATGGCTGAAATCCTGATTTTTCTAATATTGGATAAAGCTCTCTGAATTTTTCAGGCTCTAAAAGCATATCTGCTATACGGATAGCAAATTGTTGGTAGCTTTCTGTACCTTGTGAATATTTCCCCATTTCAGGCATTTCTGACATTTTATTGGCAAATAAATGGCGTTGTGCATCGGTCATTTTGACAAAAAAGTCAGGTGTGTTTGGGTCACGCTTAGAATCTAATTTTTTCGGCTGTGATTTTTGCTTAAACTTAAATGAAAAACCAATAATTGAACGACCACGTTTGTGTTGTTCATACTCTGCTTTTATATCTGTGTACTCATTAATTTGATCAATGGCAAGGTGTAAAACTTTTTCTTTAAATTGCCCCATTCTCTTGTATTCGTTGGGTTCTATGCCTAATTTTAATCTTAGCTCTTCTAGCTCTACCATAGTCACTTTGCCTGTACTACGCCATGCGATAAGCAACTCATACAAGCGTATAGCGTAAACACTAGTTAAACTGCTGACTTGCTCTAGTTCATAACTGGTGAAGTGTTTTTCTAAATTTGTAATCAACGGTACAACATCATCAGAAAACTTAATACGAACAAGAGCTTCATTTTCTACATAAGATATTCGTTGTACCCATCGACTTATTACATTCTCAATGTTGCCCTTTTGAGTCAGCTTTTGATAGCTAAATCTACGATCAAATAGGCTTTTGCAAGCATCTTTAAGAACTTTATAGGCTGTATTTCTATGAACATTGAAATGGTTGATATAGCTTTCAGCATGAATCGTCAAATCTTTATCATTGGGTGTATTTGATTGCCTAGCTTCAAGTATGGCTAACAGTATTAAACGTTGTTCTGATAGGTCTAAATTATAACTGGCATTTATTAGTGCATTATCTTTAACGACTAGTTCCTTTTTCATAAGCACACATGTTTTTTAAATATATAAGTACACTCTATTTTATTGAGTGTCACTTTGCAAGATAAAGGTGTACTTATTGCAAGATAAAGGTGTACTTATTGCAAGATAAAGGTGTACTTATTGCAAGATAAAGGTGTACTTATTGCTATTTTTATTCTTATATATCAATTAATTGTAGAGGCTAAAAATTAAAAAATTAAAAAATATTAAAAAGAGGGGAGTGCTTAAAACTGCCCTATGTACTCGCTAAAGCTCGTACTCTATTGAAGCTCGTTCCTCGCTTCATGGGGCAGTTTTTGGTTAATCCTGTTTATGAAATCTAAAAGCAAAAGCATTGGTAATGTATTCGCTTCGCTCATACTTTTTGAAAAGCAAAAGCTCCAAAGTTCGCACCCATTCGGGATGCTCTGTAACTACCGTTTAAAATCGAAAGGGAGCTTGTAATCAGAGAAAAAGCGAGGTCGAAATTTTGATGATGCTCAATCGCTCGTAGACACTCGCTCGGTTCTTATTATCTAGGTTTTAATTATTTACTGGAGCTAATCAAAGTTGTGAAACATTGATGAAATATTAGTCGTGGAACGTGAAGAATCATAAAAAAAGCCCGAGCATGACGTTTCGGGCTATTAAGTATTGACTATAACATTGAAAGATAATGAAAATATCTAAGCATTTCGGATAAGGTGTATTATGTTAATTTTAGA
>NZ_VPCL01000002.1:0-403484 GCF_013418235.1 Acinetobacter sp. YH12156
GTCCTCTAAAGAGCCGTTGAAGACTACGACGTTGATAGGTTGGATGTGGAAGCATAGTGATATGTGAAGCTGACCAATACTAATTGCTCGTGAGGCTTGACTATACAACACCCAAACAGTTGTTGTATAAAGCTCGATTGATTCGATATTAAGCAAAATAGCTTGATTCAGAAGACCGTTAGTAAGACAATGTTCAACTCAGATATACCTGTTAATGTATTCTATTTGGTACGAAGTAAGGCAAACACTACAAAAAAGTAGTTAAATAAGACCCGAACAAGTCCATAACAGTTGTGCTGGCGACAATAGCAAGAGTGAACCACCTGATCCCTTCCCGAACTCAGAAGTGAAACCTCTTTGCGCTGATGGTAGTGTGGGGTTACCCATGTGAGAGTAAGTCATCGCCAGCTCATTATTCGAAACACCCCTAACTTAACAGTTGGGGGTGTTTTTTTGTGCGCGGGATAATATTATAAGTAGATGAAATTGGGGCAGGTATTTAGATGCTAGATCCAAAAGTAAAATCAAAGCCATTCAAATACTATAAAACGAGTCTCTGCTGTTGCTGCAAATATATCTGTTTACTTTTCTATGCTGAATTTCTGTGAAGACTTGTGTATTGTGATATTAATTTAGAGAATAAAAAAGCGTGGAGAGGATGATGGTAGCGCAATTTAAAATAAAAATTTTACTCAGTTGTTGTGCTTTGGCATTGACTGCCTGTCATGCCGATAACTCATCTTCTGGCAGTATTCAAGAGGCTTCCACCTCATCTTCTAAATCTGAAGCTACAGCCTCAAATGTACAAAAATATAAGATCGCACAGGTGGCACAATTTAATGAGCCGTGGGCAATTGAATCACTCAAAGATGGCCGTTTACTGATTACCGAACGTAAAGGAAAATTACAACTTTTTGATCCACGCACCAAGCAGAAAGTCGAAGTTAAAGGTATTCCTCAAGTTGCCTATGGTGGCCAAGGAGGCTTGGGTGAAGTCGCTTTACATCCGGATTTTGCAAACAATCAGTGGGTCTATCTCAGCTATGCTGAACAAGGTCAGGGTGGCTATGGCGCAGTGGTGATCCGTGGCAAACTGGATTTAAACCAGACTGCCCCTCAATTGACTCAAATTGAACGGATCTGGACTCAAGTCCCTAAATTTTCAGGGCAGGGACATTATGCACACCGGATTGTATTTGGACCGTATGGTAAGCTCTGGATCGGTTCAGGGGAACGGCAGCAATTTACTCCAGCACAGGATATGCAGTCCAATGCCGGTAAAATTATTCGTTTAAATGATGACGGTTCAATTCCTGCTGATAATCCTTTTATGAATCAGGGTAAAATTGCCCAGCAGATCTGGAGTCTTGGACACCGCAATCCTTTAGGCATGGCTTTTGATCCACAGGGGCAGTTCTGGGTGATTGAAATGGGCCCGAAGGGTGGGGATGAGCTGAATAAGATCATCAAAGCTAAAAATTATGGCTATCCAGTGGTGTCAAATGGTGATCATTATGATGGCAAGCCCATTCCCGACCATGCTACTCGCCCGGAATTTGAAGCGCCAGCACTGGATTGGACGCCGGTCATTTCTCCTTCAGATCTGTTGTTTTATACAGGAAATGTATTTCCACAATGGAAAAATAAAGCGATCACGACTGGTTTGTCTTCCAAGGCGCTTGTGATTGTGGATACGACACAGAATCCGGTCAAAGAAGTCCAGCGTGTGGATATGAAGGAGCGGATTCGTGGCGCGATTCAGGCCAGTGATGGTACGCTTTGGATAATTCAGGATGGCACGCAAGCCAAGTTATTAAAAATGACCGCACCTTAATCCTTTTTTTGAAAGGCTGCATTTGAACATGAAATATCGAGCGAGACAGAATGCTCATGATTTGCTGACGACCTGAGTAAATTTTTTAAGATGATCCTGATATGAAAGAACAAGGCCTCGACATCCTGTGAAGGCCTTTTCATATTCTGGCAAAGGTATAATGTCTGTTATACCGATCAGCATCCTGCTTGGTGAATATTTTTATTTTTCTGATAAGACTGCCTGTCTTGGTATGACTCGAATATAGCCCGAAGTAGTGTAGCCCAATAGGGCATTTAACTGCATCGATTGTAGGTCAAAGCTGACAGGTGAATTTCAAAAATAGCAGTGAAAGAATGATTATTCAACCAAAGCAGCAGTCCATCATTTTTATTAAATGAATCATTAAACCCAACCTGAATATTTTAGTTTGAGCACGATCTAAGCTTAAAAACAAAAAAGCCTCAACATCCTGTTGAGGCTTTTCTGGATTTGCTTCTCAGATCTGACTCCTGTCTAATCTGTCAACGTCCTGTTGATTTGCGCTTGTTATTGTTGTCGTATCGCTTTGCAGACGTCCTGTCTGTCTATGTAGTGACTATAGTCCTAACTAAGCGTAGTACATAGCCGCTAAATGCAGCGGTCGCTGTAGGCGAAAACCTACGATGCTGTCGGCTAAAGTCTCAAGCACTGACATACTGAATTAATTTATCCACCACTACTTTTAGATTTTTAGTATCAAATTCATTGCCCTGGAACGAATAATCCTTATTTCTTGCGAAGATGTCACGGATTTCAATCACGGCATTGGTATCGATCAGTCCAAGTTGAGTCCCGACCTGACGAATCTGGTCTATTGAACGTGAACCGTTGGTGACACCATAACCAATATAGGCTGCCGGTTTGCCTTGCCATTCCTTGGCAAGGTAATCCAGCGCATTTTTTAGCGCAGGGCTGTAGCCATGATTATATTCAGGTGTGATAAAAATAAAGGCATCGCCGCGCGCAATTTTGTCTGCCCAGTCTTGCTGTTTGGGCTGATCATAGATCCCGGTCAGTGGCGGATGAGCACCGCTAAAGAGTGGAAGAGCCCATTCTTTTAAATCGACAATTTCAATTTCAAGCGTACTAAAACCATAGCTTTTAATTTCCTGTAGTACCCAGTGCGCCACTTTAAGCGCGGTACGCCCCTCACGTACACTGCCGACCACAATATAAATTTTCATACCTATTCCTTTCTGGGTTTCTTATCATCCAATTAAATTAATCAGATTTCAGAGAGGTGACTAGAGATGATTTGTATCCTGAGTATAAAAAAGCTCCCGAAGGAGCTTTTAAAAATCATGCGATTAGCAGATGTTTTACATCAACTTTAGGCCTTGCTGACCGGCAGGGGTTACTTTAAAGATTTCCACTTCAAAGGTGATGTTCTTGCCTGCCAGTGGATGGTTAAAGTCCACTTCGGTGATGTCATCATTGACTGAACGTACCACACCATACAAGGTCGCCTTGGCTTTGTCTTCAAACTCGATCATGTGACCCTCGATCGGACGTTCTCCAAACTTCACCGTATCGAACTTCTGGATGTTTTCCGGATTCCACGGACCAAAAGCATCTTCCGGAGGCAGACTTACAGTACGACGGTCACCGGCACGTAAACCAAACAGTGCTTTTTCAAAGCCTGGCAATAAATTACCATCGCCAATCGTGAGGCTGACCGGGGCTTCACGGCTACGGGTATTGTCAATTTCTACGCCATTTTCGATCGCGACAGAAAAATGCAGCTCGACCTTAGAGCCGTCTGCAACCCGGGTTTCTTCATTAGGATGAATAAAATCAGTCATGTTGTGCTTGCGCCCGTTGAATTCGATATTTTTCTAAGAAAAAGGTATCAATTAGCATCAGAATAGTGCCAAGCGTGATGGCACTGTCTGCGATATTGAAAGCAGGGAAGTGGCTGTTCTGGTAATACACATGAATAAAATCGACCACATAGCCGAGACTGACCCGGTCGATTAAATTACCGATTGCACCACCCAAAATCAGGGCAATTGCTAGCGGTAAAACCTTCATGTTTTTTGGCATACGCATCAGCCAAAAAACAAAGATCACAGACACAATCCCTGCCAGTGAAGTAAAGAAATAACGTTGCCAACCACCCGCATCGGACAGAAAACTAAAGGCAGCGCCATAGTTATGCAATAGTGTCCAATTTAAAAAGGGCAGCACAGGGATAGGATCTGCATAGTTCAGATTCGTCACTGCAATCCATTTGGTCCATTGATCCAGAATGATCGCCACAATGGCCAGCCCAATCCACCATAAATTATGTGGATAGAACTGGAATAAGCCCTTTTTAGTCTGGGTATTAGGCATATTTTCTCTCTTCGCCTTGGCCTGTAGGAAGGTTAATAATACAACGGCCACAGAGTCCTGGATGTGAGCTATGTGTATTTACATCCGGAAGCACGTGCCAGCAGCGTACACATTTCTCGCCATCTGCCGCAGAGACTTTCACGTTAAGCCCTTCAAGATCTGAGGCTTCACCTTGTGTAGCCTCAAACTCGTTCACGATCACTTGCGAGGTAATCAGAACGAAGCGTAATTCATCATCGAGACGGTCAAGTACGGTTTTCAGTTCTGCTGTTGCCCACAGTTCAACTTTCGCCGACAGGTTCGAGCCGACTGTTTTGGCACCACGTGCAGTTTCAATAAACTTATTCACGGCCGACTTCACCGCAATCAGGGTTTGCCATTCTGCTTCTGAAATCACGTTGGCTGTAGACGCGACCGGAATGTCATACCATTCAGTGGTGAATACATATTTCTCTGATTGCTCAGGAATCAGTGGCCATGCTTCTTGTGCAGTAAAGCTCAGGATCGGTGCCATCCAGCGCACAAAGGCCTGTACCAAATGATACAACGCAGTTTGTGCAGAATGACGCGCTTTTGAGTCCGCTTTGGTGGTGTATTGACGGTCTTTGATGATGTCGAGGTAGAAACCACCGAGGTCGTTGATACAGAAGTTAGTTAATGCGCTGGTCACGATATGGAAGTTCATATCTTCATAAGCTTGCTGAACGGTTTTCTGAACTTCCGCTGCACGTTGCAGGATGTATTGATCCAGTGCAATCAACTGATCGACTGGTAATGCATCTGTTGAAGGTTTGAAGCCATTCAAGTTCGCTAACAAGAAACGCAAGGTGTTACGGATACGACGATAACCATCGGATGCACGGCTAAAGATTTCTTTACCCGCGGTCATTTCATAACGGTAATCCGCAGAGGCGATCCAGAAACGCAAGCCGTCTGCTCCCATATCTTTAATGATGTCTTGCGGTGTGATTACATTACCGATTGATTTCGACATCTTGCGGCCTTTTTCATCGACCACGAAACCGTGAGTCAGCAAGCCTTTATACGGTGCGCGTTCATTGATGGCAATCGAGGTCAATAACGATGACTGGAACCAGCCACGGTGCTGGTCTGAACCTTCAAGATACAAATCAGCAGGATCAGTTAAGTCTTCACGTTCACGCAGTACCGCATAATGGGTGGTACCAGAGTCGAACCAAACGTCTAGCGTATCGCGTACAGCATTGTATTGCTCCGCGTCCGCACCGATGAATTCAGATGCATCACGGTTGTACCAACCATCAATGCCTTCTTGTTCAATCAGTTTTGCTACGATTTCGATTAATTCAGGTGTACGTGGGTGCAATTCATTGGTGTCTTTATGTACGAAGAACGGAATTGGCACGCCCCAAGTACGTTGACGTGAAATACACCAGTCCGGACGACCTTCGATCATGGCCTGAATTCGGTTTTTACCCCAATCTGGAACGAATTGGATGTCATTTTCAATCGCATTCAACGCGCCCTGACGCAGGCCTTTGGCATCCATGCTGATAAACCATTGTGGTGTGGCACGGAAGATAATCGGGGTTTTATGACGCCAGCAATGTGGGTAGCTATGCTTGATTGGCTTATGTGCCCACAGCTTATTGGCTTCACCCAGCGCCGCAATAATTTGTGGATTGGCTTTATAAATGTGCTCACCCGCAAACAGTGGCGAAGTCGGTAAATACACCCCATTTCCGCCGACTGGATTGTCAACCTTCAAGTTGTACAATAAGCCCACTTTATAGTCGTCCACACCATGACCCGGAGCCGTATGTACTGCACCGGTACCACTGGTGGCAATCACGTGCTCGCCCAAAATGACCGGTACCTGACGATCGCTAATTAAAGGATGTTGCAGAACAAGGTGTTCAAGTTTGCTACCGCTAAAGCCTGCAATTACTTCGAATGAAGTAAAACCATAACGCTCAGTTGCAGATTCCACCAGATCTTTGGCCAGGATAAAGTTTTGTGCTGCTTTTTCGTCACCACGTGCTTTAACCAGTTGATACTCAATTTCGGCATGTACAGCAACGGCCTGGTTGGCAGGTAGTGTCCAAGGCGTGGTGGTCCAGATGACGATGTCTGTTGAATCACTAACAGTTACACCCAAACGTGCAGATAAATCCGCTAAATCAACCACCGTAAAACCGACATCAATGGCATCTGATTTTTTATCTTCATATTCAACTTCAGCTTCAGCCAAAGATGAACCACAGTCCAGACACCAGTTCACCGGTTTCAGACCCGGCTCGATATGACCGGCTTTGGCAATCGCACCCAATGAACGTACGATGTCCGCTTCCTGTTTGAAGTTCATGGTCAGGTAAGGGTTGTTCCAATCACCGAATACACCCATACGCACGAAGTCTTTCTTTTGCAGTTCAACTTGGGTGTAGGCATATTCACGGCAGGCTTTACGGAAGGTAGAGGCATCTACCTTGACGCCGACTTTACCGACTTTTTCTTCAACTTTGAGTTCGATTGGCAGACCGTGACAGTCCCAGCCCGGTACATAGGGTGCATCAAAACCATCCATCACGCGGCTTTTGATGATGATGTCTTTTAATACTTTATTGACCGCATGACCCAAATGGATTTGACCATTTGCATAGGGAGGGCCGTCATGAAGTACATATTTTTTCTTGCCAATACGCGACGCACGAATCTGCTGATAAATGTTGTCGGCATACCACTCTTCTAACCATTTCGCTTCACGTACTGCCAAATTTGCTTTCATTGCAAATTCAGTACCTGGGAGGTTTAGCGTGGCTTTATAGTCCACTGCATTTTCAGGAGTTTGCTTATCGCTCATGCAAGTCGTCTTCCAATCTAATCAGTTATGTTACTGACACGTTTTACAATAAAAATATGGGATATTAAAAGGGAAATGTAGGATGATTTCGACGAAACTCCAGCAGTTTCTCGACATCATCATCAATTCCGGCTTTTAGCGCTTCAAGCGAAGGATAGTCCTTTTCGCCATGTAAATAGTTTAAGAACGTCACCCGCATTAACAGGCCATACAGATTAGCAGAAACATCTGGAAAATGTACTTCTAATCGCCATTCTGGATGGGCTTGTTTGATGGCTGGGCGTGTTCCCACATGACCCGCACCAAACAGGGCAGTGGGGTCATAACCCGCAATGCCTGTTTTAGTAGCATGATCATGTTTTACTTTATCCCTGAGGGATTCAGTTTCACAGATGACTTCAACCCCATAAATGCCATTCAGACAGGGCTTATGCCGGTTTAGTCGTACATTAATGGTTGGGAAATCAATGGTTCGGCCAATCTGATCGCCGTATTGCACCCGTCCGGTAATGCTATAGGGTCGGCCGAGTAATTTGGCAGCAAGGGCTAAATCGCCTGCTTGTAAAGTTTGACGAATCCGGGTTGAACTGACCCGTTCACCCTCTAAAGCAATGGTGCTTAAATTGGTGACTTGGAAACCATAATTGCGCAGGAATTCGCTATTGCCCTGACGGTTTTTACCGAAGTGAAAGTCATCACCGAGTACCAGATGCTGTGCATTGAGTTTGTCTTTTAAAATATCGGCAAAGGCTTCTGCAGTCAGGCTGCGAAAAGTATGATCGAATTTCGCCACCGCAATATAGTCCACACCGAGTTCAGTCAGGTATTCGACTTTTTCACGTAAGGATGAAATCCGCGGTGGGGCTTCATAACCCTTAAAATATTCAAGCGGTTGCGGCTCAAAAATCATTACAACAGATTTTAAGCCCTGTGCTTCAGCCACCTGTTGCAGCTGACGGATCATCGCCTGATGACCTAAATGCACGCCGTCAAAATTGCCGATCGTCAAGGCCGTTTTGGGTAGTTCAGAATGAGATGCTAAAGCATTTAGACGGAGCAGCTGCATGGGCAAATCAAGTGCTTGGAAATATCGAGAGGCTATATATTGCCATAATCTCGCCGTTTCGTCTTGTTGTTGTGTTTTTATGCAATATTTTTCTTGAAAATTCATTTTCCTGAATATCAAATCAGATTGTTTTTCGACGCTTTAAATGGATCCGATCAGCGCATTCCTGCTTTTCATTCAGCGAATTTTGCTTTCTAATGTCAGCGCTTTTCTTTGTATTTTTCTTTGTATCAGGTATTTCAAATGTCCAATCTGGCACTCATCATGGCGCTACCCAATGAATCAAAAGGCTTGTTTGAAGCTCAAGGCATAAATGTGCATTACAGCGGGATTGGTAAAGTGAACGCAGCCTTTAAAGCCTTCGAGGTGATTCAAAAAACGGGCTGCACAACCTTGCTGAATTTGGGTACAGCTGGCAGCTCGCATTTTAATGCCCATGAACTGATTGAAGTCAGTCAGTTTGTACAGCGTGATATGGATGTTTCACCACTTGGTTTTGAAGTCGGTGTAACACCCATGGATCAGGATTATCCTGCCGCGATTGAACTAGAGGCTTTCTTTGAACATTTACCCAAAGGAATTTGCGGGACAGGCGACAGTTTTGAAACCGGTAGTGCGAAAGTGCCATGTCATCTGGTCGATATGGAAGGTTATGCCCTGGCAAAAGTGTGTAAGAAGCTCGGTGTTCGCCTGATTTCAGTCAAGTATATTACGGATGGGGCCAATGAGACTGCGCATCTGGACTGGGAGGAAAACCTGTTACTGGGTGCGAAAAAGTTATTAGATTTATATCGAATGGTAAAATAAGAGAGAAGGGTAAGTTTGCTCGGCGACCATAGCAGCTATGGTCGTATGCCAATCAGAAGCGCTTGCTTATTTATCCGTACGTGGAATCACGCCGTATAACATCATATTGACCGTATGCTGGATAATGCGTTGCTGCATACTGCGGTTACGCAAGGTTTTCCCTGTCACCATTTCCATCTGGGTCGAAAAATCTGCATAGTTCTGGGTAAGGGCCCAAATATTCAGAATCAGCAATTCAGGATCGATATCTGCTGAAATCTTGCCCTGTTCCTGCCAGTTAGAAATGACTTTGGCCTTACGCTTCACCAGTTTCTTTAGCGGGCCTTTTAAAATTTCCAGTATATGCGGTGCGCCTTGGATCACCTCTAAAGCAAACAAACGAGATGCTTTAGGCTGGGTACGCGATACTTCAATTTTTTGCATTAAATAGTTGGTAATCGCTTCTTCAGGCTCAAGTTCGGCCTCAAGGGTTTGTAAAGGCGCCAGCCATTTTTGTAGAACGGTGGTCAATACCTCTACATAGAGGGCTTCTTTATTTTCATAATAATAGAAAATATTCGACTTATGCATTTCTGCAATCTGTGCAATTTCATCTAGACTTGCCCCATTAAAACCGTACAGGGAAAATACATCTAGTGCAGCATTCAGCAGCTGGTTGCGTTTTTGAGTACTCTTTTTTTGTTCCATTAGCAAATATAAAAAACAATGAAAAAATGGGAATCCTCAATTGTACGGCAAATCATCAGATTTGTGCACACAGTCCATGGCTAATTTTTTGAATAATGATGATTTATTCTCTAGATCAATATTTAAAATGGCTTAAATGCATCAAGCCAGAGCAAAAAATGCAAGTTTATGAAAATACTTAAATTATTGAAATATTTTTATTTTGAAATAGAGTCAAAAAATGAATGCTTTTATGACCCAGATTAGCCTGCAGTTTTAAATTCAGCTCAGGACTTGGCTTGAAGATGAAACCCAAAACTCCCCTATTCTGGGCTTCATCGGATATTTAGGTGGCCAAAACTGCCTGTAAGACTTGCTGTTCCAGTTCTGCAAATTTCAGACTTTTTTGCCGTGGACGTGGCAACCCAACCCGAAACTCTTTGGCAATATGACCCTTATCCAGCAGGATAATCCGGTCTGCCAGTTGCACTGCCTCACTGACATCATGAGTCACCAGAATCGCGGTAAAGCCTTGCTCGGTCCATAAGCGTTCGATCAGGTTTTGCATCTCCAGACGTGTCAGGGCATCCAGGGCACCGAGTGGTTCATCCAGCAGCAGAATACGGGGCTGATGCGATAATGCACGTGCCAGGGCCGTCCGTTGACGTTGACCACCAGACAACTGTGATGGCCACAGCCCGGCTTTCTCTTTTAAGCCCACTTTTTCCAGCATGTGTGAAGCTTTGGCATGTTGCTCTTTGCCGAGGCCTAATTGTACATTCTGTTCGATGCTACGCCATGGCAGCAGGCGCGGGTCCTGAAACATCACCCGAATATCATCTGCAGTAATTCCTTCACGGATATGCCGTGCGGATTTAAACTTGATTTCGCCATAACTCTGTTTTTCCAGATCAGCAATCAGACGCAATAGGGTACTTTTACCACAACCACTACGACCGACAATCGCCAGAAATTCGCCCGGTTGAATATGCAGATCCAGATCTTCTAGAACTTTGACTGAACCATAAAATTTGTGCAATTGTTCAATAATGATTTCGGCACCAAGGGCTGCATTCGGATTGATATCTGTCGCAGGTTGCTCGGGTGGTGCAATCGGGTCATTGACATGACGCCCTAAACTCAGATCAGTCATTATATGCTCCTCATTTCAATTTATTTTTGATAGCCGGCATGCCAGCGCAGCAGGAATCGTTCTAAGGCGACTGCCAGCACATCGGCCAGTTTACCGAGCAGGGCATAGAGTAAAATACCGACCAGGACGATATCCGTTTGCAGGAATTCGCGTGCATTCATGGTCATATAGCCAATACCGGACTGGGCAGAAATCGTTTCGGCAACAATCAAAAGCACCCAGACCAGCCCTAGAGAAAAGCGTAGCCCGACTAAAATGGAAGGCATTGCTCCTGGGAGAATAATCTCTTTATACAGCTGCCAACGCGTGAGGCCGTAGCTTTTACCCATCTCGATCAATTGGGGATCGACTGAGCGAATTCCGTGATAGGTATTGATATAAATCGGGAAAAATACCCCGATCGCGACTAAAAACAGTTTGGCGGATTCATCAATGCCGAACCAGAGAATCACCAATGGAATCAGCGCGAGCGCCGGAATGTTGCGGATCATCTGCAAAGTGGTATCGAGCAGGGTAGAGGCGATTTTGGATGAACCATTTAACAGACCCAATAACAGACCTAAACCACCACCGACCAATAAGCCGCTGATGGCACGTCCTGCGCTGACTTGTACATGAGTCTGGAGTTCGCCGCTGAGCAATAAATTCCAGAAGGCCAAAATTACTGCAGTGGGTGCAGGCAAAATCCGGCTTTCCAGTAGACCTGTGCTGGAAGCAATTTGCCAAATGGCAATCAATATAACTGGAACCAGCCAGGGCAGCAAATGCCGCCCCAGAATTGTTCCACGTGAAACCTGCTTTTTTGAGAGGGTTTCAACGGAAACGACTTTCGACATTAAGCAGACTCCTGAATTTTCTCAGCCTGCTTGTTCTCATCCGGTGTGTAGTTATTCGCTACGATTTCACCGAATGGACCCGTCAAGTTCGGTTGAGCCAATTTTTTCTGGGTTTCCAGTGGAAGGAATGGGAACACCAGTTCGGCAAAACGGATGGATTCTTCCAGATGCGGGTAACCAGAAAAAATGAAAGTATCAATTCCTAAATCCGCATATTCCTGAATACGTGCTGCGACAGTTTCCGGGTCACCAACCAGTGCCGTACCTGCGCCACCACGCACCAGTCCTACACCGGCCCAGAGGTTTGGCGATACTTCCAGCTTGCTACGGTCACCATTGTGCAGTTCAGCCATACGACGCTGACCGACCGAATCCATAGATTTGAACTTGGCTTGGGCCGCTGCAATGGTGGCATCATCGACATATTGAATCAGTTCTTCTGCTGCTGCCCAAGCCTGTTCATTGGTTTCACGCACAATCACATGCAGGCGGATACCGTAGCTCAGTTCACGACCCTTAGCGGCTGCCTTGGCACGGACATTTTCAATTTTTTCTTTGACTGCTGCTGGTGGTTCACCCCAGGTCAGGTAAGTGTCCACCTGATCGGTGGCCAGCTCAACCGCATCATCTGAAGAACCACCGAACCAGAGCGGCGGATGTGGCTGTTGTACAGGTGGATAGAGGAGTTTGGCATCATCGACACTTAAGCGTTCGCCGTGGAAAGTGAAGCTTTCACCAGTATGTGAACGCTTCAGAATTTCACGCCAGATGGTGGTGTATTCAGTGGCAGTTTTATAGCGGGTTTTGTGATCTTCATAGACGCCATCACCTTTTAGCTCCTGCTCATCACCACCAGTAACCAGATTTAGCAGCACCCGGCCATTGGATAAACGGTCAAAGGTTGCAGCCATACGTGCCGCCAGCGCAGGTGTGGTCACCCCGGTACGAAGTGCCACCAGGAATTTTAGTTTTTTCGTTGCATCAATCAAACTTGCTGCTGTTAACCAAGGATCTTCACATGAACGGCCTGTGGGAATCAGGACACCTTCATAACCTAAGTTATCGACCGCAACTGCAATCTGCTTCATATAGGCATGATCGACTTGGCGTGCACCTTTGCTGGTGCCCAAGTATCGACTGTCACCATGTGTTGGGATAAACCAGAAAATTTTCATGCTCTATATCCTTAAAATTAAATTGCTCAGAAATTAATGTGGAGTAGTCGGCGACCAAATCTGTTGCTGGACGCTAATGTGATTAGGAATTAATTGAACCCGCTGGAACAGGTCAGCTTGTCATTGCGTGCTACCAGCAGATTCAAGGCTGATTTCTGAAAACTCATCGCAATGCTTTGAACCTGTTGCCGTGCTGTATGTTCTGCAGCAGTGCTTCGCTGTGGCTCGTGTTTCCGGCAAGCAGTCAGAGCCAAGCTGCATAAGGCTAAACTGAGGTAGGAAACCGTTTTTAAATGACTCATCTGTATTCCCGAATTATTCTGTTGTTATTTAATAATCGCTGCATCAATATTCAGCTTTTGTGGAATCAGCTGCTGCGCATAAAACGCATCTGCCACCTGTTGCTGTTTTTGAATCACGTCAGTCGTGAGAGGTTTAACGCCAAAGCCCATACGGGAAATCGAGGTTTTTAAGACATCAACGGCCAGACCGGTCGGTTGTTGCAGAAGTTTGGCTGCTGCATCCTGGTTTTTTGCAACCCAGTCCGTGGTCAGATTCAGTTCATTGACGACTGCCTGTACCACCTGAGGATGGCTTTCTGCAAACTTGCGATCTGCCAGATAAAATTGGTGATTGCTCACGATGTTCTCACCCGTGGCAATCACACGCGCGCCAATTTGATGTTCAGCAGCGGCAAAGAATGGATCCCAAATCACCCAAGCGTCCACTGCACCACGTTCAAAAGCTGCACGTGCATCAGAGGGTGGCAGGTAAATCACTTCAATATCGCTGAGTTTCAGATTGTTGGCTTCAAGAACTTTCAACAGTAAATAATGCACGTTGGAACCTTTGTTCAAGACTACACGTTTGCCTTTCAGATCCTGAATCGATTGAATCGGGGAGTCTTTCGGTACAATTAGGGCTTCGGCTTTAGGCGCTGGTGGCTGGTTTGCGACATAGACCAGATTTGAGTTCGCTGCCTGGGCAAAAATGGGGGGTGCTTCACCTGCTTCACCAAAAGACACGCTGCCGACATTCAGGCCTTCAAGTAACTGTGGGCCAGCCGGAAACTCCACCCATTTCACATTTACGCCTTGTTTTTTTAATGAGGCTTCTAGCGTGCCGCGTTCTTTTAAAATTGGCAGTACGCCGTATTTTTGGAAACCAATGTTTAGGGTGGTGGTATCTTCCTGTTTTGAACAGCCAGAAAGCATCATGACGCCAGCCATTGCAGTACCGAGTACTGCAGTTTTTGCTAAAAACTGAACATTAGATTGGCGCATGAAGCAAAACTCCCGAAAGTGAAAACTAGCGAATAAAACCTAGACACACGCTAATCGTTTTTGTTTTTCTAAAAAAATAACTATTCAGGAATTTCTAATGAAGAAAAAAGATAAATAAAAAAACGCAAAACTTATGCGAAAAAGTGATTTATATGACAATGAAGATCTGCCAATAAAATTAATCAAGCTTATGAAATATATATTTATTTTTATAAATTCAATCTGCTGATATATTTAGCTAAAAAGCAGCAATGGCATTTTAAAATTTAAATTGGAATTGTCAGATATCTTTATCTGAAATTAAGCTAAGGCACTCAAAGAAAAAGCCACCTTAAAGTGACTTTTTACAAACGATTGAATTACGTTGATAATTATAAAATGCCTGACGCGCATCCGGCAGGTCATCGACTGAAGCTGGTTCAAAGCCCTGTTCCAGAAACCAGTGCGCGGTACGCGTGGTTAAAATAAACAGCTGCTGAATCTGCATGCTTTTGGCTTTTTCTTCAAGATAATGCAAGATCTGGCTACCGCGATTGGACTGGCGATAACTTGGATGCACTGCGACACAGGCAATTTCTGCAGAACGTAATTCATCGCCCGTGGTCGGAATCGGGTAAAGGGCTGCACAGGCCAGAATCATGCCATCCCGTTCAATCACGGCAAACTGGTTAATTTCATTTTCCAGACGTTCACGGGAACGATAGACCAGAATCCCTTCTTCTTCTAACGGACGCAGCAAGCCGATCAGGCCACCGACATCCTGAATATCTGCCATTCGCACTTCTTCATAATGTGCGTCAGTGACCAAGGTGCCAGAACCATCACGGGTAAACAGCTCTTCAAGTAGCGCACCATCATAGGCATAGGAAATCAGGTGCACCCGATGTACGCCGTTCATGGAGGCCTCTTGTGCTGCCTTAAGTTGCAAGCCTCTTTCAAGCCCATCTTGTTCTGCCGGAATATAGTCATCCAGCTGTTGCGGGGTGACTTCGCGTTTGAGCTGGCCGTTACTGTCCATTAAACCATGCTGCTTGCCCAGAAAAATCAGCTTATCTGCCTTCAGTCGAATCGCAGTTTTGGTCGCAACTTCTTCAGCCAATAGATTAAAAACTTCGCCGGTGGTGGAATAACCAGTCGGGCCAAGCACCACAATATTATGGCTGTCCAGATGTCGCTGAATCGCATCGGTATCGACCGCGCGGACTTCACCAGTGAGCTGAAAATCTATGCCATCACGAATGCCATAAGGTTTGGCCGTCACAAAATTTCCTGAAACCGTATCAATACGGGCACCATACATCGGTGAGTTGGCCAGTCCCATAGACAGCAGGGCTTCAATTTGCAGACGAATCGAACCGACCGCATTCATCACACAGCTTAAGGATTCACGGGTGGTTACCCGGCGCTGCTGATGAAAGGGCGTACTGATCTGGCTCTGCGCCAGATTCTGGTTAATTTGCGGACGCGCACCATGTACCAGAATCAGCCGAATGCCCAAAGAGTGCAATAAGGCGATATCGTGAATGATATGTTGAAAATTGTCATTTAAGACCGCTTCACCATCAAACATGATCACAAAGGTTTTGTTGCGGTGCGCATTGATATAAGGCGCAGAATGGCGAAACCAGTGCACATATTGCAATGTTGTGCTGTGTGAGGTTTCTGCTGAAGTCATGCCTGTGCCTATTTCAATGATTGAAGATCCAGCTTTGATTCTAATGAAAAAAAACGCAAGTGGAAGTGCAGAAATAAAAAAACACCTGAAGGGGACTTCAGGTGTCTGCAAGACGAGCAGCAATGGAGAAAAATTAATTGATGATTCGTATAATTCTATTGCTACGTTCATTGACCAGAACGTAGTCATTGTTGACTTTGTACCATTGCTGGAAACGGCCGGTATTCGGTAAACGGCGAGCTTCGCGATCACTCACTTCAAAACGCTTGTTATCGTATTGACGCGGTAAGCTTTGTCCTACGCGCCAGTCACGGCTTGGATTAACCATACGGTTGTTATGGCGGCGGTCATCATTCCAGCGACGGTCGTCATTCCATTTTTTACTGTCTTTGGCATTCCAGTGCGGTGCCGGTTTATGCGGATTATGGTTATAACGCGGGTCATGCTGTGGTGCTGCCATTGCAGAAGTAGCCAACAAAGCACTTAGGGATAACGCAATTGTAGTTAGGACTTTTTTCATGGCTCTCACCTAAAATGTAGATCTGATTTCGATGAGATTAAATTAGCGAATAAGTACATAGAAAGCGTGAGGGCTATTTAGTTAAATTGTTAAATTCATGAAGAAATTTAGAAGATAAATCACTTGAACCAAAAGTGTGAAAATCAGCAGGAGTTTTAGTTCAAAAATTTTCAATTGCTGAAAATAAAAAAAGACCCAAACATGGTTGAGTCGATACGAGGATCGGAGCTTGAACAGGATGGTGAATTAATCCCCCACAATCCGGATAATGCTGTTATTTTCAGAATTGACCAGAATGTAGTCATTGTTAATTTTATACCACTGCTGTTTGCGATCTGGTCGAGGCAGGTTATGCTCTTTATATTCGACTTTATAGCCATTGCCACGATAATGCTGCGGCATGACATAGCCAGGCTGCCATCTGAGCTGTTGCAGGCGTTTGACCCCGCGTTCTTCACGCATACGGCGTTTATCATGTTGCCCTTGATCATTTTCACGGAATTCACGGCCTTTCTTGCCATGCCCATGACGGCTATCCATTTGTGATTCAGCATTGAAATGAGGGGAGGCTATTGCAACATGACTCAGCATGAATGTACTGCAGGAGATCGCTAATGCCACCAAAACCTTTTTCATGTTGAACCCTCATTAAATCGTTCATGTTCTACTGTGTCTAATATACGGAAAGATTACAGAGAAACTGTGAAGAACAGGCACCAGTTTTATAACAAATGCAGAGATATTATGATTATGTCATGATTTTACATGAGCTTAGGCTGCGCATTTGTCCGATGACCCGACAGGCTGAGCCTAGTTCTTATCTCATCAAAGTGAGGGCAAACATGCAAGCTAAAATCGATGATTTAGCTCAAAAAAACAGCATTGAAGTCACACCGAAACGATTTATGATCGGCTTAAAACACAGAAAATTCTAAAAACTTTCTGGATATTAATTCCATTGCTCGGTCAAACCTTGCAAGGACTGAATCGCTGCAGCCACCGATTCAGCTTGAACTGCATCATCGAGTGCCACAATGAGAGCCTCGGATAACTGCAAATGTTCGATGCGGCGAATGGTGTCAATTTTACGTTTTTGGTCAGCCATGCTGTGTTCCTGATTTAAGCTATATGGAATCAGAAAAGCATAGCTCAGAACAATTTATTTGAAAAACCGAATAATTTTATAAATTTGATATAAAAAATCGATTGATTGTCAGGCTGATAAAACACAGGCTAAAAAAAGGCACTTTTAGGAAGTGCCCTCATAGATATAAATTGCGTGGCTTTTAATATGCGTAATTCAGATCGGTATAATCGTTAAGTGATTTTTGTACATGTGCCTGAATAAAGCTACGGACATCTTCGGCAGTCATGGCTTTCCCCTGATTGCTGATCACATGCTCAATTTCGGGTTGACCTTCAATTTTAACTAACTGTGCGAAATTCCCCATCTATAATCTTCAATTTAGGTGGGGATGGATAGCACGACTTTTCGTTATTCGGGTCTTTCTTGATTTTTTATATATTCACGAATTACATCAATTGTCGCACCACCTGTTGTAAGCAAGCAATAAGCCCTAGTCCAAAGTACAGGCTTCCAATAATACTGCTTTAGTTCTGCATCAAATTCTTTGCGTATAAGTCTGCTAGATACCGTTTTGAGGTTATTTATAAACTTGCTTGGCATGATATTAGGGTGCATTTCTAGTAATAAATGAATGTGGTCAGCTTCACCATTAAACTCAAGCAAGTCAATTTCCCAATCTTGACAGTTCTTTCTTACGATTTCTTCAAGGCGATTGAGCATTTCATTTGTAAAGCATTTTCTCCTGTATTTTGTTACCAACACTAAATGATAAGTTAGCTTATAAACACAGTGGTAATGTGACTTCATGTTATTTACACCAAGATTAATATTTGTTAAATTATAGGTATGAATGAAGTTCAAATGAAAGCCTACAAGTATCGTATTTATCCGAATGGTGAGCAAAAAGTGCTAATCGAAAAGCACTTCGGCTGTGCTAGGTTTACTTACAACTGGGCTTTAGCACTTCAACAAAAATATTATGATGAACATAAAAAATCACTGAGCCGAAAAGATATTCAGGATCAGCTTGTGAGTATGAAAAAGCAAGAACAATACTCATGGCTCAATGAGGTGAACAGTCAAACCCTACTTAGTGGATTACTTCATGTTTATACGGCTTTTGGAAACTTCTTCAAAGGTCGGGCGAAATTCCCCAAGTTCAAGTCTAAGAAAATTCCACAACGATCATATCAATGCCCTCAACATGGTAGTGTTGATTTTGAAAAAGGCACACTGAATCTACCTAAATTAAAAGGCATTAAAGCTGTATTTAGTCGTCAATTTGATGGAAAGATTAAAACTGTCACTATTAGTAAAACAGCAACAGGAAAGTATTACGCATCAATTTTAGTTGAAACTAATCAAGCCAAAGTAACAGCATCAATAATTGAGGCAGATAAAACCATTGGTATTGATTTGGGCTTAAATCACTTGTTGATTCAGTCGGATGGTCAAAAAATTGAAAATCCAAAATATTTACGACAAGCTCAAAATGGATTAGCAATTCAGCAAAAGATATTTGCTCGAAAGAAAAAAGAATCCAAGAATTATCAACGTCAGAAATTAAATGTTGCATGTATCTATGAAAAGGTACGTTTGCAACGCTTAGACCTACATCACAAACTAACGCATCACTTGATCTGTGAAAACCAAGCGACCACGTATGCATTAGAAGATTTAGGAATTAAAAACATGGTTAAGAACAGTAAACTAGCCAAGTCCATTTCGGATGTGGCATGGGGGCAATTCTTAACGCTGTTACAATACAAAGCTGAATGGTATGGCAAGAATGTTTTGAAAATTGGTCGATTTGTACCAAGTTCAAAAACTTGTTCTTGCTGTGGCTATAAGATGGAAAAGTTACCGCTAAGTGTCAGATTGTTTGAATGTCCAAGTTGCAACTTGGTTGAAGATCGTGATGTGAATGCGAGTATAAATATCCGTAATTTCGCTTTAGCTGATGCACTAGGGCTTCGTGCTGTGTAAAGAGTTCCTGTGCCACAATACTTGTCAGCGCAAGTGTGGCATCGAAAGGTGTAATCAATTTGATTGCATGGGTCGCAAAGATTCCCCCACTATAACTTTCAGTTTAGTGGTGGGAGTATGTCAATTCAGTCATGGTGCACTCGAGTGAAATTTGTTGGAGCTTAGTATGCTGTAATTTGAGTGGAACTCAAGGCTGGCTGTATCAGGCTGCGGAAGATTTATTCACTGTGCGAAGCTCAAACGGAAATGAAAAGGCAGCGATTACTGCACTGCTGTCTCATCATCTTTTCTTCAAATATTTAAATGGCTTGTGTCGGCGAAATCCTACTTTTGACAGCCCCAAAGTAGGCAAAAGTCTTTTGTTCGCCATACCCAACATCCTTGTCGTGATGGCTAAGGTGTGACATTCCTGTCACACTCGCGTATCCAAAATCAACTCAATGCAATTGTGGGACAGCAACAGCAGGCGGCGCTTGCTGATATTAAATCAAGATGATTTTAATCTTGTGCATCGATACTCTGACCATTCATATGCAGACTGTCATCACCCATCAGATACAGATAGGCCGGCATAATGGAATCGGGTGTAGGTAAGGTCTTTGGATCTTCATTCGGATAGGCCTTGGCGCGCATGGCAGTACGTGTTGCCCCGGGATTGATGCAGTTATAGCGGATATTCGGATGCACCTGCTCTTTGGCAAATAACTGGTTCACCGCTTCAATGGCAATTTTAGACACCGAATAAGCGCCCCAGCGTTCGCGGGCTTCGCGGCCTACACCTGAACTGGCAAACACCACCGAAGCATGCTCAGATTTTTCTAATAAGGACAACAGCGCCTGGGTCATGATAAAAGGTGCCCGCAGATTGACCGCCATGACATCATCCCAGACATTCACCGGATAATCCGCCAGCGGAACCCGTTCACCTAAAATCCCGGCATTATGCAGAATTCCGTCCAGACGGCCAAACTGACGATCCAGGGTATCCAGCAAAAGTTCATAATCACGTTCCGAGGCGCTAGAAAGCTGTAGCGGCAAGATGGCAGGTTGCGGCGCACCTAAACTTTCAATTTCATCATAGATGACTTCAAGTTTGTTTAAGGTACGTCCATGCAGCACCACAGTTGCGCCATGCAAGGCATAACTGATTGCTGCTGCACGTCCAATGCCATCGCCCGCACCTGTGATCAGGATGATTCGATCCTTGAGCAGATCGGGGCGAGGTTGATATGCTGAATATTTCACTATCTACCTCCTGATTTTTTATTGTTCAGTTTTAAGCTTTTAAGATACCGCAGTCGGCTGTTTGAGTAGCAAGGTCTGAATCAGCTGATGTAATTCTGCAACAGTATCCACTATATAGTCGGCTTGCCAGGCTGTTAAGTCATCTTTGTATTGCAGTGGTAAATAACCATAAGCTGCCAGAACGGTTGGCATCTTGGCATGACGCCCCGCATCAATATCGCGCGGATGATCGCCGATATAAATACAGTCTTCAGCCGCAAGATTCAGTTGCTTGGCAGCCAGATACATCGGTTCAGGATCAGGCTTGGTTCGGGTGACATCTTCCGGACAGACCAGCACGGCACAGCGTTCACTTAAATTCAGTGCTTTCAGTAAAGCCTCACTGAGCCAGCGTGGTTTATTGGTGACGATACCCCAGGGAATATCCTGTGCTTCCAGTTGTTCCAGTAAAGGATACATGCCGTCAAACAGATCGGTATCGACTGCAATATCTGCGCCGTACCTGTCCAGAAAGCGCTGACGATGTTGCAGAAATACCGGATCTTCCAGCTGCATTTCCGGATAGACCAGTTTCACCATGGCGCGTGCGCCTTCGGAGACCTGAGTCCGGATCAGTTCGGGTTCGACCAGCGCGCGGCCTTCTTCACGGCACATCTGCTGGATAATCCGGATAAAATCGGCCGCGGTATCAATCAGGGTGCCATCGAGGTCAAATAAAACGGCTTTCATGCGCTGGTCTCGTTCTGGCTTTCTTTGACTGTATAGACCATATAGTTGACATCGACATTTGGTGCCAGCCAGTAGCGTTTGGTGAGCGGATTGTAGTGCAGACCGGTCATGTCTTTGAGTTTCAAGCCGGCATTGCGAATATCGTGCGCCAGCTCGGAGGGCTTGATAAATTTGCTGTAATCATGCGTGCCTTTGGCCAGCATCCGCAGCACATATTCTGCACCAATAATGGCAAATAAATATGATTTTGGATTGCGGTTAATGGTCGAGAAGAACACATGGCCGCCTGGCTTGACCAGCTTGTGACAGGCCTGAATGATCGAGGCCGGATCGGGTACGTGCTCCAGCATTTCCATACAGGTCACGATGTCGTATTGGCCAGCCTGTTCATCGGCCAGTTGTTCAACCGGGATCTGACGATATTCGATATTGGTCACGCCTTCCTGTTCGGCATGAATCCGCGCCACATTCAGCGGCGCAGCACCCATATCAATCCCCAGTACATCGGCACCGCGACGCGCCATGCTTTCGGCCAGAATACCACCGCCACAACCAACATCGAGGATTTTCTTGCCGCTCAGGCCACCCGCATGTTCATCAATCCAGTTTAAACGTAGTGGATTAATCATGTGCAAGGGGCGGAACTCGGAATGCTGATCCCACCATATAGCTGCAAATGCTTCAAACTTGGCAATTTCTTGTGGATCAACATTCAATTGCGACATCGGTGTCACCTCAATCAGTCGTGATTATCTAAAAATACATAGGGGCCGAATGGCCAGAGTGACTGACTTAAAACCTTGAAAATCAGTCCTCTGCTTTAGTGTAGCGTTTCTGGCAGAAAAAGCGATAAAAGCAGCAAAAAAGTTCACAGAATGAAAACGAAATCGGCATAATTGATTTATAGTGAACCCATACACTAAGCATAATGATTTAGAGGACGATAATCCCAATGAAAAAATTCCTTTTAGGCGCTGTTGCCGCATCTGTTTTGGCCTTTTCCGGCAGTGCTATGGCCAATTTTGTGGCAGGTCAGGACTATCAGGTGGTCGCACAACCAGTCAAAGTCGAAAAACCGGGCAAAATTGAAGTACGTGAATTCTTCTGGTATGGCTGTGGTCACTGTTTCATGCTGGAACCACATATGCAGGGCTGGTTGAAAAAATTACCTAAAGATGTTCGTTTTGTACGTACACCTGCTGCGATGAATCCACTCTGGGAACAGGCGGCACGTGCTTATTATGTGTCTGAAGCCTTGGGTGTGCGCCAAAAAGCCCATTTGCAGTTATTCCATGATATTCATGACAAGCAGCGTCCAATTTTGGAACAGGCACAACTGGCCAAGTTCTATACCCGTTATGGTATTTCTGAAGCGAAATTTAACACAACTTATAAATCATTCCCGATTTCATCAAAAATTGCGCAGGCCAAAAATCTGGCTGCTCAATATCAGTTAAGCGGCGTACCGGCGGTGACTGTCAATGGTAAATATATTGTGCAGGGCAATGATGCCAAAGTAATTCAGGTGGTGAATTACCTGATTGAAAAAGAGCGTAAAGCCAAATAAGAAATAACCGAGTATCCGTAAAAAACCTGCATCAATAATGCAGGTTTTTTTATTCAGATGGGGGGAGTACTTGTTTCTGTATTGATTGACGGATCTGCTGTTTTTGTCGGAATTCGATGCCAGTGCAAAATCCCTCGCAATAAAAGCTGCATCTGTAGCACGCTTTGGGTTTTAAAGACATTGGATTGGGTGCGGCGTAGCTCTGGATCAGCCTGATGTTGCAGATGAATCCAGCCCATGGCCCAGTTCAGCGACAGATCAATCAGCATCTGTGCCAGTGCCTGCAAATCTTGCGAAGACTGGATATGTTGGGCGGCTTGCATTTTTTCCAGTTCATGCATGACATCTTCAGTCAAAAAACGAATTTCCCGTTCTATTCCTGCACGTAACATTGCCGAGCCCCCCCAGCGTTCTGCAACAAAAAAAATCCAGGGTTCAGGGTGATATTCGACTGCCTGAAAAAATAGCTCAATTCCGGTTTTAGTCCGGGTGTTGGGCTGATACAGATAGGCCTGTCCCAGTTGATTCAGCACTCCCTTGAGATGAATCGCGACCTGATCCAGCAGCTCTAGTCCCAACTGCTCCATATCCTGAAAATGCCGATAAAATGCCGTGGGCACCAGTCCAACGGCATGCGCGACTTCACGCAGACTGATGGTGCTAAAAGCGCGACCCTGACTGCTCAAGGCCAGTGTGGCATCCAGTAGCGCCTGATGGCTTTGCTGCTTGCGATCTTCACGTAAGGACATAAATGGGTTTCCTCAAGGGGAGATTTAGTCTAGCAAAAATTAAGGCAAATCGTAGCGCCACAGGTCGGCAGAATTTCGATATTTAACCGCACTCTGATGCATCGATTTTGTAAATCAATCATCCGGCTGACCAATCTTGGCAAAGGCTTCTGTTATACTGAGCCGCAATTATTTTTAGCCTATACAGGACTTATCATGCGTATCGACCAACGAGCATTAGATCAATTACGTGAAGTGAAAATTACCCGTAACTATACACGTTATGCGGAAGGCTCGGTATTGGTTGAGTTTGGTCATACCAAAGTACTGTGCACTGCCAGTGTAGAGAGTTCTGTTCCACGTTTCCTGAAAGGTCAGGGCCAGGGCTGGGTGACGGCTGAATATGGCATGTTGCCACGTTCAACCCATACCCGTAGCGACCGCGAAGCGGCACGTGGCAAACAGAGTGGCCGTACCCAGGAAATCCAGCGTCTGATCGGTCGTAGCTTGCGCTCAATGGTTGACCTGAAAAAGCTGGGTGAAAATACCATTACCATTGACTGTGATGTGATTCAGGCTGATGGCGGTACCCGTACTGCAGCGATTACCGGTGCTGCGGTGGCGCTGGTCGATGCCATGAATGTTTTGCTGGAAAGAAAGAAAATCAAACATGATCCATTAAAAGGTCTGGTGGCTGCGGTTTCTGTTGGTATTTTCAAAGATGAAGTATTACTGGATCTTTGCTATGAAGAAGATTCGAACTGTCAAACCGATTTGAACGTGGTGATGACACAGGCCGGTGAATTTATTGAAATTCAGGGCACTGCGGAAGACAAACCATTTACCCGTGCCCAATCGGATGCCATGCTGGAAATGGCCGAGAAAGGCATTCAGGAGCTGGTAAAAAAACAGCAACAAGCTTTGGGCTGGTAATTCATTACTGCCAAATATAAAACGCATCTCCGGATGCGTTTTTTTATGCCGGAAATTTCAGAATATAGCCCATTGAAAATGCAGCACAAAACTTCCTGACAAAATTCCGACATGAATCGGCTAGATCCAGAGCTATTTTACCCCGATATTCAAACGATATCACCATGAGGAATGCGAGATGAAACAGTGGATTTGTGCAATGTCTTTGCTGGGCATGTTTGGACTAAGCGCCTGTGACTGGGGCAATCAGCGGGAGGATGACGAGCGTTCAGTGTTAAATCAGGATCGTGAGGAGGATAACGGAAGATATAACGACCGTGATGGTGACGATGATGACCGCGATCGCCGAGGTGACCGCGATGATGATGATTAAGACTTAAAATAGAGAATTGAACAAAATATATGCAAAAAAATTCCAAAAATAAAAAAAGGGTGCTTCGCACCCTCAATAGTCATCTATCGAATTTAGGCTTCAGCATTAAATCGCATCGATAAATCCACAGCTTTGACATCTTTGGTCAAGACACCCATCGAAATATAATCGACACCGCTACTGGCAACTTCACGTAAATTATCAATGGTGATATTGCCAGATGCTTCCAGTTTGCAGCGGCCGGCCACATGCTGTACTGCCTCAATCATTTGCTGCTGGCTGAAATTATCCAGCATCACGATATCCGCATTGGCCTCTAAGGCCTGATTCAGTTCATCCCAGGTTTCGACTTCCACTTCGACCGGTTTGCCTGGCGCAATCTGGTGTGCCTTGGCAATCGCCTGAACAATTCCGCCAGCGGCCATAATATGATTTTCTTTAATCAAAAAGGCATCGAATAAACCCAGACGATGATTCTGCCCACCACCAATGGCAACGGCATATTTTTGTGCAATACGCAGGCCAGGAAGGGTTTTACGGGTATCCAGCAGCTTGGTATTTAAGCCATCCAATTGTTTGACATAATGCGCTGTTTTCGTCGCAACGGCAGACAGTGTCTGGACAAAATTCAGCGCAGGACGTTCCACAGTCAATAAACTGCGTGCAGAACCGGCCAGTTTCAGGAAAGTTTCATTGGCTTGAACCCGATCACCCTCATTTTTTAGCCAGATCACTTCAACACTTGGATCATAAGCCTGAATCAAGGCATTCACCCAAGGTTGCCCGGCCAGTACCATATCTTCACGGCTGATGATCGTGGCAGTGGCCTGTTCATCTTCAGGGGTCAGCAGGGCAGTAATATCACCGTCACCAATATCTTCTGAAAGTGCCTGTTGGATATTGATCTGAATCGACTGGTCTAGCAACGCTTGAGATATGCGCATGAGTATTTCCGTATCTTTTAAGCCGTGAAAATTGCGCATTATCTTAGCACTGTTACATAAAAAATGAGCGATTTTTCCTACAGTCTGCCGGGATGAATTGAGATTTGTGCCTGAAAGTTTTAGCATGAAGCCGGCTGCAACCCTGATCGTGCAGATTTTATTTTTGGAGAGAATGGTTTTATGCAACAGGCAGCCGAGTTTCAGGTTAAGAATGGACAACTGATGGGCGCACGTCACATTCCCTCTCCCAATTTTAACCAGCGTCCGGACAATACCGAGATTCAGCTCATTGTGGTGCATAACATCAGTCTGCCACCCTCACAGTTTGGCGGCGGTTATATTGAACAGTTTTTTCAGAATCAACTTGATTGGTCAGTCCATCCCTATTTTCAAAGCATTGAAGGGATGCAGGTTTCGACCCATCTGCTGATTTTACGTTCTGGTGAGGTACTGCAATTCGTCAATTTTAATGACCGTGCCTGGCATGCTGGACGTTCGACCTATTTGGGTAAAAAAGAATGTAATGATTATTCGATTGGCATCGAGCTGGAAGGCAGTGACGACTTGCCTTTTGAACCGGTACAGTATGCAGCCTTGATCAAAGTCACTGCCTGTTTGCAAGATTATTATCCTAAAATTCAGCAGCATATTGCCGGACATTCGGATATTGCCCCGGGCCGTAAGACCGATCCGGGACCGTATTTTAACTGGGCTGATTTTCGTTGCCAGTTACAGCATTATAAAAATACCTCAACCTCGCTTGAGGGATGCAATTAAGCAATGAACTTCTGACAGAGGTTTCATTACAATAGCCACAAATTTATACATTAGGTGAATAGGATGGCGCTTTGGCGTTCGACCGTCATTGTCAGTGCGATGACCATGTTGTCACGTGTACTGGGATTGGTTCGAGATATTGTTTTACTGAATGTCTTTGGTGCGGGTAAGGACTTCGATACCTTCGTGGTCGCATTTCGTATTCCAAACTTTTTCAGGCGATTATTTGCCGAAGGGGCATTCTCACAGGCCTTTATTCCGGTTTTGACCGAATACAAAACCAGTCGTACCCATGCCGAAGTGCAGATTCTGATTAGCCGGGTCTTTGGCTGTCTGGCAACGGTAATGAGTCTGCTGACCATGTTCGCAGTGATTGCTGCACCGTTGATCATGTATATCTATGCGCCCGGTTTCCATAGCGATCCTGAGAAATTCGCCTTGGCGACTGACATGTTCCGCCTGACCATTCCTTATTTACTGTTCATGTCACTGACGGCTTTTGCCAGCAGTATTCTGAACAGTTATGGCTCTTTTAGTACACCGGCCTTTGCACCGGTCTTGCTCAATGTTGCCATGATTGCTGGTGCGCTCTGGCTGACTCCGCATATGGCAGAGCCGATTATGGCACTGGGCTGGGCAGTCATCATTGCCGGTATTTTACAGCTGGCGATTCAGATTCCTGAACTGTGGCGTAAAAACCTGCTGATCCCACCTAAAATTGACTTCAAGCATGAAGGCGTGGATCGCATCATGAAGTTGATGCTGCCGGCTTTATTTGGTGTATCCGTCACGCAAATTAACCTGCTGCTGAATACCATCTGGGCTTCATTTATGCAGGATGGTTCGGTGTCCTGGCTGTATAGTGCTGAGCGCATGACCGAGTTGCCGCTTGGCCTGATTGGTGTAGCGATTGGTACTGTCATTTTGCCATCTTTATCGGCACGACATACCGAGCAGAATCCGGAAAAATTCCGCGGCATGATGGACTGGGCCGCTAAAGTGATTGTAATGGCAGGTTTACCGGCCAGTATTGCCTTGTTTATGCTGTCGACCCCGATCATTCAGGCCCTGTTTGAACGTGGTCAGTTCAGCTTTGAAGATACCCAAATGACGGCTCTGGCGCTGCAATGTATGAGCGGTGGTGTGATTGCCTTTATGTTGATTAAAGTCTTTGCCCCGGGTTTCTATGCACAGCAGGATACCAAAACACCGGTGCGTGTCGGTCTGATGGCTGTGGCTGCCAATGCAATCCTGAACGTGATTTTTATCGGTATCTTCAAGTTGATTGACTGGGAAGCAGAACATATGGCACTGGCACTGGCATCGACCGGTTCAGCCATGGTGAATGCCGGCCTGCTTTATTACTATCTGCATAAGCGTCATATTTTCCGCTTTGGCCCGCACTGGAAAAAAATCTTCCTGCAATTCATGTTTGCCAATGTGGTGATGATCGCAGCTTTGGCTTATGCCTTAAGTTGGTATAATGCCGATGTGTCGCAATGGATGCGTGTCGCAGAAGTACTCATCTTGTGTGTCATTGGTGTGGTGGCCTATCTGGCGGCCTTGCTGGTGGCAGGTTTTAGACCGCATCATTTAAAACCTTAAGTGAATATTGAACTTGATATTCGCTTAATAAAGCCATAAAAAAACAAGAGCCAGAAGGCTCTTGTTTTTTTCGAAGGATCATACTTGCTTCGACTCAATCTAAACTGAATCTAGACCTTACCGCGGGAAAGAAATCCAACGATCGCAAGAATCACCGCAATTACTAACAAGATAATTGCAAAATCCTTAGATAAGCCTGCTACTCCACCGAAACCAAGTAGACTCGCAATTAATGCAATAACAGCAAAAATAATAGCCCAGCGAAACATATATATTCTCCATGTGTTTTTATTTTCAAATTTAGTATAGAAATAAACGATTCCAGCGACTGTTAGTGTTTTGTTGACGAACTGTCTATGATTTAACAATAGTTTACGTGATGGTAATAAGAATTTGAGCGGTAGGTCTGCGCAGTTTGGGCTGCTATAATCAGCTGATTTTTGAGTGCGCCGACCTGATCATGACCGATACTTTACGTCCCGAATTTTGGAAAAACTATGGCCTTGCCGAACTCACGCAAGCCGAGTGGGAAGCCTTGTGTGATGGTTGCGGACTCTGTTGCCTGATTAAACTGGAAGATGAAGATACCCAGGAAGTCGCTTATACCAAAGTGGCCTGCAAACTGCTGGATTGTACGACTGCGCGTTGCTCCAATTATCCAGAGCGTTTGCACTATGTGCCAGACTGTATTCAGCTCACGCCAGAAAAATTGGAAACGATTCACTGGTTGCCTTCAAGCTGTGCTTATCGCCGGGTCGAGCAGGGCAAAAGCCTGCCATCCTGGCATTATCTGATCAGCGGTTCACGGGAAAGTGTGATTCAGGCACGCAAGTCGGCAGCAGGGCGCTGCCTGAGTGAAGCCGACATTCCTGAAGACGAGATCGAAGACTATATCGTGCGTTGGGTGCGTTAATTTGCCGCGATAAGTAGCTATTGATTTGCCGGCTGCAGTAGGGCCTGAGCCGAAGCACTGGCCATCGGACGATAGAAATAAAAGCCTTGTCCAATCTGACAGTCACAATGGATCAGGGTATCGAGTTGTTCGGTATTTTCGATGCCTTCGACCAGAACATCCAAAGCAATACTGGAACCAATCTGGGTAATGGCTTTGACAATCGCCAAGGCGGACGGGTCACTGTTCATACGCTCGACGAAGTTGCGGTCAATTTTGATGCAATCCACCGGATAGTCTTGTAAACGGGTTAGTGAAGAATGTCCGGTGCCGAAATCATCCAGTGAGATCTGGATTCCGGCCTGTTTCAGCAGGTTCAGGGCCCGGATCACATAATTGGCACCATGCTCGGACAGACTCTGTTCGGTAATTTCCAGTTCCACCTTATGCGCAGGAATATCAAAATTGGACAGGCGGGCCAACATTTTTTCAGCATAGTCATCGCGCAAAAATTCAACCGGTGCGGCATTGATTGAAATCGGCAACAGATCCAGTCCTTGGGCCTGCCAGCGACTCATATCGGCAAAGACTTTCAGTTGCATGGTTTCACTGATACGTGAGGCCAGCTCATAGTCCTGAAAGGCACCAAAAATCTCGGAAGGCAGTTGCACCTGCTGATCCTGATCTTGCCAGCGTAACAGTGCTTCAAAACCAATCACCACACCATCAGACAGACGGACTTTGGGTTGATAGTAGGGAATGATCTGATCGGCCAGAATAATCTTGCGGGCCAAAGTCAGCTGCTTGGTCATATTTTCCAGCGAACCACACATGTCCTGATTAAACATGCGGATGCCGCCACGACCACTATTTTTCAGATCATTTAGAGCAATATCGGCACATTTCAACAGGTTCGAAGTATTTAATGCATCACGTGGATAGATAGCACAGCCAATACTCATGGCACTGCTGATACTGTCGCCAATATAATTGATCGGTTGATCCAGCTGGCTATAGGCCAGTTGTGCCGTGGCCAGCAGCTGTTCTTCACTTTCCAGATTTTTCACCAGAACCGCAAATTCATCTCCACCCAAACGGGCCACAATGGTATTCGGGCCGAAACAGGCCTGGAAACGCTGACCCAGAACATGGAGTAGATGATCGCCAGCAATATGACCTAGGGTGTCATTGATGTGCCGGAAATAATCCAGATCAATCAGCAGTAGACCCGCCTTGGTCTGCTGTTGTTGCGCTTTCAATAGCACCTGTTTAAAGGTTTTATAGAAGGTACTGCGATTATACAGACCAGTCAGTTCATCTCGTTTAATGGCTTCTTTTAAGCGGGTTTCTGCAATTTTTTGCTGACTGATATTGCGTGAGACACAGAGGATGCTTTGGGTAATATTGTGCTGATCCAGAATTGGGGTCAGCAGATGATCCCAATATTGGATCGGCTGGTCTTTGCTCTGAGTTTTACTAGAAAAACGGCTATTTAAGCCTAGGGCTGCCTGTTTCAGTGCGCGTTGTCCGGATTTTCGGGCTTCAGGTGCTAAACGGTTCAACCAGGACAATGAGCTTTCCTGAGCCTGCGCGACGGTTTCGGTTTCCGCAATCAGGCCACAGCACTGGTTACTATGCCGAATTTGACCTTCAGGACTGATAATATGGATGCAGTCTGCGCTGGCATCCAGCATATTTTCCTGGGTTGAAACGATTTGGGACAGTTGTTGCTGGATTTCAAAATAATCATGCACATCGGTCAGTGAAACCGCCCACTGCAACAGATGTTCAGGTTCATGATGAAATTTTACCGCCAGCGTACACATGCGATAATGTGTATCGCTGCGTTTAATCCGGCATTGGGTTTCAAAATTCTGATGCTGATCCAGTGCCGCATGCCACAGCTTCGAAAACAGCTGTAAGTCCTCGGTATGAATGAAACTCTGCCACGATATATTGCCCGGTTCATTCAGGTTCACACCAAGATAATCGGTCATGGCGGCGTTAAAATAGTGCAGATGTGTTTTGCTACTGACCCAGAGAGGTTGGGGTAAGGCATCAATCAGTTTTTGAAGCTGAATTAATTCAGACAGATGAACAGGGGTTGAACTCAGTGATGTTGCCAGCAGAGGTTCCGACTGGCTCACAGCTCCCTGTTCAAATTTATCATGCTTCATGCATTCACCAATACAACCCAAAAAATACCCAAAGGGCGACATAAGTTTCTTTTAATTAGAATAAACAATATGAAAATTACACTGTAATTAATTCACAATTAATCATGTTCAAATTACTTGCTTTTATGAAGATTAATTCATTCAGAATTAAAAAAATAGAGGATTTCTACATAAATTAATTTTTTATGCTTTATGTTTGCAATCTTGGAATCAAAACTGCTGGTGTTAGAATGAGATCAGAATTTAGTTTGAGCCAATAATAACATGTCAGATAGTCATATCCCGCTTCCAGAACGCTTAAGACCACGTGACCTTGCAGAGATTATCGGGCAGGAACATTTGCTGGGGGAACAGGCGCCCTTACGCCAGATGATTGATCAGGGTCATCTACCGTCGATTATTTTCTGGGGACCACCCGGCGTTGGAAAAACCACCATTGCCTTACTGTTGGCACAAGCGGTAGATCGGCCTTTTATCAGTCTGTCTGCCCTGAATACCGGAGTGAAAGAGCTGCGTGAAGTGATTGCCGATGGTGGTGATCTGCTGACGCCAGTGGTCTTTATTGATGAAATTCACCGCTTTAATAAATCCCAGCAGGATGCACTGTTAAATGCAGTCGAAAAAGGGAAAATTACCTTAATTGGTGCCACTACCGAAAACCCGTCTTTTGAAGTGAATAGTGCCTTATTGTCACGTTGTCAGGTGTATAGCCTGAATGCGTTGAGTGCGGAATCGATTCAGACTCTGCTCACACAAGCCTTGCAAAATGACCGTTTTTTGCAGGAACGACATATCCTGATTGAAGAATTTGATGCCTTGGTGCAGTTCGCAGCAGGTGATGCCCGTAAAGCATTGAATTTACTTGATCTGATTGCCAGTACTTTTGAACCGGATATGGAAAATATCATCACCAATGCAGGGGTGGTGAAAGTGGCACAGCAAAATATTGCCCGTTATGACAAGTCCGGTGAACAGCATTATGATCTGGTCTCGGCTTTTATAAAATCAATTCGCGGCAGTGATCCCGATGCAGCGCTGTACTGGATGGCACGCATGCTCAAAGGCGGTGAAGATCCGGTATTTATTGCCCGCCGTATGCTGATTGCAGCTTCTGAAGATATCGGTAATTCCAATCCGAATGCCTTATTGCTGGCGGGTGAATGTTTCCGTTCGGTGCAGGCCGTCGGAATGCCGGAATGCCGGATTATTTTAGGGCAATGTGCGGTGTATTTAGCCACCAGTGCCAAAAGTAACAGCACCTATCTGGCAATTAACAAGGCGATGGAGCTTGCAGATAAAACCTCGAATTTGCCGGTGCCTTTGCATTTGAGAAATGCACCGACCAAGCTGATGAAAGAACAGGGCTACGGGGTGGATTATCTGTATCCGCATCATTATCCTGAGCATTTTGTGCTGCAAGACTATATGCCGCCAGAACTGAAAGATACCAAACTGTATGAGTCGGCACGCAATAAACGTGAAGTTGAAGGAGAGCGCTTACAGCAACGCCGCTGGCAACAACAGCAACAGCAGCAATAATATCAGTACACAAATAGATTAAACTCAAGCAAAAAAAAGCCCAATTCAAGGCGAATTGGGCAGAAATTAGGATGTTTTTTAAGGGAGAGAACATCCTAGAGGGTAGCCGATCAATCTGGTCGGCAAACCTTGAGTTAAATCAATCAGCTCACTGATTTTCCTAGTATGTGATGATATTAAGCCATAGGCTTTCCAATGTAAAAACGATCATTTTCATCTGTAATATTTGTTTTTTCGATTAAAGCTTAAAAGGTCAATCTGGCCCAGCCACAAAAAATCAGGGATAAAAAAACCGAGCTGTTGAGCTCGGTTTTTTTGAAGCAATGGACTATGCCATTAGATATTGTCGAGGTTAATACCTAAACGGCCCGCAACTTCTTCATAGGCTTCAACCACACCGCCTAAACCTTGACGGAAACGATCTTTGTCCAGTTTTTTCTTGGTGTCTTTGTCCCATAGACGGCAACCGTCTGGAGAGAATTCATCACCCAAAACGATACGGTCATGGAATACACCGAATTCAAGTTTGAAGTCGACCAGAATCATGTTGCCGGCATCAAACAATGCTTTTAGCACATCATTGACTTGGTAAGTCAATTCTTTCATTTTTTCCAGTTGCTCAGCAGTCGCCCAACCTAAAGCAATCGCTTGCGATTCATTGACCATTGGATCGCCAAGCGCATCGTCTTTAAAGAACAATTCGAATGTAGATGGAGTCAGTTCTTTACCTTCTTCAACACCTAAACGGCGGCATAAAGAACCTGCTGCATAGTTACGAATCACACATTCAACCGGGATCATATCCAGTTTTTTCACCAGCACTTCATTTGGAGTCAGCAGCTTTTCAAAGTGAGTTTCAATACCCGCTTCTGCCAGCTTTTCCATGATGAAGGCGTTAAAACGGTTGTTCACCTTGCCTTTACGATCTAGTTGCTCGATTTTTTCGCCATTGAATGCAGAGGCATCATCTCGAAAGACTAAAATCAGATGGTCTGAACTGTCTGTGGTGTAGACAGATTTCGCTTTACCAGTATAGAGCAAGGTTTGTTTTAACATGAGGGAACCTTTTACAAAAAAAAATGCCTAGAAATGTCTAGGCTGGCCAATTTTGGTAAATCTGGTTGAGCAGTTCTGCGGCTTTTTCACGGTCGGCAAAACTGTTATCGGCATTGAACACAGCGAGGTTATTACTTGAACCGACAGAAGATAATCTTAATACATAGGTTTGCTGGTCGACCCGAATCGTGACTTCGTAACGGTTTTTATTCTGCGCAACGATGCTATGATTCAGGCTGCTGAGGGTGGCAAGCGTATATTGCCAAATTGTAGCAGAATTTCCGTCAATTTTAAGCAGCGGATTAAGATTTCCGTCTGTGACCAACTGTGGTTTACCAACAGCATTGCTTTCAGTCAGCTCAGCTTGAGCGGTGTTCTCAGTCTGGGCCTGAGGGCGTGGCAAGGCAAAACGGTTGCCACGCTGGTTTTCAAGCTTCGGTGCATTTTCAATTGCAAGCGGATCGACTGTTGGAGCAGGATACAATGGCGTTGCAGGACGTACCATGGCGCCTTCAGGATATTGTAAAGCGTCCAGAGTTGTAGTTTCTTTATAGTCTAAAGTGCCGTTATTAAAGGCCATTGAACTACAACCTGCCAAACTGAATACTGAAAGTGTAAGGCTAAGTCCTAAACGTAATTGCATAATCTTGTGCTCTTTTATTTAATAACGCCCGCTTCGACCAGTGCTTCATGAAGCGGAGCGCGATATTGTTCTGCAAGTGGTGTTAATGGAAGGCGAATGCCAGTACCAATTAAGCCCATGTCATGGAGTGCCCATTTCACAGGAATTGGGTTTGATTCGCAAAATAAAATATTGTGTAAATTTGCAACCTGAGCATTTAACTGTTCAGCGTCTGTAGCATTACCTGTAATGGCAGCGGCACACACTTCACTCATGGCTTTCGGAGCCACATTCGCTGTGACCGAGATATTGCCTTTGGCGCCATGACCCATCAGCTGATATGCCGTTGCATCATCACCTGAGTAGACCACCATGTCTTTGTCTTTCAGACCTTGTAAGAGTTCAGCACCACGCGGTACATCACCCGTCGCATCTTTAATCCCGACGATTTGTGGAATATCGGCCAGACGAATCACGGTTTCATTCAGCATGTCGACACCGGTACGGCCAGGGACATTATACAGAATCTGCGGAAGATCGACCGCTTCAGCCACAGCTTTATAATGCTGGTACAAGCCTTCCTGGGTCGGTTTGTTATAATAAGGCGTCACCAGAAGAGCAGCATCGGCGCCGAGCTCTTTGGCTTCACGGGTAAGTTGGATGGCTTCACGGGTCGAGTTTGCGCCTGTGCCGGCAATAATAGGAATACGTTTGTTGGCCACACGAATGATTTCTTTGATCACCTGGGTGTGTTCACTCATGCTCAGGGTCGAGGCTTCGCCTGTCGTTCCAACGGCAACAATACTGTTGGTGCCCTCTGCAATATGCCATTCAACCAGCTTCTCGAGACCCTTCCAATCTACGCTGCCATCTTCAAACATAGGGGTGACGATTGCGACTATGGAACCTTGAATGGTCTGTGCTTGCTGAGTCATTTTAAAAAACTATCCTATTTGTCCATCCGAAAGGAATGAGAAAACATAAATTGGGATGGATTTGTATTTTGATTTATAGCAAATTCAATGGACTTGCGCTGAATTGAAGATTGCTTATGCAAATTATGACTGATCAAACGCATAAGAACAATATGCTTTAGTCAAAGCCACTCAATTCTTTATACAAAGCCTTTTGAAAACAATCAAGTAATAAATTAGATGATTTATCCGGCGAAATACTGTGGTCAAACTGCGACTTAAGTCCCGGCTCAGCAAGATATTATGGAATTTTGTCTGCAAAATTAGCTCGATTTGAGTAAAAATCTCGGCCAAGTCGTGAATTTCGTTGTTTTTAGCTGCTAAATTAATATTTTTATTGAATGAACCTATATGTAAAACATCTTTGTCTGGGGGCTAAGCTGATGTAAACAGGTTGAAAAATTGAATCTATTAATCTTTTTTTAATATCAATGAATTGCATAATATTTTTCTAATCGGTTGGTTTTTTAACTTGATGTATAAGTCTTAAAGCATAAATTGTGAATTTTAAAACTTTTTGATTAATTGCTTTTGCGACTTTATCTCAAGGTCTATTGCATGGAGCTGCTTCAGCTGCTGTGGGGATATCCAAGTAAAACGTTCAACTTATTGATAGTTATTTCTGCGCTCAGGCTCATAGATGATGGTCTTTCTTTTGTAACGCTGATTGAACAAGGATAATCCAATGGAAAAATCAGACAATAAGCATGCTATCGTCACGGTCGCCATCTGTTTTCTGATAGCGGTGATTGAAGGCTTGGATATTCAGGCTGCTGGTATTGCTGCAGCCGGTGTGCGTGAACACTTCGGTCTCGATAGTTCCCAGTTGGGTGTGTTTTTTAGTGCAGGGATTCTGGGTTTATTACCCGGTGCACTGATCGGCGGTCGATTTGCAGACCGTATCGGCCGTAAGAAAGTGTTGATCTGGTCGACAGCAACATTTGCCATATTCACTTTATGTACAGTTTGGGTCAATAGCTTTAACAGTCTGCTGGCAGTACGTTTTCTGGCCGGAGCAGGTCTGGGCGGTGCGATGCCGATTCTCATCACACTCGCTTCTGAAGCGGTATCGCCGCAAAATCGTGGTCGTGCAGTCGGCTTGATGTATTGCGGTATGCCTGTGGGTGCTGCGATTTTATCTTTAATTGCTGCGACTGAATTTGGTGCCAACTGGAAAAATGTTTTCTATCTGGGCGGCTTGTTACCGATTTTTGCAATTCCATTGATGATGCTATTTTTGCCTGAATCGAAGGAATATCTGAAAACACAGAACAAAACTGCAGCAGAACTTGCCGTTGCACCACAAGGTTCATTTAAGGACCTGTTTAATTCGGACAACCTGTTACGTACCATGTGCATCTGGATCAGCTACTTCTTTACGCTGATGGTGGTTTACATCATGTTGAGCTGGTTACCCTCATTGTTTATGGAACTTGGCTTTAGCCGTAAGGATGGTTCAACCGCACAGTTCTACTTCATGGTCACGGCGACGATTGGTACAATTATCCTGGGTATGCTGACCGATCGCTGGAAAAAAGCGTATGTGATCCTGTTGATGTACGGCGGTATTCTTGCAGGTCTATTGGCACTAAATGGTGCAAGCTCACTGAACCAGATGTATATGGCAGCAGCATTGGCAGGTGCCTTCGTAATTGGCTGTCAGGGTGTACTTTATGCCTTCGGTAGTATCGTGTATCCAACAGAAGTGCGCGGTACCGGTGTCGGTGTAGCTTCTGCAGTCGGTCGTATTGGTGCCATGCTAGGCCCAGTCATCGCAGGTCAGCTCCTGGTGGCAGGTTTTGGTGCCGCAGGGGTAATTACAGCCGCAATCCCATGTATCATCATCTCTGCACTGTGTATGCTATTCCTGGTGAACCGTACCAAAGTGTAATAGGCCAAGATTTGAAAAAGCCTGCTTTTGCAGGCTTTTTTGTGTTTAAAATTCAAGGAATCAGATCCGCAGTGCGGTTAAAAACAGGCAGAATCAGAATATGCAGTCACAGGGTTTTTAGCAGCCGCTCTAAAAATCCGATAACAATTTGCGCTATGCTTGGACATAAATCGAGATTTCAATGGATGAAAACAGATGCAAAATAATATCGCATTGCTGGTCGTAGATGTACAAAGAGGATTTACCCCAGGGGGTAATCTGGCAGTGGCCAATGCTGACCAGATTATCCCCAATATCAATTTATTGGGGCAGTATTTTCAAAATATTATCCTGACGCAGGACTGGCATCCAGAAAACCATATTTCTTTTGCAGACAATCACCCCGCTAAAGCGGCTTATGACAGCATTCAGCTGGATTATGGCACTCAGGTTTTATGGCCAAAGCATTGTGTGCAGGGGACAGTAGATGCCGAGTTGCATCCGGATTTAAATTTACCGCAAGCGCAACTGATTATCCGTAAGGGTTTTGATTCCCGGATTGACAGTTATTCCGCCTTTATGGAAGCAGATCAGAAAACCACAACCGGTTTGGCCGGTTATCTGCGTGAACGTGGTATTGATACGGTATTTGTGGTTGGGATTGCTACTGATTTCTGTGTGGCTTGGACCGCCATCGATGCCTGCAAACTGGGCTTTAAGACCTATGTCATTGCCGATGCCAGCAAGGGCATTGATCTGAATGGTTCCTTGCAACATGCCTGGCAAGATATGCTGGCGCATGGAGTAAAACGCATCTATACCAAAGATATCGTTCAGCCGGTTTAAAATTTTATCATGATGCGCTTCGGATATTTCTTTGATCTTCGGCGCATTTAAATCTTCAGATTTCTGGTATTGAGAGATGCCTGTTTTATCTTGTTATTATTCTGCCTTTGTACCCCTGGATGAACCCCATGTCAGCCTTGCTCCAGTTTAGCCAATTTGTCCAAAAAACCTTTGCTTTATGGGTGCTGCTGTTTTCCGGCATTGCCTTAATGCTGCCCGAGGGCTTTGTCTGGTTACGCGCTTATATTCCATGGATGCTGGGCATCATCATGTTTGGTATGGGCATGACCATGACCGTAGGCGATTTTAAAAGTGTGCTACAAAGTCCGAAAGCTGTCGGGATTGGGGTCGTGGCCCAGTTTGTAGTGATGCCGGGTCTGGCTTTTCTCTTGTGTCAATTGTTCCAGTTGCCGCCGGAAATTGCGATCGGGGTGATACTGGTCGGTTGCTGTCCGGGTGGTACTGCCTCCAATATCATTACCTATATGGCCAAAGGCAATACTGCTCTGTCTGTGGCCTGTACTTCCGTCTCAACCTTATTGGCTCCGATTCTGACCCCTGCGATTTTTTATCTCTTGGCCAGCCAATGGATCGAGATCAATGCCTTATCCATGCTGGTGTCGATTCTACAAGTGGTGCTATTTCCAATTCTTCTGGGCTTGATTGTACGGAGTCTGCTCAAGCAAAAAGTAAATGCCTATATTCAAGTGATGCCGCTGATTTCTGTGATTGCCATTGTCGCGATTGTGGCAGCGATTATTGCCGGCAGCAAAGCTCAGATTCTGCAATCCGGACTACTGATCTTGGGGATTGTGGCCTTGCATAATGGTCTCGGTTATTTGCTGGGTTATTGGGCCAGTCGTATCTTTAAGCTGGCGGAAATAGACTGTCGTGCGGTATCGATTGAGGTGGGAATGCAGAATTCGGGTCTGGGTGTGGCTTTGGCTGCGACCCATTTTGCAGCTTCTCCACTTACGGCTTTGCCCAGTGCAATCTTTAGCTTATGGCACAATATTTCAGGGCCAGCTCTGGCCACCTATTGGGCAGCCAAAAGCAGGGTAACGACATTAGAGCCAAAGCAAAATCTGGATACAGACAGCTAGAGTTTTAAAATGCGGCAGTGATTTTAATTGCTGCAAGGCGCTGAATAATAGAACTTGACGAGTAACAGCTTAAAAATTCTGCGCATAAAAAAGCCCGATTTAAAGTCGGGCTTTGTACTGTACAACCTTTATGAGGCTTTGGACTGTTTGGATTTTAAAATCTCGGTTCTAAAAGTCTGTGCCAGTTCAGCCGTTTCTGCATCCATGCCATTCACTACAAAGGCATGACGGGTCAGGACATTGGTTGGATTCGGCATGCTCACTAGCTGGAAATGTTCGCTCACATCTTTTAGCAAGCTATTCGGGACATGTAAGGCACTTTCTTTTGCGACCAGGTGCTGGCTAAGACGCTCAGAGGCCTGCACCGAGCTGAGCTGCATCTCCTCGACTTTAGACGCAATTGCACTACGGGTTTGTAGTACAAAACGTTTTTCTTCACGATAGCGTTTATACAGTACTTCCGAGAGTAACTGGAATACCGCACTGATCATGGTCAGGCAGGCCAAGGCATTTGGCTTGTCTGCCGCAATGCTGATAGTGGCACCTTTTTCATCAAATTTATGCACAGTACTAATATCACTGCCATTCAGTTTGTAGCGCTGCACACAGAGTTCAGTGGCTTTATTCAGGAAAATCTGACACAGGTTGAAATAAGGCACCGATACGGTTTTATTCACGCTATCGAGTAACTGTTTTGGATCATAGAACTGGATATTCAAGCTCAGGCTATCGCTTTCCAGTACAGCTGGCTTATGTTCTTTTTCTTTGGCTTTATTTTTTACTGCCTGCTGGGCTTGGGCAATGGCCAGCGCAGCATTGTGCTTTTCCTGTTCCAGAGCTTGGGTCAGGGTCTGAATCTCGAATTTTAAACGGGATTCATTGTTAATGCGTGCCAGATATTCGGTTCGGCTAGGACGCGCGATCGCGCGGTACGCCACCCAAATCAAAGTATGAATAATGAAAGAGAACAGAATCGCCAGCCATTGCGTCCGCAGAATTTCACCCATACTTGGCTCAATCAGGGTGATTTCAATCAGACCGACTTTTTTCTCGTTTTGCAGTGCATCACGGACAAAAACTTCACCATCACGAGTTTTGGTCAGTCCACCGGTGGCTAAAACCTGACCTTTCGCATCCAGAATTCGAATCGAAGCCACACTCGGGTTGGTCGCATAACGATTTGCCAGCAAAGCCAGAGAAACACGATTGGCGGGTTCCAGCTCGGACAGGCTGTCTGTCACCAGTTGACTGGTGATCAGCTGCCCCTGACTGGTGCGGTTTTCATTCAGTTGGTGAGTGGTTGCCAATACCAGTAAAAAGGTATGCAGAGCAAAACTTACAATCAATAGGCTAGCAAATAGCCCTTGTCTAGGCGCATTCAACGTAAACTTCCAAGGCAATTCTGTTCAATTTCGATTATGATTCTAACAATAGTTGTAGCTCAGACCCGAGTCAATTCATGCGAGAAATCATTCTTATATCATTTTTAGGACCTGACCAGCCTAATCAATTTACACGATTAATGCAGGTTTTGTCCGCCCATTCCCTACAGATTTTAGATGTGGGGCAAGCGGTTATTCATAATCAGTTAACCTTAGGTATTGTTGTAGCGTCTGATGACCAGACGGCGACAGCATTAGCCATGAAGGAAATCCTGATTCTAGCACATGATATCGGGTTAACTGTGCGCTTTAAACCGATCTCTGCGACTGAATATGATCAGTGGGTCAAAGAGGGTGGGCGCACACGTTATATCGTAACGGCATTGGCCCCTGAATTAAATGCCTCTCATTTGCAGGCCGTGACCCAGATTGTCTCGACTCAGGGTTTTAATATTGAAACCGTAACCCGTCTGTCTGGCCGTCCGGCCCTGGATGGCAGCAGTACCGGTCCGAAACGTGCCTGTATCGAATTTGGTTTAAAAGGACAAATGCTGGATGCCGCAGCCATGCGTGCTGCCTGTTTGCGTTTG
The DNA here is from genome assembly GCF_013418235.1 of Acinetobacter sp. YH12156. Classification (NCBI taxonomy): domain Bacteria; kingdom Pseudomonadati; phylum Pseudomonadota; class Gammaproteobacteria; order Moraxellales; family Moraxellaceae; genus Acinetobacter; species Acinetobacter sp. YH12156. Next base: position 41,235 of record NZ_VPCL01000002.1, read on the forward strand.
TCCAGTGAACTGAATGTCGATGTTGCGGTTCAGGAAGACAATGCCTATCGCCGTAACCGCCGTCTGGTCTGTTTTGATATGGACTCGACCCTGATCGAACAGGAAGTGATTGATGAACTGGCGATTGAAGCAGGGGTCGGTGCGCAGGTTGCTGAAATCACCGAACGCGCCATGCAAGGTGAACTTGATTTTCAGGCCAGTTTCCGTGCCCGTGTGGCTTTATTGAAAGGCATGGATGCATCGGTACTGCCGAAAATTGCCGAGCGCCTGACCATTACCGAGGGTGCTGAACGCCTGATTTCGACTTTAAAAGCATTGGGTTACCGTACTGCAATTCTGTCGGGTGGTTTTCAGTACTTTGCCGAATATCTGCAAGGCAAACTGGATATTGATGAAGTACATGCCAATGCGCTTGATGTTCAGGATGGTGTAGTCACGGGTGAAGTCAAAGGTCATATTGTTGATGGCGCGCGTAAAGCTTTATTGCTTGGCGAAATTGCCAAAGAGATGGGAATTTCCCTGGAACAGACCATTGCAGTCGGTGATGGTGCCAATGACTTGCCAATGTTATCGATTGCAGGACTCGGTGTGGCTTTCCGTGCCAAGCCACTGGTGCGTCAAAATGCCACTCAGGCGATTTCCAGTGTGGGACTGGACGGGGTACTGTATCTGCTCGGGGTACACGATAAAGACCTGAATCAGGCATAAACACTCTTTTTGATAGAATAAACGCGACCTCAGGGTCGCGTTTTTTGATTGCCTTTGTACTAAGGTGACCAAGCCAGCAGAGAAGATTGACTATAAAAACATCGATCATCTTAAACGGAAAAATAATTTTTTCAGTCAATAACAGCCCTGATAATTTTGTAATGACACGCCAACATTGACACAGTCATTGATCCACAAAAATGCCAAAAGCAAAAAATGTAATGACAATATAGTATCGCGACAAAGTATGTCGTGAGACCAGATCACAGGACTTTTTTTATGCAAAAAACTCAGCATAATGCAGGCATAGAGATACAAATCAACAGATTCCATTTTATTGATTGAACGAAATTCAATAGATAGAACCGTTGCAATATCAAACAGGCAAACTATCTATTTGGATGGAGGGGTTTATATGGTAACAGCGAATTTAGCAACGATCGTGGGCTTCAGTTTAGTCGCTGCAGCTGTAGTTGCTGTGTTCTTCTCGCCTTATCGTCGCTGGTTGAGTTTTATGGCAGCCGGGATGTTGGTCTGGGGCTTGATTGAGATGATTCGTGTAGGCACACAAGCCTGGTTTGATCTGCCAATGACCTATAGTTATCTGAGTGCATTGACAGCAGTCATGATGGTGGTCACTTTCTTATTATTGCGTGAAGACCGTCGTGCAGAGCGTGCCTTGGCAAAACGCCGTTGTATCGAACATACGCCAGTCTATGAAGATGACCAGCAGCAGCTTTCGAGCCGTTAAGTCTACAAATCGCAAAGAAAAAATGCACCCACGGGTGCATTTTTTAGCTTAGAAATATGATACAAACTGCTTAATCAACCTAGCCAAGAATTATGCTAGGATATTTGTCAATTTTCGTACAATTAGAATAGGCATCCTCCATGAAACTGTCGTCCATTCCTGTGTTAAAACTTCCTCTTATTGATATGAGTACCGATCCACTGGACTTGTTGGTCGCGGGTCTGGCTTTACGTATGAAGCAATTGGCACGTACCAGCCCAAAATTTATTGAACTGGTACATGAGCGTCAATTCCGGATCCAGATTGGCACAGATGAAGGTATGGCACGTCAGATCATTGTCAATAATGGCCAGATTGAGACGGTTTCAGGTGATGCAGAGAAAGCAGATTTTGTATTGCAGTTTGCTGATAGTGAACAGGGTGTAAAGACCTTGGTCAAAGGTGACCCGACAGCATTCATGACCGGTATGCAAAATGGCACCATCAAAATGGAAGGTGACTTTGGCCTGCTGGTCTGGTTTAACCAGGTGGCGAAGATGATTCCACCCAAATTGCCCAAACCGGTCAAAGAAAAAATTAAATTTGCCCGGGCGTTTATTAAAGAAAAAACGGGTAAATAAAACTCTGCTCCTGACTTCCTCTCCTTTTTCAAGGAGGGCTGAGGGCAGGATTCAGCCAGTTTCAATCTGGGTAATGCCAGTCAGTTAGGGAGTTTAGATCTAAGCTCCTTAATTTTTTAAATCTTTTGCAGAAACAATTATTTTCTAATCTTGCGGTACAATACACCTGATGCCCCAGACCGTTGGGGATGAGGTTTCCAGCTACCCCATATCATTATGAATAACAATAATAAAAAACCAGACAGTTTCCTGCCTGATCTCGATTACTGAATCTGAGGGCTTTTTAATGTGGAAAATAATGTCGCTATTCAACTTCTAAATTAAACGTCACCGGCCCATCATTGATCAAATGTACTTTCATATCCGCTGCAAAAATACCAGTTTGTACATGTTTAAATTGTGACTTTGCATAGTCAACCAGTTGCTCATACAGCTCTTTTGCAGCAGCAGGTGGCATGGCAGGGCCAAAATCTGGACGTAAACCTTTTTGGGTTTGCGCCATTAGGGTAAATTGCGAAACCAGCAGTAAACTGCCTCCGGCCTGACCGACATTCCAGCCCATTTTGCCTTGTTCATCATCAAAGAATCGGTATTTCAATATCTTATCAATCAGCTTTTTACCTTTTTCCAGATTGTCGTCCTTGCCCAGACCCAGAAAAACCAGAATTCCTTTATTTATTTCGCCAGTGGTTTCACCCTCGACCACGACTTTAGCTTCTAAAACTCTTTGTAATAAGGCACGCATTTTACATATTGACTGATAACGATAGATGGGCGTGATTGTAGCAAGAATAAAACCTGAAGCAGTATCAGATGCTAATTTTTATGAGTTTTAAATATTTGAAAATCAATTGATTAATTTTTATAAATTCATTAAAACGATTGAAGTGATAAAAATAATCTGTTTTAACAATTTTTAGTTTTTATATATCTTAGCACCTGCAGGAAAGGTAATAAATTGAGAGATTTAGAAATGTTTAAGCGTTCATTACTGGTTGCAATGCTTGCAACTGTCACAGCCACACAAGCTGCTCCTCTAACTAAAGACAATGGTGCGCCAGTCGGTGATAACCAGAACTCAATCACAGCAGGCCCAAATGGTTCAGTCTTGCTTCAAGACGTTCAATTGGTACAAAAACTACAACGTTTTGGTCGTGAGCGTATTCCGGAGCGTGTGGTACATGCGCGTGGTACAGGGGCTTATGGTGAATTCGTTGCAACTAAAGACCTGTCTGACTTAACAATTGCTTCTCTATTCAAGACCGGTACTAAAACTCCAGTTTTTGTACGTATGTCTACGGTAATTCATGGTAAAGGTTCACCGGAAACCCTGCGTGACCCGCACGGTTTCGCGATCAAGTTCTATACTCAAGAAGGGAATTGGGATCTGGTCGGTAACCAGACACCGGTATTCTTCATCCGTGATGCGATCAAATTCCCGGACTTCATTCATGCAATGAAGCCAAGCCCGGTGACAAACGTACAAGATGCCAACCGTGTATTTGACTTCCTGTCGAGCCAGCCATGGGCTACCAACATGCTGACTTATGTGTACGGCAAACAAGGTGTGCCCACCAGCTACCGCGAACAGGACGGTTTCGGTGTACATGCTTACAAGCTATATAACGACAAGGGCGAATACAAATATGTGAAATTCAACTTCCGCTCGCAACAAGGCGTGAAGGGTTTGAATGTGAAAGAAGCTGCCGTGCAACAGGGCAAAGACTTCAATCACTTGACCAATGATCTTTATAACAACATTTATGCCGGCAACTTCCCGAAATGGGATCTGCATATCCAGGTACTGGATCCAAAAGATCTCGGCAAGTTTGATTTTGATCCACTTGATCCCACCAAGATCTGGCCAACTGACTTAGTTCCAGAAGTGAAAGTGGGGACATTGACCCTGAACCGCATGCCAAAGAACTTCTTCAATGAGACTGAACAGTCGGCATTTGCACCAGGTAATCTAGTTCCGGGTATTGAGCCATCGGAAGACCGTCTGCTACAAGGCCGTATCTTCTCTTACTCAGATACGCAAATGTACCGTCTGGGTGTGAATCACCAGCAAATTCCGGTGAACCGTCCAGTGGTTGCTGTAAATAACAACAACCAGGAAGGTTATATGAACGTGTCTGAGCGTGACTCGGATGTGAACTATGAGCCAAGCCGCAAAGAGCCAAAAGCTGCAACTGCAAAAGCACGTGCGGTACAAACACCATTATCGGGTCATGTACAGCAAATCGGTGTGAAAGAGCAGAACTTCAAGCAGGCAGGTGAGCTGTACCGCTCGTATACTGCCAAAGAGAAAGATGACCTGATTATGAACCTGGCTGCGGATTTAGGTGCAGTAAAAGATTCAGAAACCAAGCACATCATGTTGTCTTATTTCTACAAGGCAGATGCCGACTACGGTACACGTATGACCAAAGCGGTGAAGGGCAACATCGCAACGGTCAAAGCCAAAGCAGCACAACTCAAAGACTGATTTCGATTGGTCGATCAGGATTGGTGACTAGGGTTTAAGAATTCACCTCCGCAAAGTCCTGTAGAACTCCAAACCTTTCCTGCACCCTAGGGGGAGTTCTACAGGCACTCCGTTTTACTCATCTTATCTAATCTGAATAGAATCATTTTCGATTCATGTCTCTATTTGATTTCTGTTGGAGTTCATCATGAAAGCTATGCAGCATGCAGTTTTAGCCAGTATTCTCGCGATAGGTTCCATGTTCGCAAACGTGGCCACCGCCAAGGAGATCTCCTCCCCCGCTAAAACTGTGGAAAATGTTCAGATGAGCTCACAACAGGAATTAGTTGCATTGTTTTTTGCCGCAGCCAAAACCGGCAATCACGAAGTGATTCATGAATTTCTAAAGTATGGTTTTCCGGTTGATGTACGCAATAGTGCCGGTTTTACCCCACTGATGATGGCGACCTATTATGGTCATCAAACTATTGTGACGACCTTGCTCAATCATGGTGCTGATCGCTGCGCCCGCGACAATAAAGGCAATACCGCATTGATGGGGGCACTGTTTAAAATGGAACTTGCGATTGCCAAACAGCTGCGTCAGGTCGACTGTGATGCCCAAGCCAAGCAGACCGGGCAAAAGACCACAGCCGAATTTGCCAAGGTGATTGGTCAGGAAAAACAGCTGCAGAAAATTATTCAAGAACAGGGGAAAACCCCAGGCCAGTTGCCGAAATAAAACCCCTTATACTCTGATACTTTTGTCGCGAATTCAGCTAGCTGTACGTAAATCCTGCAATATTGCATAAAATTTTATGCTTTAATGTTGAGATAAGCACAGCGATATTTCCTTAGTTATGGCTCCAATTATCCGTTCCCTGTTAGATACTGACTTGTACAAATTCACCATGTTACAAGTGGTATTACACAAGTTTCCGCAAACGCATAGTGTCTACCATTTTCGTTGTCGTAATCTGGAAGATACAGTCTATCCACTGACGGATATTCTGGATGATCTCAATCATCAACTTGATCTGTTGTGTCAGCTCAACTTTAAAGAAGACGAGTTGCAATATTTAAGAAGTCTGCGTTTTATCAAGAGCGATTTCGTCGATTATCTGGAACTGTTTCAACTGAAACGCCGTTTTATTCAGGCCAGTATCGATAGCGAAGGTCGTTTAGACATTAAAGTTGAAGGCCCGATGGTTCAGGCGATGATGTTTGAAATCTTCGTACTGGCAATTGTCAATGAACTGTATTTTAGCCGGATCCGTAGTCCTGAAGTGCTGGCTGAAGGTGAGCGCCGTTTACAGGCGAAAATACAATTATTAAAAGAATACGATGCATCGCAACATCCACATGATCCGCCATTTTTAGTGTCGGATTTTGGGACACGTCGCCGTTATAGTTTCGAATGGCAAAAGCATGTGGTAGAAGAATTCAACAAGGCTGCACCACATGTCTTCCGTGGTACCAGTAATGTGTTATTGGCGAAAGAATTGGGAATTACCCCGATTGGCACCATGGCGCATGAATTCCTGCAAGCATTTCAGGCGCTTGACGTGCGTCTGCGTAATTTCCAGAAATCTGCGCTGGAAACCTGGGTACAGGAATATCGTGGTGATTTAGGTATTGCCCTGACTGATGTGGTCGGTATGGATGCTTTCCTGCGTGATTTTGACCTGTATTTTGCCAAACTGTTTGACGGCCTGCGTCATGACAGTGGTGATCCCTATGTTTGGGGTGACAAGGCCTATGCACATTATAAAAAACTGAAAATTGACAGCAAAACCAAAATGCTGACTTTCAGTGATGGTCTGAATCTGGAAAAAGCCTGGAAACTGCATCAATACTTTAAAGACCGTTTTCAGGTCAGTTTCGGGATTGGCACCAACCTGACCAACGACATGGGCCAAACCCCCTTAAATATCGTATTGAAACTGGTGGAATGTAACCGTCAGTCGGTGGCAAAAATTTCGGACAGTCCAGGCAAAACCATGACTGATAATGATACTTTCCTGGCTTATTTGCGTCAGGTTTTCGAGATCACTGAACCTGCTTAAGCACATTTTAGACATGAGTAATTTTAAAAACCGCTTCGCTACAGGGGCGGTTTTTTTATACAAGATGGCTTTTTAGCATGACTTATCTAAAATCCTGCTAATCATCTTAAAGGAAACCGCATAAGTGTAAAAATGAGCTGTGCTAAGATCAAAACAATTTGACCCATCATAGCCATGATAACGATGACAGCTTCAGCTTTTAATTTTGGTCTGCTGATCGAGGCAGAAGATTTAGTTCCCTATTTGGGCCATGAAAAACTTCGTATTGTCGACCTCAGCCGGGCTTCTGTGTATGAGCAGTTGCATATTCCACATGCCCTGCATTTACAACCCAAGCTGCTGGTTCGTCAGGAAGAGCATACGATGGGGCTATTGCCGGATGTAGAAGGCTTGCAGGCCCTCATTGCTTATCTGAATATTTCGCCTGAGCATCATGTGGTGGCCTATGATGATGAGGGCGGGGCGTGGGCCGGGCGTTTACTCTGGAATCTGCATTGTCTGGGTTTTGAAAATACCAGTCTATTGAATGGCGGGATTCATGCCTGGCTAGGTGCAGGTTTGCCAACCTCGTCCGATCAGGAAATATTTAGCCCGGTGAGTCATTTAGTTCCTGTCAATCTCGAGCAAAAATCAGAGTTTCAGATTGACTATGATGAATTACACCAGCTCATTGAAAATGAACAAGTTCAACTGTGGGATTGCCGCACTGAAGATGAATATACTGGCCTGCGTCTGGCAGCGCGCCGCGGCGGTCATATTCCGGGAGCACGTCATTTTGAATGGAGTACTGCACTTAACCGGCAAAATCATTTAAAATTGCAGCCTTTACCACGTACTCAGCAGCGTCTGGAACAACTGGGCTTTGATTTGACTCAGCCGGTTGTGGTGTACTGCCAGTCCCATCATCGCTCAGGTTTGGCCTATATTCTGGGCCGTTTACTGGGCTGGAAAATTCGAGCCTATGATGGTGCGTGGAGTGAATGGGGCAATCGCCTCAATAGTCCAATCGCTACAGGGGAGGTGCCATCTTGAGCATCACATCACGTTTAAAACAACAGTTTTTTATTAAAGCTCAACGATTAGTACCGCAACATCGCCTGTCTCGTGTGGTCGGCAAAATTGCTGCCAGCGAAAACCCGATTATCAAAACGGCTGTAATTACTGCCTTTAAGGCACAGTACGGCATTGATATGTCGATTGCTGAACAGGCCAATGCCTTGAAATTCAAATCATTTAATGAATTCTTTACCCGTGCCCTGAAACAAGGGATTCGTGCAGTTGATCCAGATGCCAGCAGCATTGTTTCACCTGCGGATGGGGCGATTTCCCAGCTGGGTAAAATTGAAAATGGCGATGTGTTTCAGGCCAAAGGTCAAAAATTTACTGTAGAAGCGCTGATTGCTGACCCGCAACTGGCTGAACCCTTCAAAAATGGCGAGTTTGCGACAGTATATTTGTCACCACGTGATTATCACCGTGTGCATATGCCATTTGCAGGGACTTTGACTGAAACTTTGTATGTACCGGGCGAGCTGTTCTCGGTCAATCAGGTCACAGCAGAAAACATTCCGGGTCTGTTTGCCCGCAATGAACGCATGGTCTGCCTGTTTGATACTGAAATTGGCCGTATGGCCGTGGTCTTGGTTGGTGCAATGATTGTCGCTGGTATTGAAACGGTGGCTACTGGCAAGGTTAAACCTTCTGGTCGGATCGAGTTAAACCAGCATGATCTGTTCCTGGAAAAAGGTGCGGAACTGGGCCGGTTCTACCTCGGTTCAACTGCAGTGATTTTATTTGAAGAAAATAAAATGCAGTGGGATGCCGCTTTCAAGGCCAATTCTTTGGTGAATATGGGTGAAGCATTGGGGCATACGGTTTAAAGATTTTAGCCTCTTGTATCCTCCCCCTTTTTCAAAGGGGGATCGAGGGGGATTAATCCTGAATGATATAAATCCTCCCTTGCGGAGCAATGCTCTTCACCCTTTTCCAAAGGGGGAAGGATACAAAAAAAGCGCCATCAGGCGCTTTTTTTATTTAAATCTTTAGCGCTTCACCACAATCGAATCAATGCCACTGTGTTGCAAGGTCTGCTGGGCAATCAGTGCCGCATCAGCCGAGTCATAAGGGCCTGAGACCACGCGATACCAGACTTTGCCATTTTCTACGCTTCTGACCACATCAGCAGACAGGCCATTCAGAATAATTTCCGCACGGCGGGCATCGGCCTGATCCGGATCATCAAAGCTGCGTACTTGTAGAATATAGCTGACCGGAGCTGTAACCGGTGCTTCGCTGACTTCCAAGCCAGGTTCGGTGCTTGCTGCAGCTTCAGGAACTTCAGGTCGAGGTGCTTCTACAATCACCACAGTATCCTGTCTTTTAGCTTCAGGTACCGCCTGTTCAGGAATCGGAGTTACTTGTTGTTGTGGCAACAAATCGTAAAAACGGTAATCCTTATTGGTGTCTTCTTCCTGGACAGATGCTGCAGTCGTTTGAGTTTTAGGCTTAACCGGTTCCCATGGCTTCCACAACATCAGTGCCATTAAAAAACTCAACACGATTAAAATGATCACGAGTGTGCCGAGCCAGGTCGGAATCAGTGGCTTTTTAGGCTTATTCGGTCTTTCAGATACACCGCGTTGCGTTTTTCCAAACACTTGGGATTTCCTCTATATCGGGTTGCCTCATAGAAAAGGCATAACAGTGGTTATGCCTGACTATTATTTCATCCTATGTGATTAAGATCCAAATGTCATTATTTAGATCAAACTGCACACCAGATTTATACTTGAACTATTTTTTCAAATAGCTGGCAGAATCTAGCCAGGTATTTTCTGAACAGCTAAAACAACAGTTTTCGTTGTGGCTTCGAGTAGAGCTTTTGTCTTGCGAGCATGCAAAACAATCTATACATGCTTACTCAAGCGAAGCTTTCGCCTTGCGAGCATGCAAAGCGGTGCTTTGCTTACATGCTCTCAGGCGCAGACACACCTAAAAGTTCTAAGCCATTACGCAATACCTGACGTACGTTCACTGATAACAGTAAACGCGCCTGAGTCAGTTCAGCATCATCACCGAGTACTTTATTGTCGTTGTACCAGCCGTGGAACAAGGCTGCCAGCTCTTTCAGGTAGTTGCCGATTTGATGTGGCTCATGGCTGTTTGCAGCACGCACCAGAATTTCTGGATAGGCAGCCAGTTTAGCCAGAACTTCAGTTTCAGCATCCAGCTCGAGTCGGGCCGCCAGAGTACGCGCTGCCGCAGCGTCAAAATTCACGCCTGTAGAGGCCGCTTTTTCTAACATACGGCAGATTCGGGCATGCGCATACTGGATGTAATATACAGCGTTGTCTTTGCTTTGCGACACCGCTAAGTCTAGATCGAAATCGATGTGTTGTTCAGATTTACGCATCACATAGTAGAAACGTGCAGCATCGTTGCCGACTTCTTTACGCAGATCACGCAAGGTCACGAACTGACCTGAACGAGATGACATTTGTACCATCTCGCCACCGCGCCACAGGCTGACAAACTGAACCAGAAGCACTGTTAATTTCTTCGAGTCATAGCCCATCGCATCAATCGCTGCTTTTACACGTGCGATATAACCGTGGTGGTCTGAACCCCAGATATCAATAATATCGGTATAGCCACGTTGTAATTTATTCAGGTGATAGGCAATGTCAGAGGCAAAGTAGGTAGTCTGGCCGTTACGGCGTTTCACCACACGGTCTTTTTCATCACCAAATTCAGTCGACTTGAACCAGATATTGCCATCTTTTTCGTACAGGAAACCGCGCTGATCTAGGGTCTGTAAGGCTTCTTCAATTTTTTCGGTTAATGATTCTTCGCTGAACCATTGATTGAAAGTGACACCAAACTCGCCCAGGTCATCTTTAATATCGTCCAGAATCGCTTTGAGTGCTGCCTGTAGGAAGACACGATAGCCTGTACCAATCAAGGCCTGAGAATTAAAGATCAAACCATCAATGTGCTTTTCTTTGTCGCCAGACACCACCACTTTGTTGCCATCTGCATCCAGTTCAGCAGCGAATTGCACATCTTCCGGTACATCTTTATACACATCCGCAACCGGGCGGACATAAGCATCGCCATCCTGGTCAATAATGCTTTGCGCGATTTCTTTGACATAGTCGCCTTGGTAAGCATTTTTCGGGAAGACCAGTTCCTGACCATTTAACTCTAAATAACGCAGGTAAGTTGAAGTGGCCAAAATGTCCATTTGACGGCCAGCATCATTGACATAGTATTCGCGATCTACTTTGGCACCAGTCGCCTCTAAAAGATTGGCAACGGTCATGCCATACGCGGCACCACGACCATGACCCACGTGCAGGCTAGAGGTCGGATTGGCAGAGACAAATTCAACCTGAATGCGTTTGTCCGCATTGACCTGGGTGCGACCATAAGCATCTTGCTGTGCTTGAATTTGATCGAGTACCACAAAGCGCTGGTCTGCATTGAGGAAGAAGTTAATAAAACCAGGACCTGCGATTTCCGCTTTGCTGATATCTGCCACTTCAGGAAGAACAGCAAGCATTTTTTCTGCTAAATCACGCGGCTTCATACCCGCAGCTTTAGAGGCAATCATCGCGATATTTGAGGCGAAATCACCGTGTGTTCGGTCTTTGGTACGCGTCAAACTACTGCTGTTTTTCCAGTCAGATGGGAGGACACCTTCAGCTTGAAGGGATTGCACTGCATGTTCTAGAGCTGCTTGGATTGCCGTGTTCATAATCAGTCGAAAATAAATGTCGCAGAAAAACAGCAAATATAGCAAATTTCATGCTCTTTAGGTAAAAGCATTTCTAGGGAATAAAAATTATACGATCACTCCACAGATTTTTTACAATCTGGTCTTTGGGAGAATGTGATCAATCGGGTGAAAATAACATCAATTTTAATAAAAATGCACCTTCAGAAGTATAAAATTTGGCTTATATTAGTGATCTTAAAATATAGAAAAAGAGCAGTCCGTGGATTCGCAACAACATCCGACCATTATTGGCAATATTCCTAAACTTCCGGCGAAATGGGCACTGATTATTGTGCCGTTTATCTTGTCTGGTCTGATGAGTGGCATCATTTCCATGATCAATATGCTGCGCAATTTAGGCTGGATTGATGGATTTATGGCACTCTGGTTTCATAACTGGATGATTTCCTGGGCGATTGCTTTTCCGATTGTGGTGACCTTATTGCCGTTCGTGCGCAAATTCACTGGGCTATTGGTCGATATGTCCGGATCTCAGCCACCCAAATGATCATTTTTTAAATTTGATCTGGCTAGAGTCAATTCTTGGGCATTTTAAAAGTCGGGCTCTATGGGGCGAATAGTGTCATCTTTAAATTAAATGCTCTACCGCCGCCCGGATGATCCCGAGCACCAGACCGATACAGGCACCCACCACGACCCCATTGACCCGGATCATATGCAGGTCGCCGCCAACTTCATTTTCAATCTTGTCAATCATCTCGCTCGAATCCCATTCGTGAATGCGCTCGCTAATGAAACGAATCACTTTTTCACTGTACTGATCACTCAGATCCACCGCGATCCCGCTAAGACGTTTATTCAGCAGCTCACGTACCGAAGCATTCGAGATAATATTTTCTCCGACCTGCTGAATCGCAATTCTGAGATTCTCGGCAATACCGGAATCCGGTTTTTGCAAATCCTCTTTAATGGCATCACATAAAATCACCACGGCACCACTGATAAAATTCAGCACCTGCGGGCTATCGAGCAAGGCATCCTTGGTTTCATTCAGACGCTGGCTGGCTTCACTGTGGTTGTCGGCCAGTTGCAACATCCAGTGATGTCCAGTTTCCTCAATTTTAAGCCGCCAAGGATGATCCGGGTCGGCCAGCATCGCTTCAACCCTCTGAATGACAGAATCAATACTGCGTTGCTGTACATCAATTCCAATCCAGCTCGCGCCTTTGGCCAGTTTCCAGACTCCCATTTCCTTGAACAGGTTGCGGGTCAGTTCCCGGGTTTCTTCAGGATGTGAGCTCATCCAGGCATGTACCACGTCTAGGCCGCGTTGCAGTACATCCTGATGAAAATCATTTTCGAGTACGGCGCGCAGCATCTCGCTGGCCAGGGTATTGATCTGGGTGTTCTTGACCCATTGCACGCTATTATTCTGGATAAATCCGGCAATCTGTTCCTGCCCGACAAATTCGAAAACTTTAGGCACGGTTTGCTGGATCACCTGGGTGACCTGGGCATTATTCTGCGGATTCGCCAGCCAGCGCCCCGCGGCCAGACTCAGGTCGGTACTGGCCAGACTGCGCTGTACAATTTGCGGAGAGAGAAAATTTTCCTGCACAAAACGGCCCATTGACTCTGCAATACGGGCCTTGTTGCGGGGAATGATTTCGGTATGGTCACGTAAAAATTTCGGGATCGGCAAGCGGCCAAAAGGATTACGGAACAGTACGGTAATCGCATACCAGTCAGCCAGACCACCGACCACACCGGCTTCTGCAGAGAGCATCAGGATATGAATCAGCCAGACATATTCGGGCAGCAGCTTGGCAGCAAGCATGAGTGCCAACCAGATCAGTACCGCGACCACTAGCGCGATGGTCGCAAAACGTTTACTGCGTTGTAAGCTCGGTGAGATAGGCTCTGTCTGCATAGATCATCCTGTCAAGAGGGATTGGCCGGTTGCGGTTGCAGCACTGCGCCGGATGGACTTAGACCATATTTAGCCCCAAGTGACTGTAAAATCAAGCGCGCATCAAAAGCATCACTAGGTGCCTGACCAGCTTTGAAGCATTCAATGGTATAGGCCACCTGAGCAGGATCCAGGGTGACAGTATAAGGACGGTCATAGAACGGGTCTGGCCAGAACCCCGGATAGCGACGGTAATAACCATATGGATAATAGCTCGGTGCCGGATAGACGATCGCCTGACGTGGCGGTTGCTGGGTACGATTACTTGGATCATTCAGCACTCTAAAGAACTGAAAGCCATTTTGCACAGTGGTCTGCGCGGCTTTGAGCAGGGTAATTTCCTCAGCCGTGCCAAAGCTCATATTGGGCCGGGCCTGAAACCCAATCCGATAGGTGTTGCTGTTGAGGGGCGTGGTACTGTAGCGGCCCAACTGATCAAAGCTTAAAGGCTTTGAGGGTGTCGTTGCACAGCCACTCAGACCCAGTACCGCAATGAGAGCCAGCCCGCAGAGGGTATATTTCATGTTCGATCTCCTGATGCAATGATCCAGTCCAGATAGCGGAGCTTAAAAACTCTTAAAAACTACTGTCTGGCTGGGTCAGGAAAGTTAATTCTTCCGCTGTCGATTCCCGGCCTAAAAGCTGGTTTCGATGCGGATAACGTCCGAAACGGTCAATAATCACTTTATGTCTTAGCTCATAGTCCAACACAGTTGGATTATCCAGCGCTTCAAACAGTTGCAATGCCACTTCATGGATACGTGCTGACTCACTGTGCATAAAGGGCATGTATAAAAAACGGCGGTAGACTGGATCAAGCGCTTGATCGAGTTTTAGCTGGATCATTTCCTGCGCCAGGACCAAAGCCATACCATCTTGAGCAAAAGCACGTGGATCATTGCGATATAAATTACGGGATAACTGATCCAGGATAATGATTTCGGCCACCCGGCCTGCTGGCGCTTCTCGCCAGGTCCATAATTCGCCTTGTGCAGCCTGCCGATGCAAGACGCTAAACTTTTCAGCCAGTAAGGCATCAAAGGCTGCGCTTTTAACAAACCAGTTCGGTTCTGCGGCCGGGGAAAACCAGAAGTCTAAAAAATCTTGATAATTCATATGCTTTATTGTTTGCCTCTGCTCATTTAATTATAAAATCACAAATTTCACATGTCTTATAGGGGAAGTTTGTGTTAAAAAATTGCCAAATTAAAAATCAATAGTTTGCCTGAAAACTAGACAGCCTATCATGTGCCGGCCAGAAATCACGTTATACTGATTAAACTGATGATTTTAATTTAATAGTTTAGCCCCTTTAAGCGAGATTGTAATGAGTCAACCTGAACCGACTTCCCCAAATGTGTTACCGACCTGGGTAGAGTCGTCACTCATCAAAGGCATGCTGCGTGGTATTGAGCGTGAAAGCTTACGTATGCAGAGTGATGGTTTCCTGTCACAGGCAGGGCATCCGCGTGCCTTGGGTTCAGCCTTGACTCATCCACATATCACCACAGACTATTCTGAAGCCTTAATGGAGTTCATTACGCCGCCGCAGGACACGATCAAAAAAGCCTTGGACTATCTCACTGATATTCACGCGATTGTGCATCGTCATCTGGAAAATGAGGAAAAACTCTGGCCGATGTCGATGCCCTGCATGCTGGATAGCCGCGATGAAAGTATTCCGTTGGCGCAGTATGGCAGCTCGAATATCGGCTTATTTAAAACCTTGTATCGTCATGGCTTGGGGGTGCGTTATGGTCGCCGTATGCAGACGATTTCAGGGGTGCATTATAACCTGTCTTTCCCGGATCATCTGTTCGAAGCCTTACAGCAGCAGGAGCAGGATGAAGCACTCAAGGACTTAAGCCTGCAGGATTATCGCAGTCACCGCTATATGGGGCTGATCCGTAACTTTATTCGTCTGACCCCACTGGTGATGTTCCTGGTCGGTGCCAGTCCGGCAGTCTGCCAGTGCTTTATGACCGGTCGTGATCATCATCTATTGCCCTTGGTAAAAGGCACCCTGTATACCCCTTATGCGACAGCATTGCGTATGGGACGATTTGGCTACCAGAACTCAGCCCAGAAACAGCTCGGCATTCACTATAATAACTTGCAAGACTATCTAGAAGGACTGCAAAAAGCAGTCAAAACGCCGTATAAACCCTTTAGTCGTCTTGGACTGAATGCAGCAGATGGCCAGCCGACTCAGATCAATGATCATGTGCTGCAAATCGAAAATGAATATTATAGTCTGGTACGTCCGAAGCAGGTGCCACAAGAGGGTGAAACCCCATCTCAAGCCCTGGAAAATCGCGGGATTGCCTATGTCGAGCTGCGGGCAGTCGATGTCAATCCATATAGCCCGATTGGCATCAATGAAGACACCGCCGGCTTCCTGGAAGTGGTGGCCTTGTATTGTTTATTGCAGGACAGTCCAGCACTTTTCGGTGAGGAGCAGGAGATCATTGAGCAGAATCAGACCGAAGTGGTAAATCGTGGCCGTGCGCCGAATGCTGCAATTCTGGCAGATGGTCAATGCTATCCGATTGAAGACTGGTGTGCCATACATCTGCAACGCATGCAGCCTCTGGCCGAGCTGCTCAATCAGACCTATGCAACCGACCTGTATAGCAATGCCATGAAGATGATGCAGATCCGGGTCGATGAAGTTGATGCAACTTTATCTGCCCTGGTGGTGGGCGATACACGCACTCAAGGCAGTATGTGGCACTTTGGCCAGCATCTGGCTCAGCAACATAGCAGTGTTTATGAAGCACACCAGCTTAGCCCGGAAACACTGGCTTATTTTGAAGAAATGTCACAAAAGTCATTGCAGCAACAACAGCAACTCGAGCAAGATAGCAGCGTCAGTTTTGCTGATTATTTAGCTCAATATCGATAAAAAGTAAGAGGATTCACCATGCAATGGGGTTATCGCTTCGTGAGTGGTATGTTATTTTTGGCTGCTGTCATTGGAATGGCATTTGCTTTATATCTTGAGCATGTACAGGGCCTGGCGCCTTGTCCACTCTGTGTGTTTCAGCGTGTGGGATTAATTGGACTGGGGATCATCTCACTCATCGCATGTCTGCATAACCCTAAATCCAATATCATGAAGCGGCTCTATGCCTTGCTAGGTTCGCTGAGTATTTTATGGTCTGTGGGCGTTGCTGCCCGGCATGTCTGGTTACAGAATCTGCCACCGGATCAGGTGCCGAGCTGTGGTCCTGGCCTGGAATACTGGCTGGAAACCTTGCCAATGCAGTCGGTATTGCAACAGGTACTCAATGGTTCTGGCGAGTGTGCCACCATTGACTGGACTTTCTTGGGGCAATCTTTGCCGGTCTGGTCTCTGATCTTCTTTAGTATTTTATTGCTGGTCAGTCTATGGCAACTGCTGCGCAAATATAAAACTGCACCGGTTAAACGGCTCAGAGATAAATATTAATAAGTTCGCATTAACAAGCCCTCAATTGAGGGCTTGTTAATGCGCTGAAAGTTAAGTCAGGGCAATACCTTCCAGACTTTCCAGATCAATTGTATATTCACGAATTTGATCAAAGGCTTCATCTTCTACACTTGGATAGAACCAGCGTGCCACCTGTTCGGCGACCAGCGGATGATATTGAATCTCGAAATGGTTCAAGCCATAGAAAATAGCCTTGTGGGCATCCGGAACTTTGAGCTGGAAACGCGGATTGGGATGCTCGCCCAAAGCGCTTTTGATACTGACCAGATAGTCGCCAATCACGTGCAGGGTCTTGTTTTTGCGGTTTTCAAATTCGATCGTACCCGCAACCAGATAGGTGTCGATATGCGACGGGATCGGGGCAGGTTTACGGTTGTCATCCATAAAGCCGATCCGAAGCGCATTATGCTCCCAGTCATCATCACGGACGCTGCCATGGCGTAAATCCAGAATCCCATTACTGCGAATATTGACCAGATGACCAATCAGCCGGATCAGCGGGAAATGTCCAAGTTTGTCCTGCAAGCTAAACCCAAAACGTTCCAGTACAGCACCATGATGTGGTGAGCCGAGACAGACCAGATTCTCCACCATATTGATCCAGCCATACATATTCTGCTTGCCATAAAACAGCGCACTACGAGAGACTAGACCCCCCATGCTATGCCCGATCAGGTCAATACTGGTAATTCTCGGATTGCGAGCGACCAGATCCTGCAAGGTATTGGCCAGACTGCGGCCATTGGCTGAAATTCGCCGACCGGTATTGTAATTCAGATACAGCATGGTATTGCGGTCGCGCTGGGCCAGTAATTTTTCTCCAATCCCTTCATATTTGCGATTTGACCAGTCTAAATGGTTCATGCATAAGCCATGTACAAACAGGGTAATCCGTCCGCTCAGCTCACCATTTTGCAATGAGCCATAATGATCATAGATCACCATGGGCAAGGCCAAAGGGTTTTGATATTTCAGCAGATAATCCCCAATAATGCCATTTAAGGCACTGACCAGAAAATGCAAGGAAGGCGTCAGCGGCTTATTATGCAGTTTGGGAAAACGTTCAATAATCTGGCGTAGACCGGGTGCAATCAGGGTATTGCCATAATGAAACAGCATGTCATAGGACATTTGATAGAGCCGGGCAATCGACGGAATATTCTGAATTTTTTGTGAATTATTCTCACTTAAACCAAAAATACTCATTAAAATTTCACGCTGAATACTCTTGATCAGTTCCTGAATAACGTCGTTAAAGCGCGTCGTCACCAGCTGCGCCAGACCTTCCAGTACATCGGCCTGACTCGGTGGGGTTCGGTCCCAGCGACAATAGGTTTCATGTAACGGTGTCAAACTTGGCATCTGATGCTGTCCTTTCAATGAGCCGCATGATTTGTCATCTTTCTTTTTAAAGAACTTCGCGGTATAAATTCTTTTTCTTGTCGAGTTTCCAGATATTGAGGCCTTCATTCTAAAATAGCGAGAATTACAGAATACTTCTGGCTTTTTTGTCAGACAATTTAAGTAATTAACGGGTCTGATATTGTAGTGTACTTCACATTTTTTAAATTAAATTTTGATGATGAATGGGTTTTTTGTTGGTAGTTCATGAATATTATTTATTTGCATGGCTTTAAAAGTAATGCCTACTCGATCAAGGGGACATTGCTGCAACACTACTGTGCAAAATACCCCGGGGTTCAGGTGCATTTGCCTGATTTAAATATGTCGCCACTGGCTGCGATTCAGCAGCTTTCCGAGCAGATTCAGTCAATGCAAGATGTGGCGCTGGTGGGCAGCAGTCTTGGCGGATTCTATGCGACATATCTGGTCGCACAGCATGCTGTGCCTGCTGTACTGATTAATCCGGCAATGCGACCATGGCAACTGTTTCGTGAACTGTTTGACGAGCAACTGCCTTTGCAGGTGCATCCGAACTGGTGTCTGGATGATGCAGATCTGCTGCAACTGCAACAATTGGCCCTGCCAGTTGCACAAGATGCAGACAAAATGCTGGTTCTGCTGCAACAAGGCGATGAAGTTTTGGATTATCGTGAAGCACATCGTTATTATAGTGCTGCGCGTCCCCCTGCAATGCTGATGACCGAAGCAAATGGCAGTCACGGGATGGATGATTTTGCGGAGAAAATTCCGCTGCTCTTACAGTTTTTGTTGGACTGCATAAAAAAGGAAACCGAATAACGTGTCTCAATATACGGCTCAATCTCTTGAAGTTTTATCTGGTCTGGATCCGGTACGTCGTCGTCCGGGCATGTATACCGATACCTCTCGTCCGAACCATCTGGCGCAGGAAGTGATTGATAATGCTGTCGATGAGGCCTTGGCCGGACATGCCAACAAGATTACCGTCACGGTCTGTAAAGATGGTTCATTATCTGTCGAAGATAACGGTCGTGGTATGCCAGTCGATATTCATCCCGAATATGGTCAAAGTGGTATTGAAATCATCATGACCAAACTGCATGCCGGTGGTAAGTTCAGCACCGATAACTACCAGTTTTCCGGTGGTTTGCATGGCGTGGGGATTTCAGTCGTCAATGCGCTTTCGACCCGTGTAGAAGTTGAAGTTCAGCGTCAGGGCAACCTGTATAAAATGGCCTTTGAAAATGGTGAGCCGACGGCTCCACTTGAAGTGCTGGCAGGCAAGGCGCCTAAACGTGCCTCGGGAACTACGGTACATTTCTGGCCTGAAACCAAATACTTCGATTCACCCAAATTTGCCTTAAAAGCTTTAAAGCATAATCTCAAAGCCAAAGCGGTTTTGGCTGCGGGCTTACAGATCAATTATGTTGACCAGATCAATGACGAAAAGATCAGCTGGCAGTTTGAAAATGGTCTGGTCGACTATTTGATGGATGAGCTTGAGGATCGTGAAATCATTCCTGCACCGGCTTTTGTTGCAACAGGTGACGCTGAGCGTGCCAGTGCCGAGTTTGCGATTTGCTGGAATGTAGAAGGCGGCGATAGCATTCAGGAGTCCTATGTCAACCTGATTCCGACCGCGCAGGGCGGTACCCATGTCAATGGTTTACGTTCAGGCGTGACCGATGCCATGCGTGAATTCTGTGAGCTGCGTAATCTGTTACCGCGTAATATGAAACTCTCTGCGGAAGATGTCTGGGATGGTGTCAACTATATTCTGTCGCTGAAATTCCAGGAGCCGCAGTTCTCGGGACAAACCAAAGAGCGTCTGTCGAGTCGTGAAGCCTCAGGTACGGTGCAGAATATTGCCAAAGATGCATTTGCACTCTGGCTAAACCAGAATTCTGATATCGCGATGCAACTGGCTGAAATGGCCATTTCCAAAGCGGGTCGCCGTTTAAAAGCCGCGAAAAAAGTAGAACGTAAAAAAATTGTGGCCGGTCCAACCTTGCCGGGTAAATTATCCGACTGTGTTGGACATGATCTGGATCAGTCGGAACTGTTTATTGTGGAAGGCGATTCTGCGGGTGGTTCTGCCAAACAGGCGCGTGATAAAAACTTCCAGGCGATCATGCCCATTCGCGGTAAAATTCTAAACACTTGGGAAGTCTCTTCGGATGAAGTTTTGGCATCGCAAGAAGTACATAACATCGCGATTGCGATCGGTGTCGATCCGGGTTCAGATGACCTGTCCGAGCTACGTTATGGCAAAATCTGTATTCTGGCCGATGCCGATTCCGACGGTCTGCATATTGCAACTTTGCTCTGTGCCCTGTTCGTCAAGCATTTCCCGACCTTGGTGGAAGAAGGGCATTTATTCGTTGCCATGCCGCCCTTGTATCGGATTGATGACAACAAAGACGTGCACTATGCCCTGGATGATGACGAGCTCAATGGTATTTTGAAAAAATGCAAAAGCAAAAATCCGCAAATTACCCGATTCAAAGGTCTGGGCGAGATGAATGCCAGCCAGTTACGTGAAACGACCTTAGATCCAAATACACGCCGTTTGGTGCAGCTGGATTTGGATGATAGTCATTTTACCGCAGGTTTACTGGACAAGTTACTTGCGAAAAAACGTGCCAGTGACCGTAAGGAATGGTTAGAGCAAAAAGGCAATCTGGCAGATATTATCGTGTAATAGCTCTCTTTTTTAGATCAAGAGCCCGCAACTGCGGGCTTTTTGCTGGCTTGAATCTAAGCCCTATTTTTTCGATCTGAGCACTGACATTTTTATATCTGAAACCGATTAATTCTCTACTTTTAAGAAAACTCCTGCCGCTGAAACATTATGCCCAAAGCCACAACCTGAATCACCACTATTCTGCTTAAGCACTGCACGACTTCCGAGTTTGGCATCAAAGCCGAAAGAGATATCGATTTTGCAGTCTTCAGAGCGATATTGTGCCTGTGTTTTATTCAGTGGCATCGTGGTATTAAATCCACCTAGATTTGGTCCATAAATCAAACTGCGTAAGCCCATATAGAGACCTTCATATTCGATCGCATAATGTTGCTGCTGTTTGACAATTTTCAGCGTACTCCAGGCACCAAAACCGGCATGCTGTACATAAGTACCTGCAAGTTGAGTGTCCTTTTTAGGCGGAGGAAGCTGTTTTAAATTAAACTGACTACTTTTAGCATCGGGGTAAACGGAGAACCAGGCACGTGCCCATTGAGGCTTGCCAAGTTTGCTATAGCTTAAACCCACATTATTAAATGCTGTTGTAATGGCTTGTTCAGAGAAAGAGGTTTTAGCTTCATCCCGGTTCATTTCACAAAAAGATGACCAGGCAGCTTGTTGCTTAAATTGTGCTATGGCCTGTTGATAGTGTTTTTGATCATAGAATTTTTTGCCATTATTGGCGTAGCTCTTCACTTTGCTGCAGCTTGTACGAAGTTCTTTTTCAAAATCTGAATCGGCAAAAGTTAGTGTACTTAAAGTTAAAATACCAATACAACATAGAGATTTATACATTGTTTTACTCTGGACGGCTTTGATCTGAATAAAACATAGCCAGCTTTGGAAGTAAATAGAGTGTCTGTTTCGATACCAGTTTAAAAAAAGAGAAGCCGGTCTAAATAACAGGAGATTTAAAGAGCCGTTACTTCAGCCTGCTCCAAATTCAGTTGTAATAGCACCAGATCGCGCCATTGACCAAACTTTTGTCCAACTTGCTGCATATAAGCACTTTGCACAAAGCCCAGTTTTTCATGCAGGCGAATCGACGAGATATTTTCTGAATCAATCGCTGCGACCATGATATGCAATTGCTGTGCTTGAGCCTCTTCAATTAAATGCTTTAATAAGCTAGAACCCAGACCTTGTCCTGCATAATCCGGATTTAGAAAAACTGAATGTTCTACCGTGTGTTGAAAGCCTTGAATACTACGAAACTGGTCATAGCAGGCATAGCCAACAACACGCTGATCTCGTCTATCTTCAACCACAAAAACCGGGAAATTTTGATTCTTCAACTGCTTAAACCAGATTTTAAAATAGTTCAAATCAAAGGCTGTTCTGTTCCAGGTCGCAGTGCCATGTAGCACTTCTTGATTATAAATCTCGAGGATGGTTTCAAGATCATGTTCGGTCGCAGGTCGAATGTCAAAATCAGGCATATTCTTGTTCTGGTAAGGTTGATCTGAAATCACAGTTTAAAAAAAAGCAGAACCGGAGTTCTGCTTTTGATCATACATCAATTAGAAATGGTATTTAACCAATGCACTAACATCATTTTGATCTAAGCCTTTAATGGCATATTTATTGTTCCAAACTGAATGTTCAATACCCACATACAATTTTGTTTCTGGAGAAATGTGTTTGCCTACATTCCATTTGTACTGAGATGTCCAGTTTAACTCACTTGCGTGACCATTCTTTTCAGCTGTTGACCAGTCTAAGAATGCATCAGCCAAGAACTCTTCACCGCCAATTTTAAATGGGACTGCGTAAGTGATCGTCATTTGATAATCATCTTCACTGCCATCATTGTCGGCTTTATAGAAGTTGATGGTTGCATAGTTGGTATAAGGGATCGCTAAATTAAAACCAACACCATATAGGTAGTTGTTAAAATCACTACCCTTGGCACTGTTGCCTTCCCAAGTCGTTGCAATCAATATGTCTGTGATAGGGCCTAGTTCAAGTTTCTGGCCAGTTACCGCGCCAAGGCTTAAACGTGGTGCAACTTCAAAATAGGTTTCGTTACCATTTGGATCATTGTTGGTACGATCCGCAAAGGCAAAGAAATCGCCATATTTAAAACCAGCGGCATATTCAGCAGTAACTGTGCTTTGCTCAATTTTTTCATCTTGAGTTGAAGGTACTTTATAGTTTTCACCATAAAGGCCGGTCAGGCTAAAGTCTTGCCAGATTGGTTTTGCCTGGGTAAATGTTGCAGTGGTAGCCAATGCACAAAGTGCCGCGAGTTGTGTCAATTTCATTTAAATCTCTCCCCCAAGAAAGCAGAGTAAGCATACAGATTAATGCGTAAAAATAAAGTTAAAATTGATCGCTGACCTAAATATATTTCAGTCCTCATGAGTTGAATGCAGACGATCATCTTCCTCAGTTTTCATTGTTTTTCGCTGATGTTTTTCTAAAGCATTATTTTTTAAATAAAGTTGAATATGTAGCGCCTTAAAAGACTGAATGTATAACTAAAAATATAAAATCACTTCAATTCAGGATGATTAACTTAAAAAACAAGTATAGAAGGAATGTACAGATTATTTGGCAATTAATTTTAGGCTGAGGCTGAACAGCTTTGTTCAGTTTGTGTAATGAGATTAGTTTTAAAATCTCAAATGACCGTCGTTTTATAAGCCTGTTCTCAGCCCCTTCAAGTAAGATTGAACGGTCTTATATTTCAATTGAAAATCATTTTTGCAGGTTGTTATTTTAGAATGACGAAGGGGTATTTTTCCTGATTCTGCAAAAGTAACTAAATAAGGATAAAGCATATGATCTATTCAGGACTGTAAGGCTTACTAGATGCAGATCTTATAAGAAAAATTATTAGATAAAAGTGAGCTAATTTCGATAAAAAATACTTTTAATTCCTCTTTTTTAGGTTTTCTGGTCGAGTGTTATTTAAGCGATTTATCGGTCTGGCTAAAAAATTATTTCGAATTAAATCGTGTGAAAGGTTTTGAAATTACCAGTTGAAAAATCCTGCATTTTTGAGCTGAGTAAGCAGTTGTCACAATGGATTATTCTTTTGCTAAAAAACCAAAATATCACTTGCATATTTCCCAGATACAGCCGATATTCAAGATATAAGGACACGATTCTGCAGACTCAAAAATGTGTTCATCATTCAAAGTGGAGGGTGTAATTCCAATCATTTGAAGAAGTGAAATGCGATGCGAAACAGCAAGCTACAAACGTGCCAAGATAAAAATTTTTGCACTCAAAAAGTTACAAAGATTGAGGATGGTAATTTATGAATATTGAACTTCGTACAGATAAACACATTCAGAATAGCGAGCGTTTAATTGATTATGTACGTGAAGAATTAAATCAAGAATTCCAGCGCCATAGTGAGCGTATTACTCATTTTTCAGTCCATCTCAGTGATGAAAATGGCGCCAAAGGCGGTGATGATGATATTCGCTGCATGATAGAAGCGCGTCCTGCAGGGTTAAAACCCGTGGTCGTCAATCATCGCGCTCACAATGTGGATACTGCCATTCGTGGTGCGATTGACCGGCTAAAACGCAGTCTGGAACATGTGATTGAGAAAAAAGACAATGTTCGTCCTGGTGCCTTAGCACTGGCAGATACAGATACTGCAGCAGAGATTGACGAGTAATGCTGACCGATTTTAAAAAGCCCTGCGGGGCTTTTTTTGTATGAAATAAAAATATAATAGTGAGAAGCGCAACAAAGCCGCACGTTATTCGGCATAATAGTCGAAAACGAATGAAAGTGAGCTCCATCATGTTAACTGCGCAACAACAGCTTTTTGTGCAAGCACTCGAAGAATTAAATCTGGATCAGGTAAAGCAGCTTTTGGCAGATGGACTCAATCCAAATTTTATTGATCATGACAAAGGCCCGGTAATTTCGGTCTGGTCAGATGGTTTATTTAAATGGTGGGAAGAGGTATGCGAGTTATATGAAGCCGGCACCCCACTTTCAGCTGAAGAAAAACAGGCAAGATTGGCTGTACATTTACAAATTCTGGAAGAATTGATCCAGGCCAAAGTGAATTTGCATCTCTGGGATGCAGAAGAAATTTATGGCCCATTATGGGATGCTGCAAGTGCCGCATGTGCACCTGCCGTGCAGCGTTTACTCGATGAAAAAGTTGATCCAAATAGCAAAGATGAAGATGGCATGACCATTTTATCTTCGATTAGTGACCTGTTCTTCGATTGTGATTTTGATGAAATTAACTGGTCAGAAGCCTTGGATGAAGAAAAACAGACGCTAGAACTCCTGCGTAGTCATGGCGCAAAAATGAGCAAAGAACTGGGTTAAATTTTAATAAAGAGCACCAAGATGACAATATTAAAAACTTTGGGTTTAATTGCACTGACTGGTTGCAGTGCATCACTTTTCGCAGCAGATTTTGAATTTGATCGACCAGGTGAAGGTCTCAGTACTGGAATTACTCCAGTCGGAAATGTCGCTTGGGAGCAAGGCTTGCCTACAGCGCGTTATAGCAAGTCAGGCGATCAGACCGCGACCACACTCAGTGCAGATATGTTGTTACGTACCGGACTTAGTGATGGTCTGGAGTTGCGTCTGGGCTGGGAAGGCCCTGTCTGGTCACAAGTCAAATCCAATGGTCAGACGAATGAAAATGATGGTCTGGGCGATGTCAGTATTGGTCTGAAAAAAGCCATTGATCTGGATGATGACAAACTGAGTCTGGCCTTGCTGGCCGAAGCAGTTATTGCGACAGGCAATGCCGGTTTCAGTAATGAAGAAGATATTTACAGCCTGGGTTCTGTCGTATCGTACCAATATAATGACTTGGTCAGTACCGCATTGACTATGCGTTATGAATGGCAGGACAGCAATTGGGCCATAGCTGCGATTCCATCGATCGGCTACCAGATCACCGATCGCTGGTCAGGCTATTCGGAACTGATTTACCGTAAAGCTGAAAGCATCGACAATGAATACGCGCTTGGCACTGGGGTCATGTATGCCTTAAATGATCGTGTCCAATTAGATGCGAATGTCGGTGTGGATCTGGATGGTGCAGATCGAAGTTACTTCTCAGGCCTAGGTTTCTCTGTGCTGTTCTAAGTTATTCAACTCACAGATGATGAAATACTCGCAGTTCCCGACCTGGGGGAAAATGCTTGCCCCGGTTATTTTGGGAAGCACCTTGTTCAGCAGTCCTGCTCAGGCGGAAACTGCATTGTTGTCTGCCGATCAGGCTTTTCCTGTGAGTGTGATCTCAACCAGTCAACAGCAGGCTGAACTGAGCTGGCAGATTCCGGACAACTATTATCTGTATCAGCATAAAATAGAAGTGCGGCAGGGCAATCAGCCTGTATTGCTTGAATTACCGCCTGCTAAAGATCTGTATGATGACAACTATGGGCATACCCAGGTGTATTATCAGCAGTTAAAGTTTCAGATTCCGACGCAGGCCAACCAGTCCTATCAGGTGAGCTGGCAGGGCTGTGCCAAAGACCGAATCTGTTATCCGCCGCAAAGTATTCAGTTCAAGACAGATCTGTCAGGTCTGGTGCAATTTGAAGCTGCCGGCCCAGGAAGCAAGCGCTTACTTGATCTAAACGGGTCATCACTACAACACAATACCCTGTTTAATACAGCGGCTTCCTCAGAATCTACAGCGGATGCATTTTCTGCAACCTCTAGCGGGCAACCCGCAGTCGGTGCGGCACAAGACCAAAAATGGTCAGCTCAATTGCTTGAACGCTCTTTGGGTTATGGACTGTTACTGTTCTTTGGCTTAGGAATCTTGCTGGCTTTTACCCCATGTTCCTTGCCGATGCTGCCGATCCTGACCTCGCTGATTGTACGGGACAGCAAAGGTGTCAAAGCCTGGATGATCGCCCTGACTTTTGTCAGCAGTATGGCCGCGGTCTATGCGGTGCTGGGTTTAATTGCGTCTTCGGCCGGCCTGAATTTCCAGCGTTGGTTGCAGCAACCCGGTACCCTGATTGCGTTTAGTGTGTTGTTTGTCCTGTTTGCCCTGAATCTGTTTGGACTGTTTGAAATCAAACTGCCACAACGTCTGGTTCAGCGTCTGGATCGGGCTCAGGCCATGCAGCAGGGTGGTAGTTTGGTCAGTGCTGGAGTCATGGGCATGATCTCGGCGCTGCTGGTCGGGCCATGCATGACCGCACCGTTGGCGGGTGCACTCTTGTTTATTTCCCAGACCCAAAGCCAGTGGCAAGGTGCCTTGCTGCTATTTACCCTCGGTTTTGGCATGGGCACACCTTTACTGTTGGCCAGTATTTTGGGTGCACGGGTACTACCTAAAGCCGGGCACTGGATGAATCAGATCAAAGTGCTCTTTGCCTTTATCATGCTGGCGCTGGCACTGTATTTTATTCGCCCACTGATTTCAGAAGCGACTTTACAGTGGTTATCCTTAGGCTTGGGCATGGTCTTTGTGACCTATGTACTGTTCCGGATTTTCTGGCATCGTACCAGTCTGAGGTGGTTGTATATCCTGTGTCTGGTGATAGCGCTGCCTTATATCAGCTATAGTCAATATCAGCATAGTCAGCGGTTTTTTGTTGAGCAGTCCAGTACAGAAGCCCAGTGGCATGTGGCACGCAGCGCAGCAGAATTTCAGCAGATTTTGAATATAGCACCGCAAGGGCAAAAGATCGTGATTGATGTCTATGCCGACTGGTGTGTCGCTTGTCAGCCGATTGAACATCGTATTTTAAAATCTGCACAGGTACAGCAGGCTCTGGCACCTTATTTCCTGATCAAGCTGGATTTAAGCCAATACAATGCCTCGCATCAAATGCTGTTAAATCAATGGGAAATTCTGGGACCACCAACCTATTTATTTCTGAATGAGCAGCAACAGGAAATTCGCGGTTTACGTTTGACCGGTGCTTTTAGCGAAGCAGAATTGCTGGCCCAGCTGCAACGTCTGGCTCAAAGCTCAACTCCATAATCTTCATAATCATCGAAAAAGCTGAACCCGTTTAAGAAACCTGCATCTGTGCAGTCACCGGTTCAGCATAGGCTTTGACCCGATTACGTCCACCGGCTTTGGCCTGATAAAGCGCCTGATCGGCCTGACTGAGTAGCTGTTGTGGGCGTAACTCGGCTTTGGAAATAGCAATTCCGAAACTGGCAGTCACCGGAATCGGCTCACCTTCATCACTCATCATCTGTAATTGCTGAATCGCGCTGCGGCAGCGTTCTGCTACTTGTTTGGCTTTTTCCAGACTGGTATTTTTCAGCACCAAAATGAACTCTTCACCGCCAAAGCGGCCCACTACATCACTTTCGCGTAACTGTTGGCTTAATACAGCACTGACTTCAACCAAGGTTTCATCGCCCTTATGATGACCATACAGATCATTAATTTTCTTAAAGTGATCCAGATCTAAGAGAACCAGGGCGTAATGGGGTACAGCCGTAGCATTGAGCTGATCCAGACATTGATTGATACTGCGCCGGTTAAACAGGTTGGTGAGCGGATCGATCTGGCTCAGCTGTTTGATCAGCTGCTCGCGATGCCGCCACTGACTGAGCAGAATCTCGAATAACACCATGCAGACGGCCAGAATTGGCAAAATGAAATACAGCATCGATAACAGCCAGAAACCATTATAGAAAAGCTCGCCATCGAGATTAAATAGCGGTGAATAAGGCAATTGATGGCTGAAACTTAAATAGGCACATCCGCCTAGGAAAATGGATGCTGGAATCAGCATGCTATAGACCAGTGTGCGATGGAACAGCACCAGTCCCACCATAATTAAACAGACATAGGAGGTCGTGGCCACAGGGCTGATCACCCCCACGACATAGGCATCACGGCACAGCGAAATCACAAAAGTACCCACTGCCATGTAGGGCAGATAACGTTCCACCAGAGGATTGCTCTGAAATTTATAACAGGGATAAATCAGTGCCAATAAAATCGCTAAAAAGCTGCTGTTCAGGATAACTTGGGTATGAACCCGTTCTAACTGAACATATTGCCAATACTCTGGATTGAATAAAACAAAGATATCCCAACCGAGCCAGGTCAGATGTACGCCGCAGCCCAAAGCCAGCATCAGGATGCACTTTTTGAGAATACTCCAGTTCATCACGACTTCATCTTCGACCAGATATTTCGTGATTCTGTGTTTGATTATTTTTTGTAATACAGGCGATATTCGCTTCATGTTGTCGGTCTGACTTAAATTATTATGGCAACTTTTTAAGATTTATTGACTATTTATAGCTTTATTTACATAAGATAACATAAGTTTTAACGCTTGATAAACCACAATATTTAAGGCGTCTGCAAAATAGGAATTTCTAATATTAAAGCTGGTTTTGTTCTAAATTCAGAATGATGTGTTTTATCTGTGCTAATTATTTCATGCAACCTAAGCCTTAAAATGGCTGCATTAGTTAGATAGCCCCATAGATGAGAGCGAAGCCATGAAAGTTTTACAGATTGATTCCAGTATTTTAGGCGATGCCTCTATTTCGCGTCAGCTGACTCAGGCGTTGGTGAGTCAGTTACAACAAAAACATGCTCAGGCCATCGAGCTTGAATATCTCGATCTTGCTGCACAGCCGATTCCACATCTCACGGCTGAAATTTTAATGGGTCAGAATGCAGAACAGACTGCATTAGGCGAAGACATCCTGCAGCAGTATTTACAGGCAGATATCGTGGTGATTGGCGCGGCCATGTATAACTTCGGTTTGCCATCGACCTTAAAAGCCTGGATTGACCGGATCTGTGTGGCGGGACGTACGTTTAAATATACCGAACAGGGCCCTGTCGGTCTGGCTGGCAATAAAAAAGTATATATTGCCAGCAGCCGTGGCGGAGTTTATGGGGAGCAAAGTCCTGCCGATTTTCAGGAAGCTTTTTTGAAAACCGTGTTTAACTTTACCGGCGTAACCGATATTGAAGTGATTCGTGCGGAAGGCGTGAACATGGGCGAAACGATCAAGGCACAAGCCTTAGAGACGGCATTGCAGCAGGTTCAAGCCATCTAAATATCCAAAAACAACTCAAAAGGTCAGCCTATGCTGGCCTTTTTTATATGGGTAAACAGTGATTAATCTCGATCCAGACGGTGCGCGAAGGCTGCCAGATCGCTCAGCGCCTGTTGGGCTTCCTCAAACCAGGCACTGAACATCTGAAAGTTATGCCACATGCCGGTATACAGTTTAAATTCCACATCGACACCCGCCTGTTCGGCTTTTTCCTTAAAACGACTGGCATCATCCAGTAGAATTTCCTTGGAACCGACCTGAATATGAGTTGGGGGCAAGCCGCTTAAATCGGCGAAAAAGGGCGAAACTTCCGGATCACCCCGATCGATGGCACGCGGGACATAATATTCAATGCCAGTTTCAACTGTTTCCGGAGACAGCAGGGCATCATGTTTCTGGTTATAGCGCAACGATTCACTGGTCAGGGTCAAATCCAGCAAAGGAGACAACAGAATCAAACCACTCACTTGTGGGAGGTTTTCTTTTTGTAATTTGAGCGCCAAGGCCAGCGCCAGATTGGCCCCACAAGAATCACCGGACAGGATGATATCTTTGGCCTGAACGCCTTGATCGAGCAATAAGTTATACACATCAAACAAGGCTTCCAAGGCCTCTGGATAGGCAGATTCCGGTGACAGCGGATAATCTACATGCAGTACCTGCATCTGGGTTCGAGCCGCAATTTGAGTCATAAAGGCACGATGGGTATTTAAAGAGCCTAAATAAAATGCCCCGCCATGAATATGAAAAATCAGCTGAGTCGACTCTTGCTGCGGCTTAATTTCCTCTGCGCGCAGACCCGCCAAACGTAGCGAACGAATCTGTACGGTTTTGTCTTGTGGAAAGAGTTTGCACATCTGCTCCAGTGCAATGCGCATTGAACTCGGTGGAAGATTGAATCTGCTCGGGGCACGAATGACTGTCTTTAAGATGCTTTCTGTAATTAATTGTTTTGTTAACGGGCTTATCTTCATTTTCCTTCCATCTTTTTGTGCTTTTATTGATCATGTAGATTATTTACCAACCATATTTACAAGGTTACACTAAATAGTCACAGCTAAAAATTGAAAAATTGTTGTGACTTTTTAATACTACAGAGGTCTATTTTCAGACTAAGGAAATGAAGAAAAATGAAAAAAATAGCGCTTATGTTAGGACTACTAGGCTTATCTGTACTGGCAAATGCCGCAGATCCTTTAAATGGCACGGTTTGGAAAACCATTGATGATAAAACCAAGCAGCCTAAGGCCATGGTTAAATTTACTGAACAAAAGAACGGTACGTTGTCAGCAAGTATTCAATCTGTGTTAACACCAGGTGAAGAAAATGCCTGTACCAAGTGTGAAGGTCCGTACAAGAACAAGTCACTCAAAGGCTTGACCATTGTGAAAGGTCTTAAGAATTCAGGTGGTACCAGCTATGACAGTGGTTCAATTCTGGATCCGCAATCTGGTAAAACTTACAAACTGAAAGGCCAACTGGCAGATGGTGGCAAGAAACTTGAGCTTCGTGGCTTTATTGGTGTGGCAGCATTAGGCCGTAACCAGACTTGGGTTCGTGCAAACTAATCCAGTTCGATAGAAAGATAAAAGCCTGACTGCTGTCAGGCTTTTTTGTATGAATTATTTAGGATAATAATTAATTACTTAGGGTGCGATAAGCCGCGTCATCAAAACCGGCAATAAAACCTGTGGGCGTGGCCAAGATCGGACGTTTAATTAAACTGGTATGAGTGCTTAATGCGGCAATTAAAGCATCTTCACTGGACAGCGCCGTTTGCTGCTGTTCTTCAGTCAGTTTGCGCCATGTGGTTCCTTTTTTATTTAATACCACATCCTGACCCAGCGCATTCAGCCAGACTTTAATGGTATCAGCATCGATGCCCTGTTTCTTATAGTCATGAAATTCATAGCTCAACCCCAGCTCAGTCAGTAGGTCAAAAGCTTTTTTCATCGAATTGCAGTTTTTAATCCCGTAAATTTTTAACATATTCGCCATCTAACACATCTTAAATCATGGCCTAGCTTAACCAAATTCGCAGCAGTCGACCATGCAAAATAGAATGATTAGAAAACAATTTAAAATAGGGAGGCAGAATCGTCATCAAAATGACATCAATGCGCTTTAAAATGACCAGCAAGAAAAACAACAATAAAAAAAATAATAATTTTAGGCAGTGGAAATAGAAAACCCGCATTTAATCATCCTGATCATGCGGGTCTCAATTCAACGTCCATTGTCACATCCATGAAAAACAAGCTAAATGTTCTAGTTTGTTTTATTTTCTTCCTACGGCGTCCTGTCCTTATATTGTCATCCTGACATGTCCCTGTGCCGTGAGGCTATAATGCTCTGTTATGACATCGAGATAAACCCAAAAAATACGTCATGTCATGTAAGCAATAAGCCTTAATTGAGTGAACAGGTGTGCACTCAATTGATAGGTATCTTTTATAGTTTGTAGTCGATGATCACTGGGGCATGATCGCTAAACCATTGTTCCTTATACACCCAGGCATTGACGGTACGCTCTTTCCAGTCTGGTGAGCAGGCCTGATAATCAATCCGCCAACCGACGTTCTTGGCTCGGGCTTGTCCGCGGTTTGACCACCAGGAATACAGTTCAGCTTCTTTGCGTACTTCGCGGAACGTATCGACATAACCGAGTTCATCATAGATATGATCTAGCCAGGCGCGCTCATGTGGTAAACAGCCGGAAGATTTCTGGTTGCCGGACCAGTTTTTAATATCAATCCGTTTATGCACGATGTTGTAATCACCGCAGACAATCACCGATTTATTTTCATCGCGCCATTGTTTCAGGATTTTGGCATATTCTTCCAGAAAGTGATCTTTACGCGCTTGTGCTTCATCGCCTGATGAGCCGGAAGGTAGATACAATGAACAGATATGGGCCGTTTGCTCCAAACCTAAATCAAATTCGGCTGCAATAAAACGGCCTTGCGAATCTGCCAGTTCAAAGCCCAGACCATCGGTTAAAGAGACGAAGGGCAGGCGGCTATAAATCGCGGTACCGGCATAACCTGGACGTTCGGCAGGGAATAGATGAGTATACCAGCCTTCCGGTTTAAATTTATCGGTCCACTGCACATGGGTGATCCGGCTTTCCTGCATACAGATCACATCGGCATCCGACTGTTCCATCCATTCCAATAGGCCTTTGCTCACCGATGAGCGTAAACCGTTGACATTAATTGAAACGACACGAAGAATTTTTTGATCACCTGGATAGCTACTCTTTGGTATCATGCGCAAGTCTTACCTTAATTAATGGATTTAGGAGCACCTCATGCCAACGCCAGCTCAGTTTAACCCGCAAGCTTTTATCGAACTCGCATTATCACGCGGTGTGCTTAAATTTGGTGAGTTTACTTTAAAATCGGGACGTGTGAGTCCCTATTTTTTTAATGCGGGTCTGCTGAATGATGGTGAAGCCTTGACATTGCTGGCTTCTGGCTATGCAGCAAAATTAACGGTATGTGACCATGTGGAAGTGGTTTTTGGTCCTGCATATAAAGGTATTCCTTTTGTGGCAGCGACCGCTGTGGCGCTATCACAAAATCATGGGGTGAGTGTGCCTTGGGGTTTTAACCGCAAAGAAGCCAAAGATCATGGCGAGGGTGGCGTACTGGTGGGTGCTTCTGTAGCAGGTAAAAAAGTCTGGATCATTGATGACGTGATCACGGCAGGAACAGCGATTCGTGAAGTCGTGACAATCTTGAAAAATGCCGGTGCACAAATCGCAGGTGTTTTGGTTGCACTTGACCGTCAGGAAAAAGGTCAGGGCGATTTATCTGCCATTCAGGAAGTGCAGCAAGAGCTCGAGATTCCTGTACATGCCTTGATTACCATGAAAGATTTGATGGACTATCTGGAAACCAAGGGCGATCAAGAAGCTTTAGCTAAAATGGAAGATTATCGAGTTAAATACGGGATCTAAGCGGTGATCCTTATCGTAAAGGAAGCTACAGCTTCCTTTTTTGTTTTAAAGTTCAATTGATGTAGAAATTAAGCATTCAAATACAGGGTGAATACTTAAAAAACTAAGTCAAAGTTCTGTAATTCAAAGATTTTTAATATTAAAGACTTTCAATCTTGATGTAGATGAATACAGTTTAAAATACTGGAAATTGACAATAATATTCAGTGATTCTGTACGCATTTGCTTACGTGAGTTCAAGCCGTTTGCGTCTATACGCGCTGTGCTGCATTGCCTATGATGAATTCATCAGGAACAGGATGTTCCATAAAAGAATAACAAGAGATAAATACAAGGAAAGTAAGGTAAGACAGGAATCATACCCAGCGAACCAACACGAAAATCCCCCGGCAGGATGCTGGGGGTTTTTCATTTTTAGCGATTCATGCAGGCCCAGATGTAGCAGGCTTAGACGCGGGGAGAATAAATAAGATGATTTACTGGTTTAAATGACTGGAATAGGTTTAAAAAGCATCACCAACCGATCGCTTTTGAAGATTGTTAATCTTTAGAGCCAAAAAAAGCACCTTAAGGTGCTTTTTTTATTGCTGGGCTAAATTATAGCGCAACGATATTGATCGCGTTCGGGCCTTTTTGACCTTCAACTACGCTGAAAGAAACGCGTTGGCCTTCAAACAATGTTTTGAAGCCAGAACTGCTAATTTCTTTAAAATGAGCAAAAACGTCAGGACCTGATTCTTGTTGAATAAAACCAAAACCTTTAGTTTCGTTAAACCATTTCACTGTACCGGTAACTGTAGTAGACATAATATAACCTATCAAATTTTTAATAATTTTAGCCATTGAAATGACTATGGATAACTTTGAAAAACAACAAGAATTGAAATAAAGATCTGAAAAAACTGAGGATTATAAAATAACACTGCGGTACTTAAAGAAGTTTAACTAAACAACACTTTTTTCTAGTTGAGTACAGTATAACCTAAATCAGCAAATATTCAAGTTTTTTATATTTATTATTTATTTTTCTTATAAATATGGGTGGATCTTTCTTTTTTAAATATGTGCTGGTCAATTTTTTTAGTATGACTGACTGTATAAAGATTTACTCAAGCAAAACAACAAACATACATTTTACTTACGTTACTTTATGTTAATAAAACTGAACCAGTACGCGGAAAGATTTTTCTAAGTGAATGTATTTTATAACATTGGGTAAATTTGTAGCTGGCTTGTTTAAGATAGTTCTGGTCATTGTTCAGCTATTCAAAGGCCCCTATATTAAAAACACATGGAAAAATTAACTATAAGAATTTCTTAATTTTAATTTAAAACCAGAATAAGAGTGAGTCTCATGGATTACTGGAATTGTGTTTTATTAATCTCCATTATTGCAGTTGTAGGCCTAACGATTATTATCCTGCTGGTCGGCTGTAAAATCTGGAAAAACCTGATCGTCACTTTACTGATTTCGACCATAATGAGTTTTTTGATTATCTATGCCATCAACTTTATCTTTGGAAAGAGTCTGCATTTCCTTTGGGGTCACCGGGAAGTCGGGAATCTTGACTTTATGCTTGAAATTGGGCTGATGAGTCTGGTGATTGGTGGGGTAATCACCTTTATGATTATGTTAGGCACCTTGATTGCCAAAAGTAATGATAAACAGAGTGAGGAATAGAAACAGAGAGCAGGCAGTAGCAATGCTTTCTCTGGACAATACACAGCCTCCTTCTCTTGAGTCAATTTAATAACAGCCGACGAAGTATGAATGGATTTTTCATACTTCGTCGTGGTCTTACCTTTTATCTTAAAAATGATAATCCGTCCTTAAAACATCATTTTAAGTCCTAAAGCATAGATCCAGCCCTGGTCAGAGCCGGATGCCTGCTGCCAGGCAGTCTGTTTGTTTCCTTTGCTATATTCATAGCCAACCTGCAGATAAGGCATGACTTTTTTACTGATCTCATAACGGGTTTCTAGTCCTAATGTCGCATGACTCAGACCAGATTTTTTCGCACTCGCAGCTTGATCATTGAAAATGATATCCAGTTCAATAAAGGGCTGCATAATCAGTTTCTGAGTCAGCAACAGGTCACGTTCTGTTTCCAGTTTGAATCCGACAAAATCATCTTCACCGACATAGAGATAGGCATCGGTTTCAAAAAAATAAGGGGCCAGGCCATGCAGTCCAAGCACTGCATCGAAACGTTCATTTTGTAGGGAAGCTGTATGCTGGCTTATATTTTCCTGACGGTAGCGCAAACCGGTTTGTACATCCCAGAAATCGGAAATATTACGGCTATACAGGATTTCGGCCGCATAGTCAGCCTGACTCGATTCAGATTTATCTGCCTGCAGCTTGAGAAAAACCTTGTTTTCATCAGTACCAATTCTGGCTTCATTCTCTGATTTAAAAGCGCCATTTCCAGCTGAATTGATTTGCCATTTCTGGTCCAGAATGACTTGGCTATAAATCTGTGCACCATGTTCTTTCCGATGGTCATGCTCCGCAGTAGCGCCAACAGGTTTTTCGTGCCCTACAGATTCTTGATCAGATAAAGATCGAGCTTGTTGGGTATGTGAGCGTAGATCCGGCACTGCAATAGGAGCGCTATGATGTACTGCGGTTTTGCTAGGATGATGATCCTGATGATCCTGATGATCCTGATGATCCTGATGATCCTGATGATCCTGATGATCCTGATGATCCTGATGATCCGCTGCCAATATACTGAAACTCGCCACGAGCAGTGCACTGCTTAATACCGATTTTAAAAAGAGCTTAGTGATGTGCATGGCTTTCTCCTTGATCCACTGCTGGCTTTGACGGCATTTGTTGCGGCGAAGCATGAGAAGCTTGATCGTCATTCACATGTGCCACAATCAGCTTATTCATCATGCCGGCACTCATGTGATAGAGCAGATGGCAGTGAATCGCCCATTCTCCCAGTTCATCTGCCGTTAATAAGGTTGTGAGCGTTTTTCCAGGTGGCACAATCACGGTGTGTTTATTTGGCATCTGTGCAGCAGATTGACCATTTTCCAACTGCATAAACATGCCATGTAAATGCATCGGATGCGCCATCATGCTGTCATTGATAAATTTCAAACGGATCCGTTCGCCATATTGCACCTGCAATGGTTCGGCATCACTGAATTTTTTACCATTGATGGTCCAGATATAACGTTCCATGGTTCCACCCAGACGAATCACCAGTTCACGTTCTGCGGCTCGGGTATCGGTTTGTGGCGTCAGGGCTTTGAGGTCTTGATATTGCAATGCTTTATGCCCTGCAGGTGTAGACATATTGACCCAACCCTCAACCGGTGGATGAGACGGATTTGTCTTGGGTATAGCACTGTGACCTGCGTGCATGTCGTGCTGGGCATGCTCATCATGTTTAGGCGTATCTGTTGCAGATTTCGTGGTCTGACTGCTGTGTGCGGTATGAGACATGTCATGCGGTTCGCCATGTCCCATATCTTCCATGGTCAATAAGGCACGTGGACGTGGCGTCGGTAATTGAATCGGATGTGTCGCTGGATCAGCCTCATTGTGCAAGCTGCCAATGGCAAAGCCTGAACGGTCGATCGATTCGGCTTCAATCTGGTAATGAGGTGCAGTTGGTTCCACAATCACATCATACGTTTCAGCAGTTCCGATACGGAATTCATCTACAGTGACCGGCTGTACAGCTTGTCCATCGGCGCTAACCACGGTCATTTTAAGCTGGGGAATACGTACATCGAAAAACGACATGGCCGAGGCATTAATGAATCGCAGACGAACCTTTTCATTCGGTTTAAATTGGCCGCTCCAGTTCTGTTGCGGGGTTTTGCCATTGATTAAAAAGGTATAACCGCTGACATCAGACAGGTCGGTTTTCAACATGCGCATCTGGTTCCACATTTTGCGATCTGACCAGGTGGCCTTGAGACCGTCACGTTTTACCTGCTGGAGTACATCGCCCACGGTTTCACGCTGATTCTGATAATATTCAGCCGATTTTTTTAAATTATTCTGAATCTGCTGGCTGTCCTGTTCATGAAAATCCGACAGCATCACCACATAATCCCGCTCGGTTTTTTCATGCTCAGGCATCGGTGTTTGTGCTTTAGGATAAATCACCAAGGCACCATATAAGCCGTCCTGTTCCTGGCCTTTGGAATGCGCATGATACCAATAGGTACCGTTTTGACGAACCTTGAAACGATAAGTAAAAGACTGCTTCGGTTTGATACCCTGAAAACCATTAAATCCAGGGACACCATCCATTAGGCCGGGCAGGAGCAGGCCATGCCAGTGCAGCGAGGTATCTTGATTCTTCAGGTTATTTTGCACATGAATCACCGCATCATCACCTTCTTCGAATTCCAGCAAGGGGGCAGGGAATTTTCCGTTTACGGTAATCCGTTTGACCGTCTTTCCGGTGAGATTGAGCGGACTTTCATCAATAACCAGATGATATTCTTTAACAGCTGCAAAAACTGCAGACGATGACATCAGGCAAATGCCCAGACATAGGCATTGGGGAATTTTAATTAACATCACTTAATCCTTAATTAATAAAAAATTGAATATTCAGGATTAAGTTTTGGGTGGGCGCAGGATTTCCTGCCAATAACCGGCAAGGTGTTTGGCATGATAAGTTGGGAGGAGGGTTCTTTCTAGAGAATGATGGTCGAATACTGTCAGTTCAGGGGCCGAAATTTGCAAGCCGCTCATCTGGCTTTGACAGGCCATCGTACTGCAATCCAGACAGTCTTGTGAGTGCTGTGGCATATCCGGAAAACAGTCAGCCTGTGTCAGGTCTTGATCTGAGTTATGCGCAGATTCATGCATAGCATGAGAGGTGGAGGCTTTTACCATGTCCAGACAATGGCTGCTCATCTGTTCAGACGACATGACCAAATGCATGGTTGTTGCAGAAGCAACAGACACACTGCTCCAGCCTATGGCAAAAACCATAAGCATCACCAACCAGATCTGTTTGACGAGCCGTGTGAGCAAAGTCCACCCTGAAAAAAACGCTGCATGTTTGAGCAATAAAAGCATAAACGCAGTGACTGCAATTAGCAAATCCTGTGCGAGATTATTTTTAGTCAGCTACATCACACTTTTATAGGTTCAGGTTTCAGTTTCGCACTTTTCACATTTTTTACAGTCCAGCAGCATGCCAAGCTTTTCTTTGCGACCTTGCTCGGTCATCACCCAGGGCCGATTTTGCCACGGCGGGGTATGCCGTACATGCTGGCCATGTCCGCAGGCCAGCTCTGCAACCCAATGCTGTTCTTCATCCAAATGAAAACCGATAATTGCCTGTTGCATGGCAAACCTCCT
The DNA here is from genome assembly GCF_013418235.1 of Acinetobacter sp. YH12156. Lineage (NCBI taxonomy): Bacteria > Pseudomonadati > Pseudomonadota > Gammaproteobacteria > Moraxellales > Moraxellaceae > Acinetobacter > Acinetobacter sp. YH12156. The sequence continues at coordinate 80,460 of NZ_VPCL01000002.1, forward strand.
TTTGAGCTCAATCTGCCTCAGTACTTATCTAAAAATCTATACAGAACAAGTCATGCAAAATCACCATAAACAAAAGAATCCACACAAGCTATACTCCTTGCTAAGTCATTTTTTGAAAAAGAGCAGAGACACATGCGCGTACTTGTTGTGATGGATCCCATCGAAAATGTAAACCTGAAGAAAGACTCGACCATGGCCATGCTTTGGGCAGCAGCACGCCGTGGGCATGAGCTTGGTTATGCATTACAACAAGATTTATATATTGAGCAGGGCAAAGCTTTTGGTTTGATAGTGCCGCTACAGGTGTTTGAAGACTATGATCACTATTATGAACTCGGTGAAAAAAAGAAAGAATCCATCGCTGCTTATGATGTGGTGTTGATGCGTAAAGATCCACCTTTTGATATGAATTTTGTCTACACCACTTATATTCTGGAGCAGGCAGAACGCGAAGGTGCATGGATTGTTAACAAGCCACAAAGCCTGCGTGACTGTAATGAAAAACTGTTTGCGACCCAGTTCCCGCATCTGCAAGTTCCGACACTGGTGACTTCGCAGCAAAGCCTGATTCGTGAGTTTCTCAAAGAACAGGTCGATGTGATTGTGAAACCGCTGGATGGCATGGGGGGTACTGGAATTTTCCGCCTGTATCAGGATGGCATCAATATTGGTTCAACCATTGAAATGCTGACCAATAACGGTACCCAGCCGATTATGGCACAGCGTTATATTCCTGAAATTGTCGAAGGCGATAAACGTATCCTGATGATTAATGGCGAGCCAGTACCATATTGCTTGGCCCGTATTCCACAAAATGGTGAAGTGCGCGGCAATCTGGCGGCAGGCGGTCTGGGAGAAGCACGTCCACTGACTGAAAATGACCGCGCCATTGCGGCAAAAGTAGGCCCTTATCTTAGAGAAAAAGGTCTGGTTTTTGTAGGACTGGATGTGATTGGTAATTATGTCACTGAAATTAATGTAACCAGCCCAACCTGTATTCGTGAAATTGATGACCAGTTTGGAACCTCAATTGCCGATGATCTGTTTGCTGTATTAGAGGCAGGCCGTTCGCAGCAGGTTTAAACCAGACAGAAAAAGAGCCTCATCTGAGGTAATGCTGATCAGTTAAGGAGTTTAGAAATAGACTCTTTAATTTTTTAGTCATTCAATGCGGAGTATTAATGTTATAAATCAAATTCTTGTAAATTATTTGTTACTTTGGTTTCGCCCAAATGAGAAGCGAAGCTTCGCAAGGAAGGCATCTTGCGGAGCAACACTCCTCACCGCAAAACTCGTCAGCCTCCATCGACTAGTAAATTTGTCGCAGAAACAATCATTTTTAAATCTAGTCCTGCCTCAAACAGTTGCGGATGACTTTTCTACTTGTCAAATATGATCATGAATTTAAAAAAGAAAATTCTAGTCAATTTCTTAACTGACTGGCATTACTCATCTGAGGCTCTTTTTTATTGAGCATAACGCTTAAATAAAAGCAGCGTCATCAATATTCCTAAGATAGAAAGACAGGCTGTGACTGTCGCGATATGGGCCCATTGTTGTGTCGTGGATACCAGTGCCGCACTCAGAGGAGGTACAAAGAATTGCGCACAGGCTGAAACCTGTAAAACCAGACCGACACTGGCGGCTGCGGCATTGGCACGCGGTGCATAGCGCAGGGTAATCGCAAAGATCGTGGTCGGAATCATCCCGCCAATGAGTGAAAACAGTACGGCACTCACAAACTGTAATTCAAATGACAGCCAAGAGCTTGCCGCAAAAGTCAGCAAGCTGCTGCACAGCATGGCGATAAATCCTGTGCTTAACAGGGTTTTGGGTTTCCAGCCACCTTGCAGCAACATACCTGCGCCAAAGGTACCGCCTAAATTAGCAAGCACCACCATCGAGACCAGAGCCCCTGCGACTTTTAAATCAATCCCATGTTCGACATACAGGGTAGGCAAGAATCCAGTCACGGTTATCCACTGACTGGTATAACAGGCAAAAATAATGGCCAAACACAAAATCGGTGGGTGAGTCAGGGTCACTTTAATAATTTGCCAGAAGGAGGTATTTTCTGTGCCGGCTTGCGGGTGATTCGGCTGTACCGGTGTGACCGCTTCAAGATATAAATACCGTTTAATCATCACTGCAATGAGCAGACAGAGACTCCCTAAAATGGCCCAAATGCTTTGCCAGCTCAGGTATTCAAGCAACATGGGAATGGTAAAGACAGCAAGACTGACACCAACCCCCATATAGGAACTCCAGAGTCCCATTTTAAAATTGAGTGTTTCAGCTCGGCTGATACGTTTGAGAATGGCAGGGGCACATAAGGAGATAGTTAAAAATCCGATCCCTTCAGTAAAACGGAAGAAATACAACGCCGCGACATGCTGAATCCAGAGGCCTGCCATACTGCTGAGGCCTAAAATGATCAATGCCAAGATCAGACAGCGTTTTAAACCGACTTTTTCTGACAATGCACCAATACACAAGGCAAACAGCATCCCCGCGCCTTGAACCAGAGATAGGGAAAAACCGGCTTGCGTAAAGCTGAGACCTAAATCCTGTTGTAAAATGGGAAGAACCGCAGAAAGTTTCCCGACATGAATAGCCGCCAAATAGCCGGCCAAAATAATCCATAGGTCACGAATTGATATTTTTGACATTTATAATGATTTAATCCATTCAATCAATGTGCTAATACAGCTAAAAAAGTATATAGCGATATGGATAACATAAAATTTTATTAAGATTTATATGATTTAGGCATAAGTTAATAGAGCAATTAAACTGGTGAATGAATAGAAATTGCTGAGAAAATCCCGAAAAACAAATAGATCTAACAAATACAGTGAGGGAAAGATTAAATGAAAGAGGGTTAAAATTGTGTTTATATGTCACTTAAGTCTAAGGAAAAATGCCTGCCTGATAACAAAACTAGTTTAAACTTTAAAATCGTATGAAAAAAACAATTAATGCCTTGTTGAAATAAAGTAAATAAACTTTCAAGGCCCTACAATTGTGATTACAATTGACCACTTAAATCAGATTTCCTGTTCCATTTTTTAAATTGAAGAATTAGACCGTGACCGACGCTCAGCAAAAACAGCCTAAACATGTCATGATGATGGCCGCAGGTACGGGTGGACATGTGTTTCCAGCGTTAGCCGTTGCAAAAAACTTACAACAACAAGGGATTGAAGTGTCTTGGCTGGCTACGCCTGCAGGCATGGAAAATCGTTTATTAAAAAATCAGAATATTCCTATTTATCAAATTGATATTCAGGGTGTGCGTGGTAATGGTTTTGTACGTAAGGCCTTGGCCCCTTTTAAAATCATGAAAGCGACTTTTAGTGCCATGAAATACATGAAGCAGCTAAAAGTCGATGCCGTAGCCGGCTTTGGTGGTTATGTGGCAGGGCCGGGTGGTCTGGCTGCGCGTATTCTAGGCATTCCGGTGCTGGTTCATGAGCAGAATGCGGTGGCCGGTTTTACCAATAGCCAATTGTCGCGTGTTGCCAAGACGGTGTGTCAGGCGTTTCCGGACACCTTTCCCGCACAGGATAAAATCGTGACCACGGGCAATCCGGTGCGCCAAGAAATTAGTGACATTTTAAATCCGTCCTGGCGTTATCAGGAGCGTGAAAAAGCAGGATTACCCTTACGCATTTTAATCGTGGGCGGATCTTTGGGGGCGCAGGCCTTAAATGAACGGGTGCCTGAAGCCTTAAAACAGTTCAATGTGCCTTTAAATGTCTATCATCAGTGTGGTCAAAACCATGCTGAGGCGACGCGTGCACGTTATGCCAATGCTCCGGCAAATCTGCACGTCGAAGTCCAGCCTTTTATTGAAGATATGGCCAAAGCCTATAGTGATGCCGATGTGGTGATCTGTCGTGCTGGCGCATTGACGGTGACCGAAATTGCGACGGCAGGTGTGGCTGCGATTTTTGTACCGCTTCCAAGTGCGGTGGATGATCACCAGACTGCCAATGCCGGTTTTCTGGCCAAGATTAATGCGGCAAAAATCTGCCCACAGGCCAGCATGACCCCGGAAAGTTTAAAAACCTTATTAGAGCCGATGCTGAATCGCCAGCTATTAATGGAAATGGCGGTAAAAGCACGTCGACAGGCTCAACCCGATGCGACTCAACATGTGGTCCGTTTAATTCAAGAATTATCATTCGAGTAAACTATGTCTCCAGTAACCCCCGCTGAACAAGCGAAAAAATTAATTAAAGTGCCGGAAATGCGCCGTATCAAACACATTCATTTTGTGGGCATTGGCGGTGCAGGCATGTGTGGTATTGCCGAAGTATTGAAAAATCAGGGCTATAAAGTTTCCGGTTCAGATATCAAGGCATCCAATACCACGGCGCAGCTGGAAGAAAATGGGATCAAGGTTTATATCGGGCACACTGCAAATAATATTAAAGGGGCCAATGTGATCGTGGTGTCTACTGCGATTGACAAGGAAAACCCGGAAATTAAAACCGCGATTGAAAGTCGTATTCCTGTGGTTCGCCGTGCAGAAATGCTGGGTGAGCTGATGCGTTACCGTCATGGTATTGCGGTTGCCGGCACGCATGGCAAAACCACAACCACCAGTCTGATCACCTGTATGCTGGCAGAAGAAAACATGGATCCAACCTATGTGATCGGTGGTTTGCTGAACCGTACCGGTATGAACGCAGCCTTGGGCGCCAGCCGTTATATCGTGGCCGAAGCCGATGAGTCAGATGCTTCTTTCCTGCACCTGGAACCGATGGCTGCCGTGGTGACCAATATTGATGCCGATCATATGGATACCTATGGCGGTAGCTTCGATGTCCTAAAAGATACCTTTATCCAGTTCCTGCAAAAACTGCCATTTTACGGCTTGGCCGTAGTCTGTGGTGATGATGCCAATATCCGTGAAATCATGCCGCGGATTGCACGTCCGTTACTGACTTATGGTTTCAATGAAGACAATGACATCCGCGCAGTAGATGTTGATCAGGATGGTATGCAAACCCACTTTACCGTATTGCGTAAAGAGCGTGAGCCATTGCGTGTAACGGTCAACCAGCCAGGCTTGCATAATGTGCTGAATGCCTTGGCCGCGATTGGTATAGCAACCGATGAAGGCGTGTCTGATGCTTCAATCTGCCGTGCACTGGAAGGTTTCAGTGGTGTGGGTCGCCGCTTTGAAGTTCAGGGTGAGTTTGCGATTGAGGGTGGTGACGTGAAACTGGTGGATGACTATGGTCATCATCCAAAAGAAGTCGAAGCCACCATTAAAGCCGCGCGTCAGAGTCATCCGGATCGTCGCCTGGTGATGATGTTCCAGCCACACCGTTATAGCCGTACCCGTGACTGTTTTGATGATTTTGTGGAAGTACTTTCTACTGTAGACCAGTTATTGTTATTGGATGTTTATCCTGCCGGTGAAAAACCGATTGTAGGGGCGGACAGCCGTACTTTAGCCCGCAGCATTCGTTTACGTGGCGAAGTTGAGCCAATTCTGGTCGATGCGGTGGACGGTAATCTGAATCAGATCATGAGAAAAGTATTGCAAGCAAATGACTTGTTATTAACCCAAGGCGCAGGTAATGTTGGAGCAATCTCAGTCGAACTTGCGCAAAATCACTTATATATAAAATAGTCATCTTGCATGACTGAATTGAATTGACCAGATTGAAAAAAGTTTAAGGATATAAACGTGTCAAATGCTTCAAAATTCGGAAAAGTTGCCGTGTTGCTTGGTGGTAAATCTGCAGAGCGTGAGGTTTCTCTAGACAGTGGTACGGCGGTACTTGAGGCATTAGTGCGTTCAGGGGTCAATGCGGAAGCTTTTGACCCGCAGCAACGTAGTGTCACAGAACTGGTAAATTATGACCGTGCTTTCATTGTATTGCATGGTCGTGGTGGTGAAGACGGTCAGATTCAGGGTGTACTGGAATGGCTAAATGTGCCCTATACCGGTACGGGGGTACAAGGCTCTGCAATCGGCATGGACAAGGTCAAGACCAAGCAGGTCTGGCAGGGTTCGGAATTGCCGACAGCGCCTTATCGTATTGTTACCAAAGATTCCGATGCAGCTGATATCGTCAATTCTTTAGGCCTGCCTTTGATTATCAAACCGGTACATGAAGGTTCCAGTATCGGCATGAGCAAGGTTGAAAAAATTGAAGACTTTGCAGAAGCAATTGCCAAGGCAACTGAACATGATGCCGTGGTGATGGCAGAACAATGGATTACCGGCCGTGAATTCACCATTGTGGTTTTAAATGGTCAGGCGCTGCCTGTGATTCGTCTTGAACCACCTCAAGATGTTGCTTTCTATGATTATGAAGCCAAATATAACCGTAATGATGTGCAATATGGCATTCCATGTGGTTTGACCGAAGCTGAAGAGCAACAGTTAAAAGCCCTGAGTCTGCGTGCATTTCAGGCAGTCGGTGCCAGCGGTTGGGGCCGGATTGATGCCATGCAGGATGAACAGGGCAACTTCTGGCTGCTGGAAGTGAATACCGTACCGGGCATGACCAGTCATTCTTTGGTGCCAAAAGCGGCAGCTGCAGTCGGTTATAGTTTTGATGACCTGTGTGTTGCGATTCTGGAACAGACCCTGACCGGGTCGGCACACTAAATATGGCTCAACTTCCTGTTTCCATGCGCCGTAAACGTGCTGCGATTACCTCAATTCACGACAAGCCGCCGACACGCAAAGAAAAGCTGTCCAATTTTGGTGGCTGGTTATTGTTGTGTATTGCAGTGCTGGTGCTGGCCTTTGGAATATTGGGCTTATATAAAGTCATGACCAATACCGAAGTGGCAGAGCTGGGCGTGTTAGGTACCCGCTCGGCTGCTGAACAGCGTCAGGTCATGCAATATGTGTCACCGGTTGTGACCGAAAACTATTTTACTTCGGATCTGGAAGCGATCCGAGATCGTACCTTGGAGCTGTCCTGGGTGGATCGGGTGGTGGTTTCCCGAGCCTGGCCAAATGGCATTCGGGTACGGATCATGCCACATCATGCGATTGCACGTTGGGGCACAGGACGTTTATTGAGTGACAGTGGTGTCATTTTCACCGAAGTCACACCCAAGAATTATGAGGCATTACCGTTACTACATGGGCCAGCGAGCCATGCAGAAACCATGATGCGTCGTTATAATGAAATTAATCAGTTATTTTTGCCACACGGCATTCGTCTAAAAGAACTCTATCTCACCGAGCGAATGACCTGGTTTATGCAGTTTGATTCGGGTTTAAGAATAATTGTTGATAAAGATCAGACCATGAGCAAATTACAGCGCTTGAGCCATCTGTCTCAAAGCGACTTAAAGCCGGTCTGGTCTAAAATTTCGGCCATCGACCTGCGTTATCGCAATGGATTGTCGATACAGTGGAAAAATTCAATTCCGCCTAAAATTGTAAATGGACATTTTATTGTAACCATTGATGACACGGGCGTTGAGAATAAGGTAACAGTAAAGCCATAATGATCGGCTTTAAAAAATAGAGGCATTTAAAGCCATAAATCTAACAAACACGTAATGGTAGTAGTGAATAATGAGTGAAGCTGTTCCCTCGGTTGTGGCGATTGACATTGGGACACACAAAGTTTCAGTTTTGATTGGCAAGGTACACGCGCCAGACAATATCCAAGTGATTGGTATGGCCACCGCTCGTAACCGAGGCATGAGTAAAGGGAAAATTGTCAGTCTCGATAAAGTTATTACTGCAATTAAAAATGCCGTTCAAGAAGCAGAAGATATGGCGGAATGTCGTGTACATTCTGCCTGGGTTTCTATTCCAAGTGCCGAATTAAAAAGCTTTTATGCTTCAGGTCGTACCTCGATTGACAATAGCGAACATGCGATTACCACCAGTGAAGTGGTGCGTGCACTGGAATTGGCCAAAGCCAGTCATTTGACTTCAGATCATTATCTGGTCAGTGCTGTGCCTCTGGGTTTTGAGCTGGATGATTCACCGGAATGGGTGCTAAACCCGATTCGTATGTCGGCACATAGCATGACCGGGCATTATCATCTGATGATGCTGCCAATCAGTACCATGCAGAATATTGACCGTGCCCTGAAAGGTGCCAATATTGGCGTGGAAAAAATGGTGGTGTCGAGCCTGGCCACTGCCGAAGCCAGCCTGCTCAAAGATGAAAAAGAATATGGCGTCTGTCTGGTCGATATCGGTGCCGGCACCACCAATGTGGCGGTATATGTGGATGGTCGTCTGGCCTTAACCCATACCTTCCAGCGTGGTGGCGAGCATGTGACCCGTGATATTGCGGCGGTGTTACAGACCACGACCGAAGAAGCTGAACGCCTGAAACTGCTGTATGGCTGCGTAGACCTGAAAGTGGTTAAGCCTGACCATATGATTCAGTTCCAGGGGATTGATGGGCCACAAACCATCAGCCGGATTGAGCTGACCGAAATTATCATGGCGCGTTATGACGAGATTCTTGGATTGGTGCGTGATGAACTGGTGAAAAATGGCGCGATCCAGGGCTTGTATCATGGTGTGGTCCTGACCGGTGATGCCAGTCATATTGAAGGTATGGTGAGTTTTGTACGCCGTACCTTGGGTGTGTCAGCTCATTTGGGTAATCCACCAACGCAGGTGTATGCCGATGAACAGCATCAGGCGGCGCTACGCCGTTCGCAATATAGTACGGTCGCGGGTTTGCTGATGTTTAGTCAGAGTGATACTCAAGACACGATTGTAGAACAGGATGATGTAGAGCGATTATCGTTAACTCAGCGCGTCAAGCGGGCTTGGTCTGGCTTTAATGACACCTTGAAATCAATCTTTTAAGTCGATTTTTATTGTGAATATTGTTGAGAAGATGTAGTTAATCGGGCTTGTACTTGACAAGTTAACGCATGAGCAGCATTCTTAAAAACAATTTTATTAAGATTAAGGCAGTGTACGGGCTTAGTGACTGCCAATTATGAATTAGGAATTTTATAGGTCATGGCCTCATTTGAATTTTTCGAAGACGATCATAGCGATAGCAATGGTCAAGCCCGTTTCACTGTGTTTGGTGTAGGCGGTGCGGGTGGTAATGCTGTACAACACATGTTGCAGTCCGATATCCAGGGCGTAAAGTTTGTTTGTGCCAATACGGACAAGCAGGCACTCGATCGCATGGAAGCCGAATTTAAAATTCAGCTGGGTGAGCAAAGTACCCGTGGTCTGGGTGCAGGTGCCAATCCGCAAGTGGGTCAGACTGCAGCAGAAGAAAGCCGTGAACTGATCCGCCAGCAGCTTGAAGGGACCGATATGGTCTTTGTCACTGCGGGTATGGGCGGTGGTACCGGAACGGGTGCTGCGCCAGTGGTTGCTGAAATTGCCAAAGAAATGGGTATCCTGACGGTTGGTGTGGTGACGACGCCATTCAACTTTGAGGGCAAGCGCCGTTTACAATCTGCGGAAAAAGGCATTGAAGCGCTTGAGCAGCATGTCGACTCATTGATCATCATTCCAAATCAGCGTTTATTGAAAGTCTTCCGTGATATTTCAATGAAAGATGCCTATAAAAAAGCGGATGATGTGCTACTGAATGCGGTACGCAGTATTTTTGATCTGGTGGTACGTCCGGGTCATATCAACCTTGACTTCGCCGATTTGAAAACAGCGATGAGTACTCGTGGTTATGCCATGATGGGTGTTGGTTTAGGCCGTGGTGAAAACCGTGCCCGTCAGGCTGCTGAACAGGCTATTCGTAGCCCATTACTCGATAACGTAACCATCATGAATGCCAAAGGTATTCTGATTAACGTAACGGGTGGCGATGATGTCACTTTTGGTGAAATTGAAGAAATCACCGATGTTGTTAACCAGATTGTCGATTTGGATGAAGGTCAGGTGTTCTACGGTACGGTATTTGATCCGGATGCACGTGATGAAATCAGTGTGACCGTGATTGCAACGGGTTTAACCCGTCATGCAGCGGATTCGGTTGAACCGACCAAACGTACCAATGTACAGGCAACGCGCCCAGCAGCAGCTTCACAGGCTGTGGTAGAAGATGATGATGTACCAGCGATTCAGCGCCAACAGCATGAAACCGCTACGCCAGCGAATGTTTCAGCATCAGTTTCAAGCCCGCGTCCAACACCAATGAGTATTCAGGATTATCTTAAGAATCAACAGCGTAAATAACATGTAACATCATGTGTTTACCATGATTACACAGGAAAGGTGGCTTTTAAGCCACCTTTTTGTTTTTTCTCAATGGCCAAATATGCTAACGTATAGCGGTTTTATTGATGAACAGATGAAAGAAGCATGTTGAAACAACGTACCCTGAAACGTATCGTGAAAGCGAGCGGAATCGGTCTTCACAGTGGGCAAAAAGTCATGATTAACTTTGTGCCGCACCATGCCGATGGGGGAATTGTGTTTCGTCGTATTGACCTGAATCCGCCGGTCGACATTCCTGCCGATGCGATGCTGATTCAGGAAGCTTTCATGTGCTCGAATCTGGTTCAGGAAAATGCCAAAGTCGGTACGATTGAACATGTCATGAGTGCGATTGCCGGTTTAGGAATTGATAACCTGATTATCGAAGTCTCTGCCTCTGAAGTGCCGATTATGGATGGCAGTGCAGGCCCGTTTATCTATCTGCTCATGCAAGGTGGTCTGCAAGAACTGGATGCTGCGAAAAAATTCGTCAAGATTATTAAACCGGTTGAAGCACTGATTGATGATAAGCGTGCCATTTTTAGTCCGCACCATGGCTTCCAGCTGAATTTCACCATTGATTTTGATCATCCTGCTTTTAAAAAAGAACATCAGTCCGCCAGTATCGATTTCTCGACTGAAACTTTTGTTTATGAAGTTAGTGAAGCGCGTACCTTTGGTTTTATGAAAGATCTGGATTATCTCAAAGCCAATAATCTGGCACTGGGAGCCAGTTTGGAGAATGCCATTGGTGTGGATGAAACCGGAGTGGTGAATGAAGAGGGTCTAAGATTCTCTGATGAATTTGTACGCCATAAAATTTTGGATGCAGTCGGGGATTTGTATCTGCTTGGACATCAGATCATTGCCAAATTTGATGGTTATAAATCTGGACACGCTTTAAATAATCAGCTGTTGCGCAATGTGAAAAGTGATCCAAGCTGCTATGAAATTGTAACATTTGATGACGAGGCCAATTGTCCAATCATGTATGTGAATGTGACATAAGTCATTGTGTTTGTGTCTTTATGTTTTAGTTATTGCGTCAATAGTGTGACATGTGTCGCATAATACTGCTTTTCTAATTTATTACATTTGATTGCTATGTTACTTTTTATTGCTTGCCAAACGTAGCAAAGCTTGGCTAAGCTTAGAGTCGCTTATAAAGTCAGCTGCACCACGAAGTAATTCCTGTGTTTCTGCATTTAAGGCTCTTTCAGGTGTTGCTGCAACAGGTTGCGTTTGTGAAGGATTCCGCAAGCAAACTTGAAGTTTTGTAAGATCTGTTAATTCATTTATTTGAGAGAGTTGTGAAATGTATTGCTTTTGAAGATAGGCCAATTGACTGATCATGGCCTGGTTTTCACCGGTAATCGTTAACACACCATTTTGATAGCACACAACTTGCCAGCGTTCCGGTTGGGGCAATAGCGGTTGTACGAGTTTCGTAAGTTTCTGCCAGGCAGCAACTTGTGATGAGAGAAACGAAAAGTTTCCTGTTTTTATCTGTTTTCTGGTTTGTTGAAAAACGTTGACAGGTTCTGACATACATAATTCCTACATGTTTATGTCTTAATCTTATGCGCTTCTTTTAGTGGATATCAAGGATAGAGATCTTCAAGGAACTCGATTAAAGCAGTTTAGAGAGGTTTTTTATGCATATGCGACGTATTTTGTTGGCATTTTCTTTATCAGTTTCAGCTGCTTCGGTAGCCTTTGCAGATTTAGTCAATCTAAATCAAGAAAATGGTTCAACAGATCGTATCGAGCAATTGACGCGTACTCTGGCACAGGGTGCATATACTCATCCAGATGATATCGATATTCCGGCGCAAACCAAATTGAATGTCCAGCTACGTGAAAAGCCAGTTGAGCTTAACAATCGCACGCTGGCACAGAAGTATGCAAATACCTCATCTAATCGAGCTGCTGCAAATAGTGCTTATTCCTGGCTGATCGCTCATCCCTTACCCAATTCTCGCGTAAGTTCAAATTACGGTGGTCGTACCATGGGTGGCCGTGCTGAAAATCACTCAGGTCTTGATCTTGCAGCGCCAAGTGGTACACCAATTTATGCCACAGGCCCAGGTATTGTAACCAAATCAGGTTGGGGTACGGGTTATGGTCAATATGTTGAAATCAATCATGGCAATGGCTATTTAACACGTTATGCTCATGCTTCACGTCTTATTGCACGTGTGGGAGAGCAGGTACAGGCAGGTGATCATATTGCCAACGTTGGCTGTACTGGCCGCTGTACCGGTCCACACTTGCATTATGAAGTAGTAAAAGACGGTCAACGTAAAAACCCATCTACTTATTTGGCTATGTTACCTTAAGTATAGACCTGAATTTCTATTAGGCTCTTTATACATAAGCATCTCTCCAATAAGCATTTCAAAGCGATTAAGCTAAGGCTCTTCAACCCACATTGAAGGGTTCTTCAGATAATCGCTTTTAAGTCTGATATTATCACCAACTATTATAATGAATGTATAATAAATCTCCTATATTGACTATTTTTTGTTATGTTGTGTAATTAAACGTCACCAATCATTTAGTTCCTAAATAGTACTGCCAAATCGCATTCAGCCAGAGCCATACCTGCTGAGGTCTCAAATATGGTACATATAAGACATTAAATTAGGCTTTTAGGAACTGTAGATTATGGCGTTTTATGGCGATACAGACGCGCAAGAAACCCAAGAATGGCAAGATGCATTTGACTCTGTTTTGCAACACATGGGTACCGAGCGTGCAGCATTTTTATTAGAAAAACTTTATCAACGCGCAATTGCAAAGCATGTTCCTATTCAGCGTTTAAATACTCCCTACTTAAATACGATTTCCGTTGAAGAACAACCGGCAATGCCGGGCGACCAGGATATGGAACGCCGGATTCGTGCGCTGGTTCGCTGGAATGCCTTGGCAATGGTATTACGCGCGAATAAAACCGGTGATGATCTCGGTGGTCACCTGGCGAGTTTTGCTTCTTCCGCAACCCTTTATGATGTGGGCTTTAACCACTTCTTCCGCGCCAATAGCGACAGCTTCGGCGGCGACATGATCTATTACCAGGGTCACTGTGCACCTGGTATCTATGCGCGTTCATTTTTAGAAGGACGTTTGACTGAAGAGCATCTGAATAATTTCCGTCGTGAAGTAGGCGGTAAAGGTCTGCCATCTTATCCGCATCCTTATTTGATGCCGGACTACTGGCAGTTCCCAACCGTATCGATGGGTCTGGGCCCAATCATGTCGATTTATCAGGCACATATTCAAAAGTACCTGATGAACCGTGGCCTGATCAAAGAAGAAGATCGTAAGGTTTGGGCGTATTTGGGTGATGGCGAGATGGACGAGCCGGAAAGCCTGGGTGCAATTTCTCTGGCAGGTCGCGAAAAGCTCGATAACCTGATCTGGGTGGTGAACTGTAACTTGCAACGTCTGGATGGTCCGGTACGTGGTAATGGCAAGATCATTCAGGAACTTGAGTCACTATTCCGCGGCGCAGGCTGGCGTGTGATTAAAGTGGTGTGGGGCCGTCATTGGGATCCACTACTGGATAAAGATAAATCCGGTGCACTGAAAGCAGTGATGGAAGAAGCCGTCGATGGCGATTTCCAGCGTTACCAGGTCAAAGGTGGTGCTTACGCACGTGAAAAGTTCTTCGGTAAATACCCAGAAGCCAAAGAGCTGGTCAAGGATTTAAGCGACGAAGATATTGATAATCTGAACCGCGGTGGCCACGACCCGTACAAAGTCTTTGCGGCTTATGCCGAAGCATGTACGGCCAAAGGTCAGCCGACCGTGATTCTGGCGAAAACCGTCAAAGGTTATGGTTTGTCCGAGGAAATCGAAGCAGTCAACAAAACTCACCAAATCAAGAAGATGCAAATCAATTCTTTGAAATACGTGCGTGACCGTTTCAATCTTCCGTTCACCGATGAACAGCTGGAAGAAGTACCATTCTACCGTCCAAGTGAAAATTCGCCTGAAATCAAATATATGAAGGCGCGTCGTGAAGCATTGGGTGGTTATCTGCCGGCACGTCGTAAGGAAAGCGAACAGCTGGCGATTCCTGGACTTTCAGTATTTGATTCGGTCTTGGCCGGTTCAAATGGTAAAGAACAATCGACCACGATGGTGATGGTACGTTTAATCTCTGCGCTTCTTAAAGAGAAAGCAATTAAAGACCGTGTTGTTCCGATTGTGCCAGATGAAGCACGTACTTTTGGTTTGGAGGGCATGTTCCGCCAGCTCGGTATCTATGCTGCGCATGGTCAGAAATATACGCCTGAAGACCAAGAACAGTTGATGCATTATCGTGAAGCCAAAGACGGACACATGTTGCAAGAAGGAATTAACGAAGCCGGCGCCATGAGTGCCTGGGCCGCGTTAGGCACCAGTTATTCAACCAATAACCTGCCAATGATCCCGATGTACATGTACTACTCGATGTTCGGTTTCCAGCGTATCGGTGATATTGCATGGGCAGCCGGTGATGCACAGGCACAAGGTTTCTTGCTCGGTGCAACTGCAGGTCGTACTACACTAAACGGCGAAGGCTTGCAGCATCAGGATGGTCATTCCCATATTCTGGCCAATACCATTCCAAACTGTGTCTCTTATGACCCATGTTTTGGTTATGAACTGGCAGTGATCGTGCATGACGGTTTACAACGTATGTATGTGAATCAGGAACGTGTGTTCTATTACCTGACCGTGATGAACGAAAACTACGAGCATCCGGAAATGCCAAAAGGTGTTGAAGAAGGCATCAAGCGTGGTATGTACTTACTGGAAGAAGATGAAAAAGCCACGGTTCAGTTACTGGGCTCGGGTGTGATCCTGCGTGAAGTGATCAAGGCGGCGAAGATTCTGCGTGAGGAATATCAAATTCACTCAAATGTCTACAGTGTCACCAGCTTCAATGAACTGGCACGTGATGGTATGGCATGTGAAGAATACAACCGCCTGCATCCACTTGCTGAGGATGTGAAAGAAGCATGGATATCGAAACAGCTACGCGGTACCGAAGGTATTGTGGTGTCTGCAACTGATCATATGCGTGCCTATAGCGAACAGATTCGTGCCTATCTTCCAGATGGCCGCCCATTTGTGGCACTCGGTACCGATGGTTATGGCCGTTCAGATACACGTGGTAATTTACGTAGCTACTTCGGTGTCGATGCTGCCCATATTGTGGTGGCAACTCTGAAAAAACTGGCAGATGAAGGTGAAGTTGATCCGCGCCTGGTGAAAGACGCGATCTCGACGTTTGAGCTGGATACCGATCGTCCGGTGGCTTGGGCACCGCAAGACACCCCATCTGTACATGCTGTTGCTGACTACAAAGAGGAGAACTAAGCATGCAAATTACGACTCCCGATATTGGTGTAGATCAGGCAACCGTGGCCGAAATTCTGGTCAAAGTCGGTGATACGATTGCGATTGATGACAGCATCGTGTTGCTTGAATCCGATAAAGCCTCTGTTGAAGTGCCCAGCACTTCAGCAGGGGTGGTGAAAAGCATTCTGGTCAGTCAGGGTGATGAAGTGACTGAAGGCGCGGTACTGATTGAACTGCAAGCTGAAGATGGCAGTACGGATGTGGTCGAGCCACAGCAAGCAGATGCCTCACAAAAAACCTCAGAAAATACACCTACGTCTTTGCCTGATCAGGAAATCATGCAAGAACTGGCATCACATCAGCCAAAAGTTTCTGCTGCGCCTGAGGCTCAAGCAAGTTCACAAGTGGTCGATGTTCAAGTCCCCGATATTGGTGTAGAGAAAGCCACTGTCGGTGAAATTCTGGTCTCTGTCGGTGATGAAATCGAGGTGGATCAAAGCATCGTGGTGGTGGAATCGGACAAGGCGACTGTTGAAGTGCCAAGTACGGTTGCAGGTACGGTGGAATCCATCGACATTAAAGAAGGCGACACGATTAAAGAAGGTGTGGTGATTCTAAAAGTGAAAACTTCAGGATCGACCCCGACTGTTGCAGCAGAAGCGCCAAAAGCTGAAGCTGCGCCAGTTCAAGATGCTAAAGCGGAGCCAGTGGCTCAAGCTGCAGCAGCACCTGCGGGTGAGGTTGAAGTGATGGTGCCTGACCTCGGGGTAGACAAAGCAGCTGTGGCTGAAATTCTGGTTTCTGTCGGTGATACGGTTGAAAAAGACCAGAGCATCATTGTGGTGGAATCAGACAAAGCCACGGTTGAAGTGCCAAGCACAACTGCTGGGGTGATCAAGGCGATTCATGTTGAGCTGGGACAAAATGTCTCTGAAGGCATTGCACTGATGACAATTCAAGCTGAAGCGCAAGCAGAGGCTGCACCTGTTGCGGCTAAAGCGGAAGCACCGAAAGCAGCTGTTGCACCAGTAGAGACCACCAAAGCAGCACCTGCGGCATCTTCTACTCCAGCGGTGGCGACCTCTGACAATGCCGACAAGCTGACGAAAGAGCAGAATGTCGCCAACTCGAAAGTCTATGCCGGCCCTGCTGTACGTAAACTGGCGCGTGAACTGGGCGTAGTATTGTCAGAAGTTCAGGCTTCAGGTTCCAATGCCCGGGTGATGAAAGAAGATCTGAAGGCTTATGTCAAAGCGCGCCTGACTGCGCCGCAGGCTGCTCCTGTAGCCGCTGCTGTTCAAGCCGCAGGTCTACCAAAATTGCCAGACTTTAGTGCTTTTGGTGGTGTGGAAGAGAAAGCCTTAACGCGTTTGCAACAAGTGTCTATTCCGCAGTTGTCGCTGAATAATTTCATTCCGCAAGTGACCCAGTTTGATGCAGCCGATATTACTGAACTGGAAGCGTGGCGTAATGAGCTGAAAGGCAACTTCAAGAAAGAAGGCCTGAGCCTGACCATTATGGCCTTCATCATCAAAGCAGTTGCGCACTTGTTAAAAGAAGAGCGCGAGTTTGCTGGTCACTTGGCCGATGATAGCAAGTCAGTCCTGCTACGTAACGAGATCCATATGGGGATCGCGGTGGCAACGCCAGATGGTTTAACGGTTCCGGTATTGCGTCATCCCGATCAGAAGTCGATTAAACAGATTGCCACTGAGCTGGGAAGCTTGGGTCAAAAAGCGCGTGACAAGAAATTGTCGCCAAAAGATCTGCAAGGGGCGAACTTTACCATTACCAGCCTGGGCTCAATTGGTGGTACTGCATTTACGCCGCTGGTGAACTGGCCGCAAGTGGCAATTCTGGGAATTTCACCTGCCACCATGCAACCGGTCTGGAATGGTGAAGGTTTTGATCCACGCTTGATGCTACCGTTGTCTTTGTCATACGATCACCGTGTGATTAATGGTGCAGATGCTGCGCGTTTCACCAACAAGCTGACCCAGCTGCTTAAAGATATTCGTACTTTATTGATCTAATCTGATCAGATCATTTCAATCATAAACCTTGCTTCGGCGGGGTTTATTTTTGCCACATTGAAAAATAATGGATTTGATTCTATACTTGGCGCACTTCATTGGGGAGTAGCCGCCTTTTGCGCAAAGCAGAAGGGTGATGGTCAACATATTTGTCCTGAACCGGACATGGTCATCATAGCAAAGAACCAAATGAGCTTCTCGAAGCTTTCTTTTGTTGGCAAGACCTTTGATTTACCACTCTGCAGATTTTGGCTAGCAGGAGCGGTGAGTCATTGGTATTGGATGCTAGCCAGAGAAAGACCTCATGTATGAATTCTTACTGTCGACCGCAATCGTGGCACTGGCTGAAATGGGTGACAAAACCCAACTGCTGGCTTTGCTGCTTGCCGCACGTTTTCGCAAACCCGTTCCTATTTTAGTTGCTATTTTATTGGCGACGCTGATTAACCATGGCCTTTCTGCGGTATTGGGACAATGGATCACCACGGTGATTGGGCCGGAAGTGTTGCTGTGGATTGTGTCGATTGGTTTTATTGCGATGGCGGCCTGGATGCTGATTCCGGATGAACTCGGAGATGAAAATGCCAGTATCAATAAATGGCAAAAATTCGGGGTATTTGCTGCGACCTTCATTTTGTTCTTTCTGGCAGAAATTGGCGATAAAACCCAGATTGCCACAGTCGCGCTGGCAGCACGTTTCGATAGTATATTCTGGGTGATGCTCGGTACCACTTTGGGGATGATGCTGGCCAATGCACCTGCGGTATTTCTAGGAGATAAACTGGCGAACAGGCTGCCGATCAGCCTGATTCATAAAATTGGCGCGGCCATTTTCCTGGTGATTGGTGTCGCCACTCTGCTTCAATATTATTTATTTTAAAAATACAGTAATAATTGCATGAATCCTGAGCTAAAAACTCAGGATTTTTTATGCCTAAAATAAGCTTAAAACTTTGATAAGTAGTGTGATATGGCCAGTTTTATTGATTGTAAGTTCAACTAAATACTTATATGTTATATGGGTATAAAACAGCACTTTTAAATTTAAATCGGGGAATATATACATGGTTTTTGAACGCACCACATCGCAGGTCCTGTTTGATGACGGGACACATAAATGCATCAGTTTTACCAGTCTGGTCAAAGGTGAAGGCGTTCAGGCAAACCAGTTTTTAATCATTGATAACGAGCGGGCGGCGGTACTCGATCCGGGTGGTGATCTCACCTATGTTCCGCTAACCATGGAACTGAATAAATACACCCGGTTGACCAATCTGGATTATGTCATGGCTTCGCATCAGGATCCTGACATCATTACTTCGATGCCACGCTGGCTGGTATATACCGATGCCAAAGTGGTGGCTTCCAAGCTCTGGGCGCGTTTCTTGCCACATTTAAACTCGGCTTTTATGAGTGACCGGATGAAAGGCAACTGGCTAGATCGGCTGGTCGAGCTCCCGGATCATGGTCAGATCATTCCTCTGGGTAATGCCAATATTGTGGCGGTACCAGCGCATTTTCTGCATTCAGTCGGCAATTTCCAGTTTTATGATCCGATTGCCAAGATCCTGTTTTCGGGAGATATGGGTGCATCGATGGTCGATGATGCTGCCAAACCATTGGAAAACTTTGCTGCGCATATCCCAAAAATGAAAAGCTTTCATCAGCGTTATATGTGCAATAACAAGGTGATTCGTCTTTGGGTGAACATGGTGCGGGGCATGGATATCGAGATGATTGTGCCGCAGCATGGCACGCCTTTTATGGGTAAAGAGCAGATCACCCAGTTTCTGGACTGGATTGAAACGCTGCAATGTGGCACCGACCTGATGGACGAAACTGTTTTTACCTGTCCTGAATAGTTCACAGAAAAATAAAATTTTTCTTGTGTAGAAAAACAACATTTTTTATATTTCTTCTCCAAAAAACTTTTTTTTGATCATGAGAACTTATAAGAAATGTTATCTCAAGTTCCAACACCAGATGCATGTTTAAGCTGCGGGGCGTGCTGCGCCTATTTCAGGGTTTCGTTTTACTGGGCAGAAGGGATTCATATGCCTGAGCATTATACGGAACCTGTAACAGCAGTTTATTCATGTATGGCTGGAACCAATCAAAAAAATCCACGCTGTATTGCACTGGATGGCACCATCGGCCAGCAGGTCAGTTGCGGTATGTATGAGCTGCGCAGTTCATCCTGCAAAGAAGTACAGATCGCCGATGATCAATGCAATAAAGCCCGTTTGGCACATAATATGTTGCCTTTTATTCAGATTGAAAATGATGAAGCTGACAATGATGACAGTTTTGAATACGTCAGCTAAATCGACCCAAAGCAGAGTTTAGGCTCTGCTTTTTAGCTTTTCAAAGTATCGGGATTGAGTTCAAGCATCAGGCTACTGTGGTCAGTTCTTTTCTGATGTCGTAGTTCTCAAATTGATTCACTGGAAAAAATCCAGCCCTCAAAACTATTTTAATGCAAAAATAATTTTGCAATTGCAATGAAATTTAAGTCGATATTTGTTTATAATAGTGCACGGAAATTACCAGTGAGACTGTTATGTTGACCATCGTTCAAGACGCGTTAACCTTCGATGATGTCCTATTACTCCCTGCCTATTCTACTGTTCTCCCAAAAGATGTCTCTCTAAAGACACGCCTGACCCGTGGCATTAACCTGAATATTCCTCTTGTGTCTGCAGCGATGGATACGGTGACTGAGTCCCGTATGGCAATTGCAATGGCGCAAAACGGTGGTATCGGTATTTTGCACAAGAACATGGATATCGCTGTTCAGGCTGCAGAAGTGCGCCGTGTGAAAAAATTCGAAGCGGGTATGGTCAAAGACCCGATTACAGTTACTCCTGAAACCACAGTACGTGAATTGATTGCTTTGACTCAAGCCAACAATATCAGTGGTGTACCAGTGGTGAAAGATGGCAAAGTGGTCGGTATTGTGACAGGTCGCGATACACGCTTTGAAACCAATCTTGAGCAGCCAGTCAGCAACATCATGACTGGTCAGGATCGTCTGGTAACAGTTCGCGAAGGCGAATCGAAAGAAAATATCCAAGCCTTATTACAGCAGCACCGTATTGAAAAAGTATTGGTGGTGAATGATCAGCAAGAGCTGAAAGGCTTGATTACGGTGACAGATTTCCGTAAAGCTGAACTTTATCCAAACAGCTGTAAAGATGATTTAGGTCGTCTACGTGTCGGTGCTGCAGTCGGTACCGGTGCAGAAACCCCAAGCCGTGTTGAAGCGCTGGTTGAAGCCGGTGTCGATGCGATTGTTGTCGATACAGCACATGGTCATTCTGCGGGTGTGATCGAACGGGTACGTTGGGTTAAAGCCAACTATCCACAAGTTCAGGTGATTGGCGGTAACATCGCAACTGGCGATGCTGCATTGGCTTTGCTTGATGCAGGTGCGGATGCGGTTAAAGTCGGGATTGGTCCGGGTTCAATCTGTACCACACGTATTGTGGCCGGTATTGGTATGCCGCAAATTTCTGCAATCGATTCTGTTGCTAATGCGCTGAAAGATCAGATTCCGTTGATCGCGGATGGTGGTATCCGTTTCTCTGGCGATATGGCCAAAGCGATTGGTGCGGGTGCAAGTACCATTATGGTTGGTTCATTGATGGCCGGTACTGAAGAAGCACCGGGTGAAGTTGAATTCTTCCAAGGCCGTTACTACAAAGCCTACCGCGGTATGGGTTCGTTGGGTGCCATGGCGGGTGCAACCGGTTCGGCTGACCGTTACTTCCAGGACTCTAAAGCCGGTGCCGAGAAACTGGTTCCTGAAGGCATTGAAGGTCGCGTACCGTACAAAGGTCCAATGGGCAATATCGTGCATCAGATGATGGGCGGCCTACGTTCTTCGATGGGTTATACCGGTTCTGCCGTGATTGAAGACCTGCGTCAAAATGCCAAGTTTGTGAAAATCACTTCTGCCGGTATGTCGGAATCACATGTGCATGATGTGACCATTACCAAAGAAGCACCCAACTATCGCGTGGGTTAATCTCCTGTGATTTAAAATTTTTAAAAGCCGTCATGCAAATGACGGCTTTTTTATTTTGGTGTAAAGTGTGGCACAGGGAAAAAATGGGTGAGATCAATCATCCGCTAAGAAGTGAGATAAAGATGAGTTATTTTGGTACGGATGGTATTCGTGGAAAGTTTGGCGAATTGCCGATTACCCCTGAGTTTGCCCTGAAATTGGGGTTTGCAGCCGGTAAGGTTTTAAAGCGTCATAGTAAAAAAGCCAAGCCCTTGGTGGTTTTGGGTAAAGATACCCGTTTGTCTGGCTATATCCTGGAAGCCGCCTTGCAGGCAGGTTTAAATGCGGCTGGCGTCTATGTTCATCTTTTAGGCCCACTGCCAACACCGGCGATTGCCCATTTGACCCGCGCCTTGCATGCCAGCCTGGGAATTGTAATTTCTGCTTCGCATAATCCGTATTTCGATAACGGTATTAAGTTTTTCTCGGCGGAAGGCAAGAAATTACCGGATGCCTTGCAAGAAGAAATCAATCAGGAACTCGAACAAGATTTCATCATTGAAGATACCGCGAGCCTGGGTAAAAGTATCCGGGTCAAAGATGCCAATGGTCGCTATATTGAATTCTGTAAATCGACTTTCCCCTATCATCTGGACTTGAATGAACTCACCATTGTGGTGGATTGTGCCAATGGTGCCGCCTATAACGTCGGGCCTGCTGTGTTCCGTGAGCTGGGCGCACGTGTGATTGCCATTCATAATGAACCGACCGGGTTAAATATAAATAAAGACTGTGGTTCGACTCATCCTGAAAGCTTGCAACAAGCCGTGATCCAGCATCAGGCCGACTTAGGTGTTGCTTTTGATGGCGATGCCGACCGTGTAGTTCTGGTGGATAAGTCTGGAAAGCTGATTGATGGCGACCATATTCTGTATATTCTTGCCACGCAAAGCTCGAAAAAGCCGGCAGGTATCGTCGGTACCTTAATGAGCAATATGGCACTGGAACTGGCACTGGAAAAAGCTCAAGTGCCATTATTACGTGCCAAAGTCGGCGACCGTTATGTGTTGCAAGGTCTGGAAGAAAACGGCTGGACGATTGGTGGCGAGCCTTCTGGGCATATTCTGACCTTGGACAAGAGCACCACCGGTGATGCGATTATTGCCGCCTTGCAAGTGCTGACAGTCATGGTTGAACAGAAGAAAGCCCTGCATGAGCTGGTGGCTGATTTTCAACTGTTGCCAAATGTCCTGGTCAATGTGCGTTTAGATGCCATGTTTGATCCTTATTCAGTACCGGCCTTGGCCGCTGAATTTGAAAAAGCCGAACAGCAGCTTAAAGGGCGTGGCCGCTTGTTGATTCGTAAATCAGGCACTGAACCGGTGATTCGTGTCATGGTGGAAGGCGAAGATTTAAGTGAAGTGACTGCACTGGCAAATTCATTAGCTGATGCTGTACGTGCCAATGCCGCTTAGAGGAAGAAAGAATGAGTGATCTGATCAAAGATCTGAGTGAGCTACGCCTGAATTATCAGAAAGGCGAGCTGCAAGAACAGCAGGTCAACCCGAATCCGCATATGCAGTTCTTGCAATGGTTTAACCATGCACTAGAAGCGAAGCTGCATGAACCCTATGCCATGTCATTGGCAACGGCGGATGCTCAAGGTCGTCCGCATGTGCGTACCGTATTACTGCGCGGGGCGACTGAAGCCGGCTATGACTTCTATACCAATTATGACAGCCAAAAAGGTTTGGATCTGGCCGAAAATCCGTATGCTGAATTATTGTTCTATTGGCAGGATCAGGAACGTCAGATTCGGGTGAGTGGTAAAGTCATCAAGATTTCTGAACAGGAGTCGACTGATTACTATCATAAACGCCCACGTGACAGCCAGATTGCTGCGCATATCAGCACCCCGCAAAGTGGGGTAATTGCCAGCCGTGAAGAGCTGCAACAGCGTTTCTGGGATTTGCATAATCAGGTGGCGAATCAGCAACAGCTGGATAAACCGGAGTTTTGGGGCGGTTATCGTCTCGAACCCGATTATTATGAATTCTGGCAGGGCCGTCCGAACCGTCTGCATGATCGTTTAAGCTATGAGAAAATTGACGGTGCATGGCAATTGCAACGCTTGATGCCTTGATTATGCCAAAAATCATGCCAAAACTTGACATCAAACAGCGCCCCTTTCTGACCCGTCCTGAAAATTTTCAGGGTGTTCCAGCGTTTGTGGCTGAAATTCTGGCCCGTCGCGGGGTGGAGTCCGAGCAGGAACTTGAGCTTAAACTCAAGCATCTGCTGGCACCGACCATGAAAGGCCTGACGGATGCGATTCAGTTGATCGATCAGGCAATTGATCGTGGCCAGAAAATCGTGATTGTCGGCGATTACGATGCCGATGGTGCAACCAGTACTGCACTCATGGTGCTGGCTCTACGTGATATGGGGGCGAATGTCGAGTATCTGGTACCAGACCGTTTTAAATATGGCTATGGTCTGACTGCTGCCATTGCCGATCTGGCTTTCGTCAATTTCACACCTGATCTGCTGATTACCGTGGACAATGGTATTTCCAGCCATGCAGGAGTGAAACAGGCGCAAGATCATGGTATGCAGGTGATTATTACCGATCATCACCTGACCACCAAGCCGACACCTGAAGCCGAAGCGGTGGTCAATCCGAATCAGCTGGGTTGTGATTTCCCCAGCAAAGCCTTGGCCGGGGTCGGGGTGGCGTTTTATGTGCTGGCCAATCTGTCGACCCATCGCAAAAAACTTGGAAAATCGACCACTCAAATTATTCATTATCTTGATCTGGTGGCACTCGGTACTTATGCCGATGTCGCCAGTCTGGACTATAACAACCGGATTCTGGTCGATGCGGGCTTGAAACGGATTCAGCAAGGGCAGTGCCGCGCGGGGATCAGTGCGCTACTGGATATTGCAAAACGTGATCCGGCAGGTCTAAAAGCGCAAGATCTCGGTTTTGTCTTAGGGCCGCGAATTAATGCAGCCGGACGGATGGAAACCATGGACATCGGGATCGAGTGTCTATTGGCGCCGGATCTGGCAAACGCCTATCCACTGGCCGAACAGTTGAATCAACTGAATGTTGAACGCCGTCAGGTCGAAGCTAAAATCAAGCAGGACGCTTTAAACGAACTTGAGAAAATCCAGCTGGACGAAACTGAATTGCCGGCTGCATTAATCATGTTTGAACAGCATTGGCATCAAGGTGTCATTGGTATTGTGGCGGGGCGTTTAAAAGAGCAATTTCATCGTCCGAGTATTGTCTTTGCCGCAGATGAAGATGGCATACATATCAAGGGTTCAGCGCGTTCGATTGACGGGATTCATATCCGTGATGCGATTGAACAGGTGGCGGAGCAATATCCACATTTAGTCAGTCATTTTGGCGGGCATGCAGCGGCAGCGGGTTTAACCCTGAAAAAAGAAAATTTTGCTGAATTTAAGCAGGTCTTTGAAGCACTGATTGCTACGATGGACGCGGATTTATTCACTGCGACTTTATGGACGGATGGGGAGCTATCCGCTTCGGCTTTCCAGATCGAAACAGTCGATATCCTGCAACATTTAAGTCCGTGGGGGCAAAAATTCCCTCCACCTATTTTTGAAGGGATCTTCAAGATTATGGACTATCGTTGGCTCAAAGATGTACATCTTAAATTACGCGTGGCTTTGGAAAATGGGCAGGTGATTGATGCGATCGCCTTCAATGCAGCCGATAAATATGAATTTGATCCGATGAAAGATACACGCTTGGTGTATGAGCTGGATAAAAATGTCTTTAATGGCAATGTCAGCCTGCAAATGCGGATTATCCATTTAGAACAATAGGCCATAAAAAACCGCTCAAGTGAGCGGTTTTTTTGCTTTTAATCGGAGAGATTAGAAGCGGTATGCACCACGTACGCCAAAGGTATCAGCATTATCAGCAAAATTAATCGAACCTTCTAAGCTAACTTGTTGGTTAAAGAATTTCTTGGCACGAATGGTAAAGACATCATTACCTTCTAGATCTGAGTCAGAGAATCCTAAGCCAACACTGAAAGTTTTATCGAGATATAAATCCGCACCTAGGTTATAAGCATCGATATCACCAAAACTTGCACCACCTTCGAAGTTCATATCGTATTGACCGACTTGTGTTACATATTTAGCACGTAAAGTTGGATCAATTTCATCGTCTGCATTGTCTTCAGAAATACCTACAAGACCAAGTGCTACTAATAAGCCAGGAACAGGTAAATAACCCGCTTCAGCAGCGTAACCAGTTATGTCACCAGCGTCATTATCAAAATGAGTAATATTACCACTTAAATAAAAGTCTGAATTTGGACAAAATATTCAA
The DNA here is from genome assembly GCF_013418235.1 of Acinetobacter sp. YH12156. NCBI lineage: Bacteria > Pseudomonadati > Pseudomonadota > Gammaproteobacteria > Moraxellales > Moraxellaceae > Acinetobacter > Acinetobacter sp. YH12156. Next base: position 106,418 of record NZ_VPCL01000002.1, read on the forward strand.
TACCAGCACCAATGCCAAACGTGTCTGAATCATCTTGATAGCTTAATACACCATTCACATTGCTGGCACGGTTTAAAAATGCAGCTTCATTCAAAGGCGAATTTTTGACTTGGACCGAGTTGAAGTAGTAAGTCCCATCGATAGCAAAACCTACATCTGAACCACCTTGGTCACGATCAATAAGATCAATAGAAGCCCCAACTTCAGTTTGGTAAGCGTGTGCAGTTCCCAGGCCAGCAAGAAGCGCTGTAGCAAGAGCAAGTTTCTTAAGCATTTAGATTTCTCTCTTTGTTATAAAAATATGACTGTTTGATGAACAGTTGTAACAAATTGTACAGCTTATATTCGCCCCGTCAATGTGCAAAAAAATACCTAAATGCTTGTTAAGAGTGCAATAAAAAACCCATCCGAGGATGGGTTTTTTTATGAATAATTAATTTGTGGTTTTAGATTAGAAGCGGTATTTCGCTGCTACACCAAATTTATTGTAGTCATTGTTACCTGCTTCACCAAAGCCTACTCGACCTTCGAGGCTGACTTGCTGATTAATGAATTTACGAGCGCTTACACCGAATTCATTTTGATTTCTCAGATCATTGTCTTGGTAGTCGACACCAACACTGAAGGTTTTGTCAATGAAATAATCTGCTGCCAGATTGTATTCATCTAGATCACCAAAAGCTGCACCTGCTTCCAGGTTGATATCTTTACCATTACTAAGTGTAGTCACGTATTTGGCGCGAAGTGTTGGATCTACACCATCATCATTGTCGTTATCCCAACCTTTTACACCCGCCGCAATCAATAGACCTGGCGCTGGTAAATAACCAACTTCTACACCGTAAGTCGTTAAGTCATTATCAACATTATTGTTGTCTTGCAGATCATGACCATTCACATTACCGCTTAAGTAGAAGTCAGAATTTGGAACGAAGTACTCTGCACCTACGCCATATTGATGCGCTTCATTATCGCCAATTTCATTATATTGATAATGAGCATTTACGTTACTGGCACGATCAAGGAAAGCTGCCTCTGCTAATGGTGCATTACGTGTTTGAACTGGATTGAAGTAATATGTACCATCAACACCGAAAGAGCCACTGGTTCCACCGTTATCAGGATCAAATACGCCTGCTGATGCACCAATTTCTGCCTGGTAAGCATGTGCTGCTGTACCTGTCATTGCTATTGCTGAAAGTAGTGCCGAAGCAATCGCTAATTTTTTCATGGTTACTACCCCTCAAATCTTTAGTTAAAAACATTACACTTTTTGTTACAACTTTCAGTCTAGAGCAATTTCAAAGATCGTCAATCAAAGGAAAGTTACAGCAATGTGAATAGCGTAATCTTATGTAATCTTTTCTAAATAAGTAACTGAATAATAAAATTAAATTTATAATGTAGTGTTTTATTAAAACTGTGTAGATATTGTGGAATGTATTGAATTTGCTGATTTTTTATTCAATTTGGTAGATATTTTTAGACGATAAAATTAAATGAAAACTATATTTTGATAATGAATGCGAGATGCGAAATCCGATCAAGCTTCAGATCAAAACGACATTTAATAACCGATTCAATTGTCAAAAATTTCCTGACGAAAACATAACTCTAAATTGGGATGACATTCGAGCTTTGGACTGGATCCACCACACTGAAATAGCAGAAATAGACTGTGCTATAATATGGGGCTAAATAATTTGTGCCTAATTTTGATTGAGAGTAATTCACGTGGAAATTAATCCGTATCTAAACCAATTAAAAGACTTAAACGAACGTGGTCAAACACTACGGGGGTATCTTTGACTACGATCTGAAAAAAGAGCGTTTAGAGGAAGTCCTGCGTGAATTAGAAGATCCCACCATCTGGAATGACCAGAGTCGTGCCCAGGCCATGGCCAAAGAAAAAGGCGAACTTGAGAACGTATTAAATGTGCTGGATGGTTTGACCACACAGCTTGAAGATGCGCAGGCCTTGCTTGATCTGGCAGTGGAAGCGGATGATGAAGGCTTACTGGAAGATGTACAGGCTGAACTGACTACAGCTGAAGAAGAACTGGCTAAACTTGAATTCCGTCGTATGTTCAACAATCCGATGGATCCTAATCCTTGTTATTTAGAAATTCAGGCCGGTTCGGGTGGTACTGAAGCGCAGGACTGGGCATCCATGCTCATGCGGATGTACCTGCGCTGGATTGAACGTCATGGCTTTAAAGCAGAAATCATGGAAGAATCGGACGGTGATGTTGCAGGGCTTAAATCAGCGACGATTCGTGTAGACGGTGAATATGCCTATGGCTGGTTACGTACCGAGTCAGGCGTACATCGTTTAGTGCGTAAATCGCCATTTGACTCGGGCAACCGTCGTCATACCTCATTCTCGGCTGTGTTTGTTTCGCCTGAAGTCGATGACAATATTGAGATCGAAATTAATCCGGCAGATGTGCGTACCGATACCTATCGTGCATCGGGTGCCGGTGGTCAGCATATTAACAAAACGGATTCTGCGGTTCGTTTAACGCATGCACCGACCGGGATTGTAGTGGCCTGTCAGAACCAGCGTTCACAGCATGCCAACCGCGACCATGCCTGGAAGCAGTTACGCGCCAAACTTTATGAACGTGAAATGCAAATTCGTAATGATGCTGCAAAAGCGCTGGAAGATACCAAGTCTGATATCGGCTGGGGAAGCCAGATTCGTTCATACGTTCTGGATGATTCACGTATTAAAGACTTACGTACCAGTGTCGAAAGTTCCAATACCGGCGCGGTTCTGGATGGCGATCTGGATAAATTTATCGAAGCAAGCTTGAAACAGGGCTTGTAAGAAATCGTTTAAGCTTGTAAGAAATCGTTTAAATAGCTGGCGTAACCAAGTTAGTACAGACTGTGACTCTTATATCTAAATTTATCGATATATAAATCGATAAAATGCGATATAATCGGTTTAGATGCTGAAACAAGTTTTGTTACGCCACAGATTGTGATGTACCTATGGATCTTGATCTAATTTTTAAAGCCTTAGCCAATCCGATACGTCGGCAGATTCTGGAATGGTTGAAATCGCCAGAACAATATCTATCTGTGGAAGAGTGTGGCGGCTTTCAACGCGGGGTCTGTGCAGGGCAGATTGAAAAGTTAGGACAAGTCTCTCAGTCCACCATGTCCAATCATTTGTCTGTCTTGCAGCAGGCCGGTTTAATCACCGCGACCAAGCACGGACAATGGTCTTATTTCTCGCGTAATGAAGCTTTGATTCAGCAATATATCGACTATATGCAACAACACCTTTAATCCAACAGGTGGGAGTACTGATGGCTGAATTAAATTCTCCTTTAACGCTTGGCGCGTTAGAACTTAAAAACCGTGTCATCATGGCGCCGCTTACGCGTAGTCGTGCAACTGACGACCGCGTACCAACGCCAATGATGGCCGAATATTATGCACAACGTGCAAGTGCCGGTTTAATCATTTCTGAAGCCACGGTGATTTCTGAAGAAGCCAATGGTTACCGTAATACTCCTGGTCTCTTTACTGATGCGCAGGTAGCAGGCTGGCAGCAGGTGACTCAAGCGGTACATGACCAAGGTGGCCTGATTGTGGCGCAGCTGTGGCATGTGGGTCGTGTGTCTGATCCAGAACTGTTAAATGGTGAAACGCCAGTATCGGCGAGCAGTGTACAACAGGCCGGTCATGTCAGTTTATTGCGTCCAAAACGTCCTTATGTGTTGCCGCGTGCGCTGGAAATTTCAGAAATTCATACCATTACCGAACAATATAAACAGGCGGCAATTTGCGCCAAAGCTGCCGGTTTTGATGGGGTTGAATTACATGCAGCCAATGGTTATCTGATTGACCAGTTCCTGCAAACCAAGACCAACCAGCGTGAAGATGAATACGGGGGGGCAGTCGAAAACCGTGCCCGTTTCCTGCTGGAAGTCATGGATGCACTGATTGATGTCTGGGGTGCAGACCGTGTCGGAATTCATTTGGCACCGCGTGGCGATGAACACGATATGGGCGACAATGATCCACGTGAAACCTTCGGTTATGTCATGGAACAGTTGGGCAAGCGCCAGATCGCGTTCTTCTTTACCCGTGAATATCTGGCGGAAGACAGTATCTCGGAGTATATGAAACAGCGCTCAAACGGCGTGCCGTATATGGCCAATATGCGTTTAAGTCGTGACGATGCGATTGAATTGCTGGCTTCAGGCAAAGCAGATGCGGTAGCTTTTGGTAAGGCTTATATTGCCAATCCGGATTTATACGAGCGCCTACTCGAAGATGCACCGCTAAATGAACTAAAGCTGGAAAATATGATCGGAACCAATGTCGCAGAAGGCTATATTGATTATCCGACATTGGCTGAAGCAGACGCTTTAACTACTGTAGAATAATCTAAAAATGAGCCACATCGATTAACATGTCGATGTGGCTCTGTTATATTTTGTCGATTGAATCTGTTTCGAGGCGCATTTGGCTACTCCATTTTGGTATAACGCAGCGTTAGCTCTGATTAAACCCTTATATCAATCGCGTATTCGTAAACGTGCGACCGATCCTGAACAATTACAACAAGAACTGACAGAACGTTTCGGCCCATTTCAGCCGCCCAAAAATCTGCATGCCATCTGGTTTCATGTGGTCTCGGTCGGTGAGACCAATGCTGCCCAGCCTCTCATCGAACATTATTTAAAATCGGGTCATCCGGTGCTGGTCACCAATACCACCAAAACCGGTCAGGCACGGGCCAAATCACTTTTTTTAAAAGCACCTTATCTGGATTTATTTCAAGCGGTCTATTTACCTGCTGATCAGAAAGTACTGATTGGTGATTTTTATCAGCAGTATCAGCCAAAACTGTTATTGCTGATGGAAACCGAGCTTTGGCCGAATCTGCTGGATCAGGCACCAGAGTTTGATGTGCCCAGTATATTATTGAATGCGCGTCTTTCGGAAAAGTCAGCCAAGGGCTATGCCAGGGTTAAAGGTCTGACCCGGAGCATGCTACAGCAGTTAAGTCAGCTTTTGGCACAGGATACTGCCACCCAGCAGCGTTATATCGAGTTGGGAATCACCGCCGAAAAAACCCAGGTTTTGGGCAATATCAAATTTGATATTACTGCACCACAAAGTTTTGTAGAACATGCTGCAAACTTGAAGCAAGCATGGCAACTGGCAGGTCGCAAAATTATGATACTGGCCAGTACCCATGCGCCTGAAGAAAAAGAAATTCTAAGCGCTTTAAAATCGGCTTTAGATAGCAACCCAAAACTTTTATGTATCGTCGTACCCCGTCATCCGGAACGTTTTGATGAGGTGTTTCAGGCTGCACAGAGTTTAAATTTAATAACTCAGCGCCGTAGTTTGGCCCAGAACATTGAAGCAGATACCCAGGTTTATCTGGCGGACTCGATGGGGGAAATGTGGCTCTGGTATGCTTTGAGTCAAGCCTGTTATGTCGGTGGCTCGCTGAATGAGCCGGGTGGTGGGCATAATATTCTGGAGCCGATTGCCTTGAATGTACCGACTGTTTTAGGCAAAAACTATTTTAATTTTCAGACCATTGTCGATGAATTCGTTCAAGCAGATGCAGTAGAAGTTGTGCAGGATGCGCAGCAGGCGGCAGAGGTATTGCTGGAACTTTTGCAAGATCAAATCAAGGCACAACGTTTAAATACAGCAGCGCAGAGAATTATGCAGTTAAATACGGGATCGCTTGCCAAGCATATTCAGGTGATTGATCGGTATCTTTAATTTATATTGATAAGTAACAGATATTGGATTTACCAAGACGGCAGGGATGCCGTCGTTAGGCTGTGTGGATTGAAGTTTTTTCAATATTTCTAAGCTGGCTTATCTAGCCTACTTTTCAAAGATGAAAAGTAGCAAAAATATTTTGTATCCCTGAAGGAATGTGCTTCACCCTCAGGGATACGCACGACATCCATGTCGCCACCCTCTAGCGGATAGAGGTCATTCAACAGTTCTTCGGTATAAAATCTTCTATGAATATTGTCCTGCTTGACCATCGACAAACACAATCGGATCTCTGGACGATTTCATCGAAACGTCAACTGGAACATTTACAGCAGCATGTGCAGATTCAAGTTGGAGATACCTTAAAAGTAGGGGTGCTGGAAGGTCAGCGTTATCTCACCGAGATTGTCGAGATTTCTGAAAAAGCAGTGCGACTAAAACCGCTTCAAGAGGATGCTGTTCCAAAAAAATTACCGGTGACCCTGATTGTGGCCTTGCCACGGCCGAAAGTGCTGCGCCGTTTGATCATGGACAGTGTCACCTTGGGCGTGGAAAAAATCATTTTACTGCATAGTTATCGCGTCGATAAAAGCTACTGGCAAACCCCATTTTTACAGCAGTTAAATCATTATATCGAGCTGGGACTGGAACAGGCAGGAGATACAATAGCTCCGAAAATCGAGCTGTATAAACGTTTTAAACCTTTTGTTGAAGATATTTTACCGGACTTGATTACGGCTGACCGACCCGCTTATGTGGCACATCCTTATGCCGAACAATCCATGCCTTTTGCGATTCCGCATCCTTGTACGATGATCATCGGCCCGGAAGGTGGATTCATTCCGTATGAAGTAGATTTACTGGTTAAAAACGGCTGCCAGGCTGTGAGTCTGGGCAACCGTATTCTCCGCACTGAAACCGTGATTCCCTATGTTCTAGGTCGCCTGTTTAGCACGAGCTGAGGCATCTTCATTGCCTTCGCCGCGATAGACTTTGACTTCCTGTACCGGATAAGGAATTGAAATATGATGTTCGGCAAATGCCTGAATCACGCGTTCCTGCACCGCACTGATTGAGGTTCCTGTGCCTGTCTCAGTGGTATCGACCCACCAGAGCGCTTTTAAGGTAATGGAAAAATCAGCCAGCGCCGTGACATTGACACTAAAGCCCGGCTGACTGAGGATGGTCGGGTCTTTATCTAAAATGGCGGTAATCAGGTCTTTGGCCTTCTGGATATCATCTTCATAACCAATGCCCACTACAAACTCACAGCGACGGCGGGTATAGGCCGTGTTTACCGTCACGGCACTGGTATAGACCGTGGCATTGGGAATCACGATACGGCGGCCATCCGGTGAACGCAAAAAAGTCGCACGAATCTGGATATCTTCGACTGTGCCTTCCATGCCATTGACGATAATATCATCGCCAATCTTGAATGGTTCACCGAGTAAAATCAGCACACCAGAAAGCAGGTTCTGGAAAATATCCTTGAAGGCAAAACCGATCGCGACCGAACCAATTCCGAGGGCACTCATCAGCTGACCCGGGGTAAAGCCAGGCACGGCAATGACCAGACCAATCAAAACACCAAAGAAAATAATAAAGGTACTACCGACACGGTTGAGGACCAATACCAGATTCTGGCGGGTATAAGAGCGGTTTTCCAAAGTTTTACGTACGAAAAACTTGAAGACTTTGGAGAGTAACCAGAAAATCGTAATCACGATTAGCGCGATACAGAAATAAGGCACACGCTCCCAGAAGCCTTCCATGATCTTGTCAATGGTGCTGTAGGCATCATTATACTTGGCGGTATGTTCAATCACGGTCTGGGTCGTTTTCTCAGTTGCCTGATGTAACAACTCCGTGGTGCCCTCTGTTACCTGGCTTAAGGTATTGTTTTGCTCTGCCACAAAAATTCCACAATTCAAATTTTGCCTATTCTGCCTATTTTGCCTGATGTTCAGCAAAAAATTAATAAGGGCTCGAAGTCACCAGTGGATATTTTCTAAAAATAACGGCGCTGTTATTAAAAGTATTTGGTGGTTTTTTGCATCATTTCCGTGGGGGTAGGTGACTGTTCTTCACCGCTCATATAACTGAATAAAGCGATAGATCCCAACAGGCTAAGCAGGGTCAGGATAATCATCAACCAGGCCAGCATCTTTTCCCAGAGCAAGGTCATCCGTGCCGGACCATACTGATTACTGCCTCGATCGCCCGAACCAAAAACGATATAAAGCCATACAAAAATGTTTACTAGCGGCAGTAAAAATAATAGTGCCCACCAGCCACTGCGGTTCATGTCATGCAAACGGCGAACGGTCACCACTAAAGCGAAATAGGCATAGACCAGAATCATGATCAGCACGCCGATACCGGCCAAGCCTTGTAGTGAAAGCAGCCAGTTAGAATCCATTGAATGGACTGCAATATTCACAATATCAATACTTAAGCCCAGCGCAATACTGCTAAACAGGAAGATGAAATGTAGAAATGCTGACCACGCAATAAAACTCAGACGCCCGAAACGGCCTTTTATCGACAAGGGATGATCCGTTGCCACTAAAGCGGGAGGGGTGAAATAGGGAGATTCTGGCGATTTCATAAATATGATCCTGAACTGAACAAAATGAAATAAGAGCGAGAGCTAAATTCTATTTTTTAAAGGGCATTGCTACAGATCATACACAGTTATGCAGAATATTCTGTACTGTAAGTTATGCTTTATTTTGTTTGAATTTGAATAAATAATCTACGACGAAAGCATGATTGCCGGATTCGAAATAAGCAGGCCATACTGCTATTATGCATAAAAAACAATCAACAACACAGCATTAACCTCTCGTGATGAGATAGAACAAAATCAAGGAAGTGACATATGCAAGAGATCTATCCAGTACCCGAAGATTTTAAAAAAACAGCACGCACGCTTGAAGACCAGTATTTCGAACGTTATCAACATTCCATCGAGCAGCCAGAAGCATTCTGGACAGAACAGGCACAACGTCTGGACTGGATCAAGCCTTTTACCCAAGTCAAAAATACCAGTTTCGATCCCGACAATTTTAAAATTGAATGGTTTGCTGATGGTCAGCTCAATGTCAGCGCCAACTGTCTGGACCGTCATCTGAAAGAACATCCCTATAAGCCGGCCATTATCTGGGAAGGGGATCATCCTTCACGGCACAAGATTATTTCTTTTGCCGAGTTGCATGACGAAACCTGCCGTTTCGCCAATGTGCTGAAAAAAAATGGCATTGCTAAAGGCGACCGGGTGATGCTGTACATGCCCATGGTCTCTGAAGCCGCGATTGCCATGCTGGCCTGCGCGCGCATCGGGGCGGTGCATTGCGTGGTATTTGGTGGGTTTTCACCGGATTCTCTGGCCAGCCGGATTGAAGACTGTCAGGCCAAAATGGTGATTACGGCCGATTCCGGTATGCGCGGCGGGAAACCGATTCCGCTGAAAGCCAATGTTGATGAAGCCCTGAAACTGGCTGGTACAGACTCCATTCAAAATGTAATAGTGGTGCATCGCACCGGCAACCCGATTGAAATGCAAGAGGGGCGCGACCTGTGGTATCACATGGAAATCATGTCGGTGAATGACATTTGCCCACCGGAACCGATGAATGCCGAAGATCCGCTATTTATCCTGTATACCTCAGGTTCGACCGGCAAGCCCAAGGGCGTGATGCATACCACGGGCGGTTATTTGACTTATGTGAATTGCAGTTTCCGCGAAGTGTTTGACATCAAACAGGATGATATCTTTTGGTGTACCGCAGATGTCGGCTGGATTACCGGACATTCCTATGTGCTGTATGGCCCATTGTCGAATGGCACCACGACTCTTATGTTCGAGGGTGTTCCGCAGTATCCGAGCTGGGCGCGTACCGGACACATTGTCGATAAGCATAACGTCACCATTCTCTATACCGCACCGACAGCCATCCGCGCCATGATGCGTGAAGGTGATGCCTTTGTGCGGGAAAGTGACCGCAGCAGCCTGAGAATTCTAGGTTCGGTGGGTGAGCCGATTAATCCTGAAGCCTGGAACTGGTATTACACCGTGGTCGGTGAAAGTCGCTGTCCCGTCATTGATACCTGGTGGCAGACGGAAACCGGCGGTTTTATGATTACGCCATTGCCAGGCGCGACTGATTTGAAACCGGGTTCTGCAACACGGCCTTTCTTTGGGGTACAACCTGCGATTGTCGATGCGGATGGTAAGGAGCTGGAAGGCGAAGCTGAAGGCAATCTGGTGATTAAAGATTCCTGGCCGGGCCAGATGCGAACCATCTGGGGTGATCCGGAACGTTTTATCGAAGCCTATTTCTCGACTTATCCGGGTACTTATTTTACCGGAGATGGCGCGCGTCGCGATAAAGACGGTTATTACTGGATTACTGGCCGGGTCGATGATGTGCTGAATGTGTCCGGACACCGTTTAGGCACAGCTGAAGTTGAAAGTGCGTTGGTGGCCCATGAAGCAGTGGCTGAGGCTGCTGTGGTGGGTATGCCGCATGACATTAAAGGGCAGGGAATTTGTGCCTTTGTCACCTTACAGGCCGACGTGACCAGTTCAGATGAATTGCGTGCTGAACTGGTGAGCTGGGTGCGCAAGATTTTGGGGCCAGTGGCGACACCTGATGCACTGTACTGGGCACCCGCTTTGCCCAAAACCCGTTCAGGGAAAATCATGCGCCGGATCTTGAGAAAGATTGCAGCCAATGAGCTGGATAGCCTGGGCGATACCTCGACATTGGCTGAACCACAAGTGGTGGATCATCTGATTGCAGAAGTACAAGCCAATCCTCGTTAAATAGCTAAAGTCCACAAGCAAAATACCGGCTGCACGCAGCCGGTATTTTTAGATCAGGAATAAGCTCTGCATGCTTTCGAATATAGCGCAACGTCTTGATCTGCTAAGCTGCCCACATGCTGAACATGAGTTAAAATAATGAATGTACAATCACCATATTTAGATCAATCTCCTGTCGATATTGCCCAGAAACTGGCAGAACAATTTGCCCAAACTGCCGCAGTGCGAGACAAGCAGGGCGGTAATCCCAAGCATGAACGAGACCTGATCCGTAACAGTGGTCTGCTCGGCTTGTCTATTCCTGTTGCCTATGGTGGACAGGGTGCAGACTGGCGGACAATTTTTAAAACCATTCAGACCCTGGCGCAGGTCGATAGCTCTCTGGCGCATATTTATGGATTTCATCATTTATTGATTGCCACCGTACAGCTATTTTCCCAACCTGAGCAATATGGCAAATGGTTTGCACAGACTGTCCAAAATAATCTGTTCTGGGGCAATACTCTCAATCCGCTGGATCGTCGTACCACGGCAACTCAAGTCTCAGAACATGAATATATTTTCCATGGTGATAAAAGCTTTTGTTCTGGTTCGATCGATTCGGATATGTTGCTGTGTTCAGGTTATAACGAAGCAGGAAAATTGCTGATTGGCGTGATTCCTACCCAGCGACAGGGTGTGAGCTTTCTAGGCGACTGGAACAATATGGGCCAGCGCCAGACTGACAGCGGCACCAGTCATTTTGAACAGGTCAACATTCACCGGGATGAATTGCTGCTCAATCCGGGGCCACTGAGTACGCCGTATTCCAGTTTACGTCCATTGATTGCGCAGCTGATATTTGTGCATATGTTTCTCGGTGTCGCCGAAGGGGCTTTTGAAGTTGCCAAACAGACCGTACAAACCCAAAAAGCCTGGTCAAAATCCTTGGCTGAACATGCAGTGAATGATCCTTTTACCCAAAAGCATTTTGCCGAGTTTTATGTGCAGCTGGAAAGCGTGCGTTTATTGGCAGATCAAGCCATTCAGACCTTGCAGAAAGCTTGGAATATCGGCCCTGATCTGACTGCCGAGCAGCGTGGTGAAGTCTCGATTGCGATTGCCACCGCCAAAATTGCCGCGACCAATAGCTCTTTATATATCACCCAGAATATTTTTCAGGTCATGGGTGCACGGGCAACGACTGCGCAACTGAATCTGGACCGGTTCTGGCGTAATGTTCGGACTCAAACCTTGCATGATCCGGTGGATTATAAATATCAGGAAGTGGGGGAATGGGTGCTGACCGGAAAAGTGCCTGATCCAAGTTTTTATTCCTGATCCTAATAATAAAACAGCCTCTATATGAGAAGCTGTTTTATTATTTTTAAGATGACGGGTCTTTTTTAAAGCTGCTTAAAAGCCTCGATTGCCCGGACACGGGAAGATTTTAAATCCACAAGCGGTTTTGGATAGTCCAGTTCACGGTCAGGGTTTTTGGCGTAGGGTTCATGAATGCTTTTGGCATCCAGATGCGCCAGTTCAGGCACCCACTGACGGATATAATCCCCATTCGGGTCGAACTTCTGTGACTGGCTGACCGGATTGAAAATCCGGAAATAAGGCACCGCATCCATACCCGTCGAAGCACACCATTGCCATCCGCCATTATTGGCTGCCAGATCACCATCAATCAGCTGCTGCATGAACCAGCTTTCTCCCAAACGCCAATCGATCAGCAGGTTTTTGCACAGGAACATTGCGGTAATCATGCGCACCCGATTATGCATCCAGCCGGTGGCCAGTAGCTGCCGCATCCCGGCATCTACAATCGGGATCCCGGTTTGGCCCTGTTGCCAGGCTGCCAAATCTTCAGGTGCATGCCGCCACTGGATTTTATCGGTATTTTCTTTAAACGGGCGATGTCTGGAAACGCGGGGAAAATCGAACAGGGTATGCTGATAAAACTCACGCCACAGCAGTTCATCCAGCCAGGTTTGTTGACCGAGATCATCGATCTGGAAATAGCCATGATGTTGTTTAAACAGCGCCTGAATGCACTGGCGGATCGAGAGAATGCCGATATTTAAATAAGGCGAGAGTTGACTGGTGCCATTAAGCGCTGGAATATCACGATCTGTTTGATAGCTGCTTAAGCGGTCTTCGATAAAATCATCCAGCATCTGTAGGGCATGAGTTTCATCTACGGGCCAAAGTTTTTCAGAATTTTCTATTGAATAGCGACCCGCAAACTTTTCCAGATCAAAATGTGTCAGCTCTGCAGGCAATTCGAGCAAGTCCTGAGACGCAATCACAGGATAAGCAGAAGGCACATCGAGAATCAGCCGCTCATAGCATTTTTTCTTAAAGGCACTATAGACTTGATAGGGTTGATTGGACTGATTGCGGATACTCGCCAATGGAAAGAGGGTGCGATCATGATACAGCTCGACCCGAATCTGCTGCTGTTCTAGTCGTTGCTGAACCTTGAAATCACGCTGTAGTTCATTGACCCCAACTTCAATATGTGCATGCACGCTATCAATCTGCAAGTTTTGGCAGAGTGCTAACATCTCATCAGCAAGATTACGCCACAAGCCGACTTCTCGCACAATTAAAGGAATATTCAGTTGTTCTAGTTGCTGTTTGAAAACCTGTAGCCGTCGCAGATAAAAATCGATTTTGATCGGCGCATCTTGATGTAACTGCCATTGCTCAGGAGAAAGCACCACCAAAGCCACACAGGGGCCTTGTTGAGTGGCATGCCACAAAGCGGCATGGTCTTGAATTCGAAGGTCTTGGCGAAACCAGATCAGATGCATGGTACTTTCTTAAATCAGGGAGTTAGCCTGCATTTTAGGCAATCTGCTACCGATGGAATAGTATTAAAATATTAATATGATAGGAGACTGATTTTTGCACGTACCAGTCTCTTTATACCATTAAGCTTTGGCTTGATAAATATTTTCCAGAGTATCCACCAAAGTACGGGTCATCTGGTCAATTTCATAATTCACTGTATCGCCCACCTGGATGTGCTTCCAGGTGGTCAGACGCAAGGTTTCTGGAATCAGGTCAATCGAAATTTCACTGTGGGCACGATCGACACGGTTCACGGTCAGGCTGCAGCCATTTAGCCCGATAAAGCCTTTTAGGAAGAAGTACTTGATATTGCCCTCTGGAATCTGTAAATCGATATGCAGGGTTTCACCGCGAGCTTCAATCTGGATGACCTTAGCCCTGCCTTCAATATGGCCATACAGATTATGTCCACCGTTTTCTGCACCGACTTTGGCAGAGCGTTCAATATTCACTTCATCACCAATTTTTAAGGCTTTCAAGGTGGTAAGCGCCAAGGTGACATTGGAAATATCAAAATGAATCTGTTTCTGCGCCCGGTCAATCGTGCTCACCGTGAGACAGACACCATTTACTGCCACACTGGCGCCAATAAACACATCTGCAAAAAAGCCGTGCTGATCACTGACCAACAGGGTAATAAAACCATCGCCTTTGCGAATCTCGATGACCTGTTCCAGGCCTTGGACAATACCGGTATACATAGTTAAAACGTCTATTCTTGCAATTGCATCCCATTGTAGGCAGGAAAGCTAAATCCGGCTAGCGCTTTACTGGACTGCTTGGTTTCTGTCCGGATAAAAAAACCCTCAAGCCGAGCCTTGAGGGGAAAATTTGCAATGTGCCGTCATTATTATAATATTTGGGCATAAGCACCACTTAGATTTAAGCGGATTTAGCCTGCACAACCTGCTGTTGTTGTACTTCTAGCTCACGCACCAATGGCAACACCTTTTCTCCAAAATATTCGACTTCTTCAATACAGTGCAAGAAACCGGAAAGCACCAGATCGACTCCAATATTTTTTAAAACTACAATACGTTCAGCAATTTGCTGCGGTGTGCCAATTAAATTGGTCTTGAAACCGTCGTTATACTGGACTAAATCTTCAAAACTTGATTTTGCCCAGTTGCCTTCGCCTTCAGTTGTCGAGGCACCGGCTTCACGTGTCGCTTCAGCAAAATTTTTCACTGCTTTGATATTGGCCTTATCAATAATTTCCTGTAACACCGCTTTGGCTTGTTCTTCAGTATCACGTGCGATGATAAAGGCATTGACCCCAATTTTTACAGTGTGATTATTGGCCCGGGCTTTTTCGCGAATATCATCAATCTGTTTTTTCAGCTCTTCAGGGGTGTTGCCATTGGTGAAATACCAGTCTGAAACACGTGAAGCCATATCGCGCGCCGCACGTGAACTGCCACCCTGAAAAATCTCGACCGGTTTATCCGGGAGCGGTTGTGGGCGTAAGGTATAGTCTTTAAATTGATAGAACTTGCCATCAAAATTAAAGTGATCCGTATTCCAGATTCCGCGCAAACTGCGAATAAACTCTTCTGAACGGGCATAACGCTGGTCATGCTCTGGCCATGCTTCGCCAATCGCATCAAATTCGCCACGGAACCAGCCACTGACCACGTTAATCGCAATCCGGCCATTGCTGAGCTGGTTAATGCTGGCCAATTGTTTTGCCGCAAGCGCAGGTTTCCACGGCCCGGGTAAAATTGCTGCAATTAACTTGATCTTGCTGGTTTGTGCGAGCAAGGCATGACTGAAGCTGACAGATTCATGCTGGTTTTCTGCACCATAGCTTGACGCAAAACGAATCTGGGTCAGACCATATTCAAAACCGCTTTTTTCTGCTGCTTGTGCCAGACGCACGTTATATTCATAGCTCCAGTCGGTACGCTGTTCGATGGTACTGACGACAAAACCGCCACTGACATTCGGAACCCAATACGCAAATTTGATGTCTTGCTGTATTTGCTGTTGTGACATATTTCAACCCTCGAAGTGAAAATCGCTGATCAAGCAACTTGCGTTTGCGCTGATTTTTTACTGTGCAAGCGGGATTCTGCTGCATCCAGACTTGGTACAGCCGCAGAGGGCAAGACTTCTTCTTGTTCGATTTGTTTATTGATGCTCAAGTTCTGGTTGGCCTGTTGGGTTTTTGCTTTAACGACTTCGGCACGTTGTCCTTTGGCCGGTGTCCATTCCAGAATAGGCAGGGCACGTGCTACTGCCAGGGTAATACGATCGCGGAGCAATTCACTGTGAATGGTATATTCAGGAGTGAAATCACGATCAGTCGCATACACGCCAATCGGTAAAGTCTGAGCCTGGAAGAAGCTGAATAATGGACGTAATTGATGTTCGAGCACCAGCGCATGTCGGTCACTACCACCTGAAGCTGCTAAAAGTACCGGTACATCGACCAGTGCAGTCTGCTCGACAAAATCAAAGAAATGTTTAAACAAGCCGGTAAATGAAGCGCGATATACGGGTGTACCAACAATCAGCGCATCTGCAGCTTCGACTGCGGCCAGATCATCCTGAACGCGCTGCGGTAATTGATTACGATAAATCGCACCACCCAGGAGCGAACCAATTTCACTAAATTTAATAAAATGTACATGAATTGGTGTCGCTTCACCCAGTTCATCAATAATGGCCTGAACCAAGGCTTCTGTTTTAGACGGATGATTTAAACCACCCGATACGGCAACAATATTTAAGGGTTTTTGCGCATTAAAATTAGACATGTTTAGAACCTGAAAAATAGGAGTAATCTCGGAATGTCCTTATTAATCCCGATTCAGTGCCGGGCTGTAAAATAACGAAAAGCTGAAAAGTTATCTGATTTTTCGATATATGAAAAAAGCCTGGTTTATAAGCATTAATTTTAATATAAGTTTTTGATATGTAGATTTATATTGAATATAGCTAAGCTTTTTAATTTAGGAATACGTTATATATAAAAAAGTGATGAGAATTAAATAATTATTGAAATACCGCGAAAAATGGTGATTTTGAAGAAAAACTGCATATTATTTTAAAAATTGTAGAGTCTTGCATATCCTTAACCGGGTTGTGTGGTTAGAATAGGGTCTACCGTGCCAAGATCTCTCTCACGTTGCCTATGAATATTTTAATCGTTGATGATCATCCACTATTTCGTCATGCCTTGATTCAGGCTGTACGTTATAGCCTGCCACAAGCCCAGATTCATGAAACTGCGGCAGTCAATGAATTTTATGAACGTCTAGAAAATGGCCCCGAGCCTGATCTTGTGCTGCTGGATTTAAATTTGCCAGGCGCATCAGGTTTTTCTGCCTTGGTACACGTCCGCGCGCAATATCCGTCGCTGCCGATCATTGTCGTGTCTGCGCATGAAGAAGTCAGTATTATCCAGCGTGCCATTGCGCATGGTGCCATGGGCTATATTCCAAAATCTGCCCATCCAAGCCATATTGGTGAAGCGATTCGCGAAGTGCTGGAAGGTGAGATCTGGTTACCGCCAAATCTGCCAGCCAATATGAACTTTGACCCGCGTGCTGCCGATGAAACGGCTTTGGCGGAACGGATCCAGTCTTTGACCCCACAACAGTTCCGAGTATTGATGATGGTGGCCGAAGGCTTGCTGAATAAGCAGATTGCTTATGAACTGGACGTGTCAGAAGCGACCATTAAAGCGCATGTGACTGCAATTTTCCGTAAGCTTGGCGTACAAAACCGGACACAAGCGGTATTGGCCATTAATGCACTGAATATTGAAGACCGGAAAATGTAAGTTCTGTATATCCGCATGGAAAAAGGCCTCCTTGGAGGTCTTTTTTTATCTGAATAATTCAGTGAAAAAGCATGCATATATTAAGCAATATAATCCTGCTTGCGGGTGAAATCATCGCAGAATAATGGATTTAAGGCACATTGCAATTCATCGATCTGATCTTCGGTGACATAACCCTTGGATTTCAGATACTCTGCCACGCGATCATCTCGCAGGCTCAGGAAAGTCGCATCATAAACACCCAGATCGACAAAGAGTGCAGCCGTTTCCAGACTGTTAAAACGGTCCAGATAGACTTCATTGTCATACATCAGGAAGATATGATCATCGCGCGTGTTCGGATCGACATGTAAACGCTGCGCTAGCTCATGCGGGCAGGTTTTAATAAATAGTAAATCAGACAGCTCGTCAAACTGGCTGGTATCCAGACAGTTATCTTCGTTTTTGACTTTACCCAGCCAGGCCTTAAACACCAGGACGGCACCACCACGCAGCAACATGCTCCAGATCTGATGACGAGTTTGCGCCGGCAGATCCGCTGTTTCAGCTTCTAAAGACTGAAGCAGTTTGTCTTCCTGCTCGGCAATCCGTTCAAACAGACCCAGTCCTTGCGGCTTGTAAGCATAAGGTTCAAAGACATCAAAATGTAATTCATCAAAAACTTGCAGTGCCAGCGGGACTGCACTCTGATACAGCGTTTCCAGCGCCTGATACTGGGCATCATTCAGCTTGCTGTATTTAAAGATCTGTGCCCAGTCAATGCTTGGCAATAAGGCATTGGCGCCATATTGACGGTGGAACTGCTGGGCCTGATTCAGGCCATGGTTTTGATCTATGTTCATGTGAAGAACTCCGATATGCAGAAAGATCAGCTACCCAAACAATCAAGGCATGTATGAGATGGAAACTGATCGTTTCTTATTCCTCTATTTTTAGAGCCAAGCATAGCTGATAAAAAATACGACTAAAGTTATAGTGCTGGAAAATTACCCTTTAATTATGAGTTAAAACAAATAGATAATTAATTGTAAATAAGTGTACTGCTGTACAGGTACAGATTGGTCATTTTTTGCCATGGTGAATTAGAAAATGAACATTTTGGTCAATTTATTCGGCTGTATTTTCGGCATATTTGCTGCTTTTAGCACATTAGAATAAATTTTATGCAAGCTAGGTGATTTTCTGTGGCAGTTGAGTATAAAAAATGCCCATTTTAAGCTTTAAAATGGGCATTCATGAATGCAATACAATCTTAGGAATCAGAAATTTTCAGTCCGGATAACCATGATCGTAAGGATGCAGGTTTCAGTGGTTTTTTCAGCAATACAATATTCAGCTCTTTCAGGCGCTGTGGCAATTCCGGATCGGAATCGGCAGTAATCAGCGCCACCGGAACATCATTGCGGCGCTGTTCCAGAATAAAGTCTAAACCGATCTTGTTCTGATTGAGATGCTGATCGACCAGCCAGACCTGAATATTTTCCTGCTGAATCAGCCTCAATGCCTGCTCTGGTTCGGTGGCTTTAAAGACTTGATAACCCCATTTGCTCAACAAGGTCGCCATCCCTTCCAGAATGGTTTCATCATTATCCAGACACAGGATTTTAAACGCCTTGGTTTTTAGTGGTACGGCCTGAACAGGTGCAGCGACGACTTTGGGTGCTGCAATGACAGGCACTTCAATCATAAAACAGGAGCCTTTGCCCAGCGCCGAATACACATGCACAGGATAATCCAGCATGCTGGTCATGCGTTGTACGATGGCCAGACCCAGTCCAAGGCCCTGTTCACCCCATGGAGAGGTATGGCCGCAACGTTCAAACTCCTGAAACAGCTTGATACGTTGTTCTTCGGCAATCCCCGGTCCGGTATCCCAGACGCCAATGCGGATATGATTCGGTTTGGTACTGGAGCGTAAGACCCCGACCATCACTTTACCTTTGGCGGTATAACGCAGCGCATTACTGACAAAGTTCTGGATAATCCGGCGAATCCACTGTGGATCGGTATCAATCCAGAACTGCGCATCATGTACACTGAATTGAATGCCACGTTGTGCCGCAATGGATTTAAACTGCAGTTCCAGATCACTGAGCAGGTCATGTAGCGGATAGGCCTGACGTTTCGGCTGAATGGTACCGCCTTCCAGTCGGGCAATATCCAGTAGCGCAGACAGCATGCTTTCTGCACCATGCAGGGCACGATCTAGTTGCTGCAAGGTCTTGCGGTCTTCGTCATTTTGCACGCTTTGTTCCAAGGCAGTACTGAACAGACGCGCCGCATGCATCGGCTGCAACAGGTCATGACTGGCGGCGGCAATAAAGCGGCTTTTCGACATATTGGCTTTGTCGGCCTGTTCACGCGCCAGTTGCTGTTCGGACAAGGCATCTGCCAGCTGTTGGGTACGATCCTGAACCCGGGCTTCCAAGACGGCTTCATTTTCACGGAAGGCAGTAATATCGGCAAAAGTCGTAACGAAACCACCCCCTTCGATCGGATTACCACGCATCTGAATGACCCGGCCATCTTTACGAATCCGTTCAAATTCATGGGCACTGCCGACCTGCATCCAGTGAATACGCTTGCGGACATGTTCTTCGACCGAACCCGGCCCACATTCACCACGTTCGGCGTTATAACGGATCAGATCTGCGATTGGACAGCCGACATAGACAATATCGGTCGGATAATCGAACAGTTTCAGATACTGATTATTCCAGGCCACCAGACACATGTTTTCATCGACTACGCTGACCCCTTGGGTCATGTGATCAATCATGGTCATGATCAGATTCTGGTTAAAACGTTGCCATTGCGAGGCCTGATCGAGAATGTTGGCGACCTGACCCAAGGCCAGGCCATTATTGACCATGGCCGTGGTCAGCAGGGTACGTGCCGAAGCTGCCCCGATGGTACCGGCCAGATATTGTTCGGTAAAACGCCACCACATGCCATTGGCGCTGCTATTTTCATTCAGTTCGACACTGTTTTGGGTACAAAATTGCTGAAAAGCGCGGGTAGTGGGCCCTTCACCGGTAATGCGCTTGGCCAGGGTAATCAGATCGCCGACTTTTAAACGCGCCACATCCTGATGCGAATAACTGACTTCAGTTGAGGGACTCTGCGATGGCAGTGGCTTGGTTTCATAATAGAAGAAACTTTCAGCCTGAATCTGTTCGGCAATACTCGGACGGAAAATCCGCGAGATCCAAATATATAGGATTGTATTCAGGCCCAGTGCCCAGACCACCCCATGCGTCAGCGGATCAAACGATTCGAAACCGATCAGCGCTTCAGGACGTAACCAGTTCCAGCCAAAAGGGCCGTTAGTGAGCAGACTTTGGCTAAAGCGGTGATAGGCTTCTGGCAGGCTGCGCAGAATGGTGGGAAACAGCAGGGTATAGGACCACAAGGCAAAACCGGTCAACAGACCCGCATATACGCCCTGCTTACTACCACCGCGCCAGTACAGGCCACCGATCAGGGCAGGGGCGAATTGTGCTACCGCACTAAAGGCCAACAGGCCAAAAACAGAAAGCTGATCAATATCATTAAAGAAGTTGAAGAACAGGAAGCCCATTAACATCACGCCCAGAATACAGATCCGGCGGGTAAATTTCAGTACCAGTGGCAAGCGTTTATCATGTCGGGAAATCAGTTTCAAACGCCATAGCGCTGGCATAATCAGATCATTACTGAGCATGATGGAAAGTGCCACAGAAGACACCAGCAGCATCCCGGTAGATGCGGAAAAGCCGCCCAAGAATGCCAATAAAGTGAGCCAGTCCTGATTATAGCTGAGGGGTAAGGACAGGACCGCCACATCTGGAATTGCCAGATATTGCGGCGCCGCATGCAATGCCCAGCTGGCAATCGGAATAATCGCCAGCGTGGTCAGAATCAGATAAACCGCAAACCAGCGCCGTGCACCGCGGATATGTTTTTCATCACGCAGCTCCACCACTGCCACATGGAACTGGCGTGGCAGGCAGATAACTGCCAGGGCTGCCAGCAAGGTCTGAACCCAGAAACTTTGCGGAACCCCAAACAGCTGGACATCACGGAAGGTGGTACTGATATCTGTGCTGATCTGTGCCATATTTCCTGGTGCTTCAAACATAAAGAAACAGGCGACTGCCAGCAGGGCAAAGAGCTTGACAAAGGATTCAAAGGCCACGGCCAGCATCAGACCGCCATGCTGTTCAGTATTGGCAATCTGCCGGGTGCCAAAGATCATCGCCAGAATGGCCAGTACACCGGTCAAAAACAGCACCCCATTGGTGGTGTTGGCAATTCCGGCAGATGGTTCCAGAATGACTGCGGCACTCAGGGCAATGGCGCGTAGCTGTAAAGCCAGATAAGGCACAATCGCGACCACTGCCAGAATGGTGACCAGCGATGCCAGCGGGCCACTTTTACCATAGCGCGCCGCGACAAAGTCCGCGATTGAGGAAATCGCATGATGCTGTCGTACCCGTCCTAATCGGCGCCAGATATCATAACCGACGG
The DNA here is from genome assembly GCF_013418235.1 of Acinetobacter sp. YH12156. Taxonomy (NCBI): domain Bacteria; kingdom Pseudomonadati; phylum Pseudomonadota; class Gammaproteobacteria; order Moraxellales; family Moraxellaceae; genus Acinetobacter; species Acinetobacter sp. YH12156. The sequence goes on from NZ_VPCL01000002.1 coordinate 128,152, forward strand.
CAACGAATAACAGCGGGCCAAGATAGATCGGCAGGAAAATAATGCCTTCCCGTACCGCAGCGCCGGTAGCGCCATAAAAGGTCCAGGATGAACAGTACACCCCTAAAGTTAAACTAAACAATAGCATGCGCCCACGGGTACTCAGCCGGCTGGCATGTTTTTCCCCGTAAAAAGCGCAGATAAAGAGCAATGCGATATAGAGGGCAAGTACCCCTATGATGAGCCAACTGTTCATATAGCCTGATGTGTGCTGAGCATGCCGCTATGATAGCGCATCATGAACGCTGCAGTTTAAATTGGTCATTTTTTAACGACCAAAGTCTAAATTACAAGAACATATGATTCTTGTTAAGTTGTAATAGTGATAATTCGAATTAAAAAATAGGCAGCCCAAGGTTGGGCTTCAGGAGAGTAATTATGGATGAGGTACAAGTAGATCGCATTCTACAAAATCCAAAATTCAAAGAAATGGTTGCCAAGAAAAGTCGTCTTAGCTGGACGCTTACGGCAATCATGTTATTCGTTTATGTCGGCTTCATGCTTTTGGTCGGCTATAACAAAGAGTTTCTATTGTCTTCACTTTCAGGTGGTGTGACCACGTGGGGTATTCCACTCGGTCTGGGCATCATTGTTTTGTCGTTTCTCTTGTGTGGTGTGTATTCCTACATTGCCAATAACAAACTGGATCAATTGACCGAAGAAGCAATCCGTGAAGTTGAAGCAATCGCTCATGAAAAAGGACCACGTTAAGATGAAATGGAATTCTCTTATTGCCCTGGCGACCACCCTTATGGCTTCAGGTATGGCTTTCGCTGGTCCTGACTTGGGTGCAGCAGAACAGCAACCAACCAACTGGCCTGCAATTATCATGTTTGTGATTTTCGTAGGTGCAACACTGTTCATTACCAAATGGGCAGCGAAACAAACCACCAGCACCAAAGACTTCTATACGGCCGGTGGCGGTATTTCCGGTTTTCAGAATGGCCTGGCGATTGCCGGTGACTATATGTCAGCAGCTTCTTTCCTGGGTATTTCCGCGATGGTGTTCCTGTCAGGCTTTGATGGCTTGCTGTATTCACTGGGCTTTATGGTCGGTTGGCCGATCGTATTGTTCCTGGTGGCAGAACGTCTGCGTAACCTGGGTAAATACAACCTGTCAGACGTAGTGTCTTTCCGTTTACAGGAAAAACCGGTACGTACCTTGGCTGCTTTAAGCTCGCTGGTTGTGGTGGCGTTCTATCTGATTGCACAGATGGTGGGTGCAGGTCAGCTGATCAAACTTCTATTCGGTCTGAACTATAATATTGCAGTCGTGATCGTTGGCTTGTTGATGATGGCCTACGTGATGTTCGGCGGTATGTTGGCAACCACTTGGGTACAGATCATCAAGGCGGTGATGTTGCTGTCTGGTGCAACCTTTATGGCATTCATGGTCATGAAAGGTGTGGGCTTCAGCTTTACCAACATGTTTGAACAGGCGATTGGTGTCTACTCAAAAGTACATGACTTGAGCCTGACAGATGCGACCAAAATCATGGGTCCGGGTAGTCTGGCGTCTAATCCGATTGATGCGATTTCTTTAGGTCTGGCATTGATGTTTGGTACAGCAGGTCTTCCACATATTTTAATGCGTTTCTTCACGGTAAAAGATGCTAAAGAAGCGCGTAAATCAGTCGTAGTTGCGACAGGTTTTATTGGTTATTTCTACCTGCTCACCTTCATCATTGGTTTCGGTGCGATTCTGTATGTATCGAACAACCCGCAATTCCTTGATGTTGCGAAAATGGCATTGACTGGCAAGCTGGAGCTGGTTGGTGGTAATAACATGGCTGCGGTGCACCTGTCTGATGCAGTGGGCGGCGACCTGTTCATGGGCTTTATTTCTGCAGTCGCATTTGCCACGATTCTTGCAGTCGTTGCTGGTTTGACCCTGTCAGGTGCTTCAGCAATTTCGCATGACTTGTATGCCAACGTTTTGAAGAAAGGCCAAACCACGCCTGAATCTGAACTACGTATGTCTAAGATTGCGACTTTAGGTCTTGCGATCTTCGCGATGATTCTCGGGATTCTGTTCGAGAAACAAAACGTAGCCTTCATGGTCGGTCTGGCGTTCTCGGTTGCAGCATGTGCCAACTTCCCGGTACTGGTATTGTCTATGTTCTGGAAAGGCTTGACGACACGTGGTGCAGTGATTGGTGGTGTTGCAGGTCTGGTAACCGCAGTAACCTTGATTGTGCTGTCTAAAGCAGTATGGGTCGATACTTTGGGTATTTCTGATACACCAGTGAACCCGTTCAATGGTCCTGCAATCTTCGCGATGCCATTGTCATTCTTCTGCTGCTGGTTATTCTCTGTGACAGATAATTCAGCACAGGCTCAAGCAGAACGCAAAGCCTTTGATGCTCAGTTTGTACGTTCACAAACCGGTATCGGTATCTCAGGAGCATCAGATCACTAAGATTTGATATCCTGCAAAAAAAGTCCCGTAAGGGACTTTTTTTATGCCCTTATGCTCCAAATTTTTTAGAGCAAGCGCCGTACTGAATTTGGGTGCGCTAGATTTTACTTTGATTTTTTCAATCTTTGCATATAAATCGTACAGCTATATACTGCTTTAATCATGCTATGTTAAGCCTGATAAAATAACAATACATGCGTGCATGACTAGACAAACAAGAAGGGCAGTATGAAGCAATCTTTGCAGCAGTTCTGGCACAGTTTTACCCATCTGCCCTCAGCATGGCTGCTTTGTTTACAATTGCTGATTTTGATCTTGTCCATGTTGAGTTATGAAAACCTGCCCTATCGGGCAATCACCTGGATGCTCGGTGTCCTGGTGTTACTGGTCATTGCCAAGGTCATTCGCCAGACGCCGATGTTTACCATTTTAGGACTCAGCTTTGTGGCCGGCGCAATTCTATTTTCTTCACTGATTGTTTTGGGCCTGCGCTATACCTGGGTCTATGTGACGGCGAATTTGTTTGAAGCCAGTGCATATTTTAGTGCTGCTTATGGCCTGTTGCGTTATATGTTTCATGACCGCTATCTTACCAAAGATGAACTCTTTGCAGCTGGAGCGGTATTTACCTTACTGGCCTGGGGCTTTGCTTTTCTTTATAGTGTCTGCCAGTTATGGGTGCCTTATAGCTTTTCAGATCCTGACTTGCAAGCCCATCAGCCTTGGCTAGATTTGATCTTTCTCAGCTTTAGTGTCCAGTCCGCCACGGGCTTGTCGGATGTGATGCCGGTCAGTCCGCTGGCACGGATGCTGGCAATTATCCAGATGTTTGTCGGGGTGATGTATCTGGCGCTGATTGTATCCCGCTTAATTGCCTTGCAATATATCGCACGTCTACCTCATAAAAAGAACGTGAAAAATAGAGAAAACCCGCCTGAGTAATGAAGTTCATCCTTTTATTGTATTGGTTACAGTAACTTAACGGCTTTATTTTGTGTAACATCCTAAAATAGCAGGAGATCTAGCTTCCATAGACTGAATCTGTCTGATCATTTTGACCTTACCAATAATTATTTGACGCTGTTTGTCGATCCAATTTTTAAAAAATGGAGGAGGTATGCCTTCCACAAAACCATCCTGGTTTGCCAATATCAATCCAAATGTTTTTATTAGTACTGTCGCCATTATTGCGATATTTTTAGCGTTGGTCGTATTTGCACCCGATGCTTTTTCAGTTTTCACCCAGCAACTGAACCAGTGGATTACCACCTCCTTTAGCTGGTTCTATGTATTGTCGGTGGCGATATTTCTCATCCTTCTGGTTTATATTGCCCTGTCAGACATGGGTAAAATCAAACTGGGGCCTGATCATAGTCAGCCTAAATATAGCAGTACCTCCTGGTTTGCGATGTTATTCACTGCAGGCATGGGCATCGGACTAATGTTCTTTGGTGTGGCCGAGCCAGTAATGCATTATGTCACGCCACCTGCCGGCGAGCCAGAAACGGTAATGGCTGCACAGCAATCCATGCGAGTGACATTCTTTCACTGGGGGCTGCATGCCTGGGCCATTTATACGCTCGTCGGTTTGTCGCTGGCGTATTTTGCTTATCGGCATCAACTCCCCTTAAAAATTCGCTCAGCCTTGTATCCGCTGATTGGCAAAAAAATCTATGGCCCGATTGGGGATGGGGTCGATACCTTTGCCACCATTGGTACAGTCTTTGGCGTAGCCACGACTTTAGGTTTTGGCGTGACCCAGATTAACTCGGGTTTGAACTATTTGTTTGGCATTGAACAGGCACCCAGTACTCAGGTCATTTTGATTATTGTGGTCAGTGCCATGGCGGCGACTTCCGTATTTTTTGGATTAGACAAAGGAATTAAACGTTTATCTGAACTAAATTTGGTACTTGCACTGCTGTTGCTGATTTTTGTTTTTGTGGCAGGTCCGAGTATTTATCTGTTACAGACGACTATTCAGAATGCCGGCCAGTATGTTTCAAATCTGTTCAGTATGACCTTTAATCTGTATGCCTATCAGCCAAGTGGCTGGATTGGGGGCTGGACCATCATGTACTGGGCCTGGTGGATTTCCTGGTCGCCATTTGTCGGGATGTTTATTGCCCGGGTCTCGGAAGGGCGCAGTATTCGTGAATTTATCGTGGGTGTATTGCTGATCCCGACTGGATTTACCCTGATCTGGATGGGCTTTATGGGCAATGCTGCGCTGTATAGCATTATGCATGAAGCCAATACCAGCTTGCTAGAAGCAGTTCAACGTGATTCCTCTGTGGCTCTATTCGAATTTTTAGCTAATCTGCCTTTCAGCTCAGTGACCAGTATCATTGCGACTTTACTGGTGATGCTGTTCTTTGTGACTTCTGCCGATTCAGGAGCATTGGTGACTGATTATCTGACAGCAAAAAGTGAAAATTCACCGACCTGGCAGCGTCTGTTCTGGACCGTACTCATGGCTTTACTGGCTATCATCCTTTTACTGGCAGGAGGCTTAGAGGCTTTGCAATCGGCCACGATCATGAGTGCTTTGCCATTTACCTTCATTATGCTGCTGATGTGCTGGGGATTAATCAAAGCCTTACATCTGGATGTCACCAAAATGCATGCGCTGCAAGCCGCACGGATTACCCCGCGTGCGATCCAGAATCCGCGCAGCTGGCAACAGCGATTAGGCCTGATTATGCATTATCCGCACACTCAGGAAGAGGTGCAGCAGTATATTCAAAATACAGTGAATAAGGCATTTCTCAGCTTTCAGAGTGAATTGAAACGGCGCCGATTACACGTGACGATTAGTCCGCTAGAAGACGGTATACAGCTCCGTGTTGATCATCAGGATGAAATTAATTTTATCTATCAGGTCAATGCGACCCAGACTTTAAGTCCAAGCTTTATGTCGGAGCCGGAGTGTGCAGGAGCAGACTCCTATCAGGCGGAAGTATTCTTGAGAGAAGGCGGGCAGAGTTATGACGTGATGGAATGGACGCAGGAAGATCTGCTCCAGGATATTATTGATCAATATGAGCGACATTTGCACTTTTTAAGTCTGGTGCGTACACCGGAATAAGCGTATCTAAATCTGAAAATCAAGCAATAATAAAAAAGGACGCATCAAGCGTCCTTTTTTCTATTCAGCATCTAATTGAAAATTAGAAACGGAATTTAGCATTTACGCCAACAGTTTGTGTGTCACGTACTTGTGCATTTTGCGCAAGATTTGCTTCGTAGTTAGCATTTACATAAGTTGCGCCAACTGCAACAGCAGGAGTGATGAAGTAGTTTACGTTCGCACCCCAAGCTTTGTCTGGAGAACCAGCATAGCTAGATTCCATATAAGATGCGCCAACGCTTAACTGTGGGTTAAGGAAAAGCGTAGTACCTAGGTTGTAGGCAGTGTCTTCACCATAAACCAAGCCACTTTCAAAACCAATTGACATGTTAGTACCGTCAATCGCGCCTACATATTTAGTGCGGGCAGTGATTGCGTCTTGGTCTTCATCAATTGTTTCAGATTCTAAGCCAGCTTTAACAACACCATTAGAAAGAATGTTGAATGCATCATAAGAAGTTTGGTCAGCAACGCTGGTATAACCCACAGCCACCAAGAAGTTAGGAGCAACTAAAGCACCTAGTTCTAATGCATAGCGGTCGCCATTGCCGTCTGCTTTACCCGCTTTGTTATCCGCGATGGTATGGCTATAAGAAGCGCTTGCATAAACAGGCACAACTTTAGTTGGGATATAAGTTTCACCTTTCACGCCGTAAGTATGATTTACAGTACGTGAACGTCCAGCTTCTTCTTGACCATTTTCGCCATAGCTATACGCTAGAGCAACATTAGATGCTTGGTTTAGGAAAGCAGCTTCAGCTAAAGGACCTTTAGAAGCATCTACATCTTTAAAGTAATAAGTACCTTGAACAGCGCCAGTGAAGTCTTTGTCATTTGCAGTGTTATCGATGTACTCTGACTGACCTTGAACTTCGAATTGATATGCTTGAGCACCGGTCATCGCTAATAATACAGCAGTGGCTAAACCTAGTTTTTTCATGATATTTACCATTTTGTTACAAAAGATGTACAACATAGAACATATTGTATTGTAACAATTTATTAAGTCAATCCACTTCGAATTTAGTATTTTTTCGTCTTAAAATAATGTATTAGTTTTGTGTAATATTCATCTATTTAGCTTGAAATTGAATTTTATGTAAAATTTGTTTTATAACAAAAAGCTAGAGCTTAAAAATAGAACACTACGTCAAAGATTAAGAAGAAAATGTGTGGATATTATTATTCATTAATTAAATTGATTATTGATTTTTTATCGTAAAATTCAATTGATGTTTTAAGGATAAATTCATAAATATGTCAAAAAATATAAGATGAATTATATAATTCATCACGCTTTATTATAAATTGTACAAATTTAATGCAGAATTCCTCTAGAATTGTAATAGGTGTCTCTTTTTTGAACCAAAATGTGATGCTTTTTAATCTCGACTAGGCCAATCGGCTTTACATTGTTAATAGATTTTTACATAATATCAGTATCAGGTTAAAGTTCATGTTTCATTATGATTTAACGTGATTCTCCACAATTTTTTTATTGGCCCAGCTTTCCCCAAGGTTGGGCTTTTTTTTATCCGCATTTTTTATTTACTTTCTATTCATCTTCTAAGATAGAAACTGTTCTGTAGCAATGAACTTCAGCAATAAAAATAGTAAAAATAAAGCACTAAAATGGTGCATATTAATTCATTAATAGATGACCTAAAAATATAAGCACTAAAAAAAACCCCAGTTTTCATAGAAAACTGGGGTTTTTTCGCCAAAATTTGCGGGTAAACTAAAATATCTGCTGAGGAATAATTTAACTCGCCCTAATGCGGTGCATTATGCACCCAATTGTTGCATGTGTAAATAGTGCGGAAAGCAAGTTTTGATATTTTTTTTAATGCTTAAAAGTCCTGTATTTGTGTTGTATTTTTTGTAGGATAAAACCCATAAAACTTTAGCCTGAATTTAAAAAGTAGCGCTTTTAAAAATTAAAATCAAAAAAATATAGAAAAAACATTAACTAAGTTGAATTACCTACTTTAAGAGTATTTCATTTTATTTGTATAATAATCGCTCTATACAGCATTCTTTTGGCATTGGGGCGTAATAAAACAGCATGAACACCTTACGCTCAGGCTGGATCAGTAAACGTTTATACTGGGCTATGTCGATCATTATTTTAAGTTTGCTTTGTATCTGCATTCCCTTGATCGTCAGTAGTGGTCAAAATTATTTAAAATCGGTACAGACCTATCAACAGTTAGATGCACTACAACAGGTCGCTGATCTGGCCAATCGAATCTCCCGTGAGCGTGCTCCTGCCAATAAAGCCATGTCCAGTTCGGCAGAAGATTTTGCGCAGCATCAACAAGAATTAATAATTTACCGTCAGCAGGTGGATCAGCAGTTTTCCCAGACCGCTGAGGTATTGGCAGAATCCGGTTTCAACGATCTGAGTCAGCAACTTTTAAAGGTCAAAATCAGTCTTGACCATGGACGTGCCCAGGTCGATGCTTATACCCAGATGCCGCGTCAGCTGCGCAGTGCTCAGGAACTTGATCAGGCAATTCTGGCCATGTTTGCTGCATGGGACAGCTGTCGTGAAATTTTAAGAGGCGTGGTTATCGCTTCAGATAGCTCGTCGACTCATCTCTATCGTTATATTAGCCAGATTTTATTTTTATCCGATTTACGTGATCAGGCCGGTCGTGTGGCTTCGAGTATTATAGCGCATGTGACTTTTGCTACGCCTCTTCCCACGCAAAATATCACCCGTTCTTTACAGACTCAGCATCAGGTGCATTATCTTTGGGCATTGATTGAAACCATTCAACCGGCTGAAGACAAGACAGATGAATTTATCCGTTTACATCGCCGGGTAGAAACTGATTTTATTCAGCAAGGTCTGCCGATTGTTTCTGAACTGATCAATGATAGTGTGGAGAAACGTACCTATCATTTGACTGGAACCCAACTGACTGAAGCCATTGTCGATAAATTTTCGACCGTGGTTGACCTGCAAAGCTATCTGCTTCAGTACAGCAGAGAAGTGGCCATTCGGGAAATGACCACCAATATGAATCATTTGATCTGGACCGTATTGCTCTCTCTTATTTCCTTGCTTGCTGCCATTTCGACCATGATTTTTGCACGTAAGCAGGTTTTTTTGCCGCTCATTCAAGCTCGCCGAATACTTTTAAGTTTATCTAAACGTTCGGGCCGTCAGCCACCTGGTTTAAAAATACGCTCAGATAAGCATTCTGATTCTTTATTCGCTGCGATTCAGAAGTTACAGCAGATGTTACAAGAACGCGATGCTTTGGAATTCCGGTTAAAGAATATCGCGCATTCAGATGCCTTGACCGGATTATCAAACCGTTTTGCTTTGGAAGAATATATCCGTTTTCTGGAAAATCAGCCGGGTCAATTGAGCCAGACCTGTCTGATGATTATTGATATTGATCATTTTAAACAGGTGAATGATCAATATGGGCATATTATTGGCGATCAGGTGATTCAACTGGTGGCCGAGCGGTTAAAGGCCAATGTTCGGGCGACGGATTTGCTGGTGCGCTATGGCGGCGATGAATTTCTGGTATTGATTGAAAATATCCAGATGCAGCAGGCATTGATTGTGGCCGATAACATTCGGGCTGAAGTGGCTGAGCGTCATATTTTGACTGCAGCAGGAGACGAGATTCAGGTTTCGGTTAGTATCGGAGTCGCCATTGGTGCCGTGTCCTGGATGGCTTTATTGTCAAATGCTGATGATGCTTTGTTTAAGGCCAAAGCGAAGGGGCGCAATGTGGTGGCTGAGGTTTAAATTCTTAGCCCAGTACTTTTTAATTTAAATTTAAGCGAACTTATCACTCTTAGATGCTAATAAAGATGAAACCAGAACAAAGATTAGAGCAAATATTTAGAGAAAATGAAAACAAAGGTATGGCTGTGGCTATTACTGGATCTTGGGGAGTAGGTAAAACTTTTTTTTGGAAAAATTTTCTAAAAAACCAAACTCTTGAAGAGTATAAAAATGTTAGTAATTTCTATTACTATGCAAGTAAATTAAATTATATAAATGTATTTGAGAATAAAAAATATGCTTATGTCTCATTGTTCGGCATAGAAACTTTAGATGCTCTAAAGAATGAAATTGCCATAAAAATTGGTTGGAATCCACATTCTAGAAATATACATACTCATTACGGAATACCTCAACTTGTTAAAAGCTCATTAGCCCAATTCAAAGATATAAAACTTTCTCATTATGGAGTGAGTTCGAGTTCAAAGTTAATAGATTCCTTACTTTATTCAGAGGTAAAAAATTCAATTATTTGCTTTGATGATTTTGAAAGATTGTCTGAAAAAATTAAAATTCAAGATGTTATGGGTTTAGCAAATCAATTAAAGCTTGAAAGAAATTGCCAAGTAATTTTGATTTTAGATGAATCAAAAAGTGGAGATAATAAATATGCTGAATATAAAGAAAAATTGATTGATGAAACGATCAAGATTAACTCTGTTGAACCATTAATTCGTGAAAATACAAGAGATATAGATGAACCTTTAGTAAATTTAATGGTGAAATTTGCAGATAAATTAGAAATTCATAATTTTCGTTTTTTTCAAAAGGTCATAAAAATTTATAAAGAGTTTAGGGAGCAGTTCCCTGGAAAGATTGCTGATTCAACTAAACAAATAATTTTGATTAGGATTTTGCAAGGATATTTTTTAGAAAATTTTGGTAAGAAATATGAGTTGGACTGGGGTGATATTCGAATAGTAAGAGAAGAAGATCAAAGAGCGTGGTCTCAATCTAAAATTAAAATATATTCGATTTTAAAGGAGTTATCTTATGATTTTGTACGCACCGATACATGGCTAATTGAATTTAAAAAGAAGTTTGATCAAACAGGTGAACCAAATTTAGAGGTACTTATAGGTTTAATAAAATCTGATATGTACTCAGAAAAGAATAATATCATTAGAGAGCAATTAAATGAGTTAATGGAACAGTGGAGAAATTTAGAAGTAGATTCATTGTTTTGTCAGCATCTCTATGATGTAGCCCACCAACAAATCCCATTTGAGAACTTAGAAAATTTAGGTTTTTACTGTGATTTATTAAAAGAGTTTGGGGTAGAGCAATTAGCTATTCAACTCCAAGAGAGTATTAAGGAGTATCTATTTAATCAGTATGAAAGTAAAGGTTATCTTTTTGCGAATGAACATTTTAATTTTGGTTATAAGCCTGAAAATAGATTTCATAGTTACCTTAAATCTTTACAGGAGCAGAAGCCAAATCAAGGATTTCCTATCTTGATAGATGTTATTCATAATTATATTTTTAATAATGGATATAATGTTGATACAGATTCTTTTGTACTGAAAAATGCAACCAAAGCAGATTGGTATAACTTAATTTTTCATGAAATTCCAAAGGATGAAAGATTTAAAAAGTCTAATAAACTTCAAATTTTGCGAAAATTATTAGTCCAGCAAATTTCAGTTGAATTACAATCTCAAATAAATGCTTTGATTTTTGAAGTCTTAGAAGACGAAGCTCGAGCATCAAGCTTGGAGAAAAGAAAGAATATTGAGTATGTGATTAAACGTTTAAAAGAAGGGCTCTTATGAGCCCTTTCTATATCACTTCAACAACGCTTTCAAGAACTTACCCGTATGTGACGCTTTCACTTTCACGACTTCTTCAGGTGTACCTTCCGCGACAATCATACCGCCACCTGAGCCACCTTCAGGTCCCAAATCTACCACCCAGTCAGCAGTTTTAATCACATCCAGATTATGCTCAATCACCACAATGGTATTACCCTTATCACGTAGCTGATGCAGGATGTCCAGCAGCTTGGCAATATCATGGAAATGCAGACCCGTGGTCGGTTCATCCAGAATATACAGGGTTTGACCGGTATCGCGTTTGGCCAGTTCACGTGCCAGTTTGACACGCTGCGCTTCACCACCGGAAAGCGTGGTCGCAGACTGACCCAGACGGATATAACCCAAACCTACCTGATGCAATGTTTCCAGACGACGGTGAATGACGGGAATGGCATCGAAGAAATGCATGGCATCCTCAACGGTCATCTGCAACACATCGGAAATATTCTTGCCCTTATAGTTCACTTCCAGCGTTTCACGGTTATAACGTTTGCCATGACAGGCATCGCAAGGCACATACATATCCGGCAGGAAATGCATCGCCACCTTGATCATGCCGTCGCCTTCACAGGCTTCACAGCGACCACCTTTCACGTTAAACGAGAAACGACCCGCGGCATAACCACGTGCTTTGGCTTCCGGAGTTTGTGAAAACAGTTCACGAATCGGGGTAAATAAACCGGTATAAGTGGCCGGATTGGAACGTGGGGTTCGTCCAATCGGACTCTGGTCAATATCGACGACTTTGTCGAGGAACTGCAAGCCATCAATCGATTCAAACTTTTCCGATGTTAAAGTGGTTGCACCATTCAGTTGGGTCGCCGCCAAAGGTAACAATGTCCGGTTAATCAAGGTCGATTTACCCGAACCCGATACCCCGGTAACACAAGTCATAATGCCCAAAGGAATGGTCAGATCGACTTTTTTCAGGTTATGCCCAGATGCACCCATCAGCTTGATCTGTTCTTCAGGTTTAGGTGGCTGAATCCGTTTTTTCGGCACTTCAATTTTTAACTTGCCAGACAAATATTGTCCGGTCAGCGAGTCAGGATTGGCCAGAATTTCATCATAAGTCCCTTCAGCAATCACATGTCCACCATGTACACCTGCACCCGGGCCAATATCAATAATATGATCGGCGGCACGAATTGCATCTTCATCATGCTCGACCACCAAGACGGTATTGCCCAAGTCTCGCAGACGGATCAGGGTTTGCAGCAGACGGTCATTGTCACGCTGATGCAGACCAATTGAGGGTTCATCCAGCACATACATCACGCCCATCAGGCCGGCACCAATCTGGGAAGCCAGACGAATACGCTGTGCTTCACCGCCCGACAATGTTTCGGCAGAACGCGACAGGCTGAGATAATTCAGACCGACTGAGACCAGGAAGTGCAGACGTTCACGGATTTCCTTGAAAATCTTGTCGGCGATTTCTCCGCGTGCGCCTTCTAGGTTAATGTCCTGATAATAGCTTTCGGCATCACCAATCGACATGCGGGTAATGTCGGCAATGGTCTTGTCCAGAATTTTCACATTCCGCGAGATTTCATTCAGCCGTGAACCATCACAGGCATCACAGGCAGCATTGGACAGATACTGCGCCAGATCATCACGCACATAATTACTTTCAGTTTCACGGTAGCGGCGTTCCAGATGCGGCAAAATCCCTTCAAACGGAATCACCCGATTATGACGACGGCCACGCTCATCGATATAACTTAGATCAATTTTTTCTTTGCCGGTGCCGTACAGGAATTTTTTCTTGGTGTCGGCATCCAGTTCATTCCACGGCGTTTCTAAAGAAAAACCAAAATGCTCGGCGACTTTCTGGATCATGCCGTAATAATAAGGACGCTGACGGTCCCAGCCACGAATCGCACCCTGACTGACACTGACTTCAGGATTGGGAATCAGTTTATCGGCACTAAAATGACTGCGGGTGCCGAGACCATCACAGACCGGACAGGCACCAAAAGGGTTATTGAACGAGAATAAACGCGGTTCCAGTTCTGCGACAGCGCGGTCACATTCCGGGCAGGAATGCTTGGCTGAAAACACGCGATCGTTATGTTCGCCCTTCATCCAGGATAAAATCGCAATATCGCCACCGAGGCGCAGTGCAGTTTCAAAACTTTCTGCGATACGGTTGCCCAGATCATCACGGACTTTAAAGCGGTCGACCACGACTTCAATGGTATGTTTTTTCTTTTTGTCCAGTTCTGGTGGCGGATCAATTTCCATGATCTCGCCATCGACGCGGGCACGGACAAAACCTTGACTCTGTAACTGCTCAAATAAGGCGGTATATTCACCTTTACGCTCACGCACCACCGGGGCAAGCAGCATCAAGGCTGTGCCTTCTTCCAGCACTTTGACTGCATCGACCATTTCCGTGACGGTTTGTGCCACCATCGGCAGGTCATGTTCAGGACAGAAGGGTGTACCGACACGTGCATACAGCAGACGTAAGTAGTCATAAATTTCGGTAATGGTACCCACGGTAGAACGCGGGTTATGGCTGGTCGATTTCTGTTCAATCGCGATGGCTGGACTGAGACCTTCAATCGAATCGACTTCCGGTTTTTCCATTTGTGAAAGGAACTGGCGTGCATAGGCAGACAGCGATTCTACATATCTGCGTTGACCTTCGGCATATAAGGTATCAAAGGCAAGCGAGGACTTACCTGAACCAGACAGTCCCGTAATCACCACAAACTTGTCGCGTGGTATATCAAGGTTCACATTTTTCAGGTTATGGGTACGTGCGCCTCGAATACGGATGTGGCTTTGGCTCATGCAAGGATCCTAGAATATTCATCAAAAACCCTTATATGATACCGGATGAAAAATGTTCAAGTGCAAATAAAAGTATTTTAAACGTCAAGTTATGTCGGTGATTGGTCAATTCATCACAATACCGAGAAATATCACAGTAGATCGCTTCACTGTTCAGAATGACTAGACGTGAGGGAAGTTCTTAACAAGCTGCTGCATAGCGGCGTTCAAAGATAGATTCAATATCTTTAAAGTAGCGGTCACGTGGCACATCATGATGCAGACGTGCATAAAAATTCACTTCATTTTCCAGAATGTGCAGAAAGTCCTCATAGTCTTTTTGGAAAAAATCCAAGTCAAGCAAATCATTACGGCGTGCCTGATGACAGCGATACTTTTCAATAAATTTCAGTAGATGTTTCTGGATATGCGTGTTGGTATGGTAAATCAGATAAGTCGCTGCCGAACCACAATCTAGGCAGCCTTGTTCGAGATAGATTTCTTCATTGTTGAACCAGCAACATTGCAGGGTGAAAAATGCCCGAATCGCTTCGGTGCCTAAAGTGTCCATATTATCTGCCTCTTTCCGGGATTGATTTTATTAATTGATAATTATTCTCAATTATTGTGCGGCAATTTTGGGCTTATAGCTAGGTCTAGCATACCGGCCCGTTCTATCCTTGTTTTTTCAGACTAAGCCGTTTTTATGATCAGTTTATGACAGCAGAAATTTTTTAAACGGCTATAACCAAAAAGCCCTGTCTTAAACAGGGCTTTTTTTATTCGTCTTATTCATCCAGACCAGGCCACTGGCGTTGCTCAAAGGCACTGTCCCAGAACAACCATTCCAGACGGGCAGCATGGGTATAAGCTGCATGCATTTTTTCTAGTGTATCGGCATCAACACGCGCCGCAACACGGTCAACAGTCGCAATCACATTACGTACCGCAGTGTGGAACTCTTCTCCTGAATAGGTGTCCACCCAAGCCTGATACGGATTATTCGGCGCAGAGTTGTCGACAATATCTTTACCAACTTCAGCATAAATCCAGAAACAAGGCAGCAACGAGGCCAGTACTACTGGGTAGCTTTCTGACCAAGTGGTCGAAGTCAGGTAAGAAGTATAGTGATGACATGCCAGAGTCAGCGGGGTATTTTCAAACTGCTCTTTGCTAATGCCAAAATCCTGCATAAAGCCATCATGCAGGCTACGTTCCACCACAATCGCAATTTTGGCTGCCTCGGCAAACTGGATCACATCATCCGCTTCAAAAGCTTTGGCAGCACATACGGCCAGTGCACGGCCATAGGCCAGTAAATAATGCGCATCCTGAATCACATAATGACTAAAGGCTTCACGGCTTAAAGTACCTTGCGCCAGTTGCTGATTAAAGGGCAGGGCCAGGGTCTTCTGATAAAGTCCGAGATTGCGTTGCCATAGCTCTTGTGAAAAACTCATGCTGAAAATCCTTCGCAGTTCAAGTTAAACCATGCGGCACTATAGCAAAGATCGGGCTGTTTAAAAGATCGGCAAATTTTAAAAACAGAAAATAAGATAAAACAGCTCAGGAAGTGCTTTGGTTTATGCGCTAAAAGTTTCATAATTAGCTTAACTTTTCCTATTCGTATTGCTGCTCTCTCGCAGCCATACATTTATTTAATTTATCCAAGGTCGTTGTGTATGTTGAAACATTTTGGTTTCTCGATTGCATTTTCGATCGTGTGTCTTGGTTTGTCTGCGTATTGGGGTTATACCCATGGTCCTGACGCAGGCCTGCAAACCATGCTCACAGCGCTGACCATTACCGCTATTCTGGCGATTATGGAAGTGTCGTTGTCCTTTGATAACGCGGTTGTCAATGCCTCAGTCCTACGGGGTTGGGATCATTTCTGGAAAATGCTGTTCCTGACAGTCGGTATTCTGATTGCAGTCTTCGGAATGCGTTTGATCTTCCCGGTGGTCATTGTTGCAGTGACTGCAGACCTGGGCTTTATGGAAGTGGTACGTCTGGCCCTGAATGATCCGAAAGAATATTCAGCACGTTTAATGGCACATCATCCCGAAATTGCAGCTTTTGGTGGTGCTTTCCTGTTGATGGTATTCCTGAACTTCTTCCTGGATGAAGAAAAAGACACGCACTGGTTCAGACGGGTGGAACGCCGTCTGTCCAATCTGGCCAATGTACCAGCGATGTCGGTGTTTATCGCACTGGTGGCCTTGTTAATCATGGCAGCCAATGTCGATGAAGCCAAGCGTCTGGCAGTGACTATGGCGGGAATCTGGGGCATCGTAATTTATATTGGGGTGCAGGTCTTGAGCCATATGCTCGGTGGTGAACCGGAAGTCGATGAAGAAGGCAATGCGATTCGTCATGATGAAAATGGCGTACCGACGGGTGTAGTGAAAGCCGGTATTGGTGGTTTCCTCTATTTAGAAGTCCTGGATGCCTCTTTTAGTTTTGATGGCGTGATCGGTGCCTTTGCGATTACCTCAGACGTGGTCATCATCATGCTGGGTCTGGCCATTGGTGCGATCTTTGTCCGTTCAATGACGATTTATCTGGTTGAACAGGGCACATTGGATGCCTATATTTACTTGGAACATGGTGCGCATTATGCCATCGGTGCACTGGCTTTTATCATGATTGCCAGCGGAACCGGTCTGCATGTACCAGAAGTGGTGACCGGTCTGATCGGTGTAGCCTTTATTGTCTGGGCAGTATTCGCCTCGATTCAATACAAAAAACGTCAGGCAGCTTTAGACAAATAAAGCGCTGTTCCTGAATAAAAAGCGTAGCTCCGGCTGCGCTTTTTTATTTTTAGATTGGCATCATCTTTATTTCAAATAAAATTCATGTCTTATTAATGAGCTGAATGTCCTATAATCTGGGCTCCAGATTAATTAACCCAATCGCCATAATTTATGATGAATGCTTTAGAACGTCGTTCAACCTTTGCCCTGAGCAGTATTTTTGCACTGCGCATGCTGGGGTTGTTTATGATTATCCCGGTGTTTTCTGTGGCAGGGCAGGCATATCAATATGCAACGCCTGCACTGATCGGTTTGGCGGTCGGGGTCTATGGTTTGACTCAGGCCTTATTACAGATACCATTTAGCCTGATTGCAGACCGCTATAGCCGTAAGCCTTTGATTGTTTTAGGACTGCTGCTGTTTGCCTTGGGTGGTGCGATTGCAGCCATGTCTGACAGCATTTATGGCGTGATTATCGGTCGTGCCATTGCTGGTGGTGGCGCAGTATCCGCTGTCGTCATGGCCTTGCTGGCCGATGTCACGCGTGAAGAAAACCGCATGAAAGCCATGGCAATCATGGGCATGAGTATTGGTCTGTCTTTTGTGGTGGCATTTAGTCTCGGGCCTTGGCTGACAGGTCTGGTTGGCATTTCGGGATTGTTCTGGGTTACTACGGTGATGGGATTGGCTGCCATTGCCATGCTGTTTATGGTGCCTAAAGTCACGCGCCATCATAAAAACTTTCAACAGGGTTATCTGACCCAACTGAAACAGGTGCTCCAGATTGGCGATCTGAATCGTCTGCATGTATCTGTGTTTACCCTGCATTTATTGCTCACAGCCATGTTTATTTATGTGCCTTCGCAGCTGATCGAGTTTGCAGATCTGCCACTTTCTAGTCATGGTTTGGTCTATTTACCCCTGTTGGTGCTAAGTCTGTTCTTTGCTTTTCCGAGTATCATTCTGGCAGAAAAATACCACAAAATGCGCGCGATTTTTCTGGTGGCGATTAGCGGTATTATTCTGGGTTTAATGGTGATGGTCTTTGGTTTTGAATCCAAATATATCTTGCTCATTGGCCTGGGCCTGTTCTTTATTGCCTTTAACGTGATGGAGGCCTTATTGCCTTCCTGGCTGTCTAAAGCTGCACCGATCCAGTCTAAAGCGACGGCAATGGGCGTGAATGCCAGCAGCCAGTTTTTGGGTGCCTTCTTTGGTGGGATGATCGGTGGTCAATTGTTGCTGCTCAATAATACCTCGATGGGCTGGAGTATCCTGACCGGGATTGCGATTGTTTGGCTGCTGATGAGTTTCGGGCTAGCTCAGCCACGCTATCTTTCATCACTGGTGCTGCGTTTGCCGGAAAGCAGACAAACTGACGAATGGACTTCTCAGCTTTTGGCGATTCGTGGTATTGAAGAAGTCGTGGTGATGGCTGAACAGCAAGTTGCCTATATAAAAGTCGATAAACAGCAGATTGATGATGCTTCGCGACAACAATTAACGCACTTGTTAGGTAAAGAGGTAGCCATTTAAGCATAACTCTTATAAAGTAAAATACAGAAATATATAGGAAGTAAACAGCAAATGCGTGGTGTAAATAAAGTCATCTTAGTGGGTACTTTGGGTAAAGATCCGGAAACCAAAACTTTTGCAAATGGTGGTTCTCTCACTCAATTTTCGATCGCCACTAGCGATTCGTGGACAGATAAAAGTACCGGTGAACGTAAAGAACAAACGGAATGGCACCGTATCGTGTTGCATAACCGTTTAGGCGAAATTGCGCAGCAATATCTGCGTAAAGGTTCTAAAGTATATATTGAAGGTTCATTACGTACCCGTCAGTGGACTGATCAAAATGGTCAGGAGCGCTATACAACGGAAATCCGTGGTGATCAAATGCAGATGCTGGACTCGAATCGTTCACAAGGCGAGCAGGGCGACAACAGTTTTAACCAGCCACGTTTTAATAACAATAATCAGGCGAGTAACAACCAAAGTGGCGGTTATGGCAATAATCCGCAGTCGGGTTATGGTTCAGCGCCGCAGCAAGGCGGTTTCAACAACAATCAGGGTGGCGGTTATGGCAACAATAACCCGAGTGGTTTTGCACCGAAATCTGCACCTGCACCAACAGCAGCGCCTGCAGCTGATTTAGATGATGATCTTCCGTTTTGACACCTACTAGAGATCATATTTTGTAAAGTTTATAAAATTATTCTTTATTAGCAGTTAGTTACAAAAGAAATTTACAGATACTAGAAATGGTTCTGTAAATTTTTTTACTTATGATTTATGATATTTAATACTTAGATATTTTGTTAAATAAAACCATGATGTTTGTTAAAAGATTTGTAATGAGTGGTGGTGAGAGATTCGCTGTTCTTTTGAATAGTGATGGTGTTCCTATGACTTATCCAAATTTATATACGATCATTCATTTAAGAAATCGTGGTCAATCAATCAATACTATTACAGCTATTCGGCTTTGTTGCACAAACCTATCTGTAAAGGCTTTTTCAGCGATATAATTTTCAAATGAAGAAGCCTACACACAAAATCTACCGCACAACCAATTGGCCCGCATATAACCGAGCACTCATAAGTCGCGGAAATATTGCCATTTGGTTTGATCTTGCTACGCAATGGTATGCTCCATCAAAAGGCAAACAAGGGCGAAATCAAACCTACTCCGACGCAGCTATCCAATGCTGCTTAATGATTAAATCCTTATTCCGTCTATCTTTACGTATGGTCACTGGCTTTGTGCAAAGTCTGATTAAACTTTGCGGATTAAATTGGACCGCACCAGATTACAGTACGCTTTGTAGAAGACAAAAGCATATTGATATTGCAATCAGCTACCAAAAAAGTAGCGATGGGCTGCATCTACTCGTAGACTCTACAGGCATGAAGTTTCTAGGTGAGGGCGAATGGAAACGCAAGAAACATGGAGCTGAATATCGTCGCCAATGGCGTAAACTACATATTGGTATAGATGCCAAAACCCTACAAATACGCGCTATTCAGCTCACAACCAATAATGTCAGTGATTCACAGGTGCTTGGTGATTTACTTAATCAGATTCCACAAGATGAGCAGATTGACTCTGTTTATACCGATGGAGCTTATGACACCAAGCAATGCCGTCAGGTCATTGCAGATCGGCAAGCACATGCGGTGATTCCACCTAGAAAAAATGCGAAACCATGGAAAGATACAAAGAGTAGCTCGCTAGAGCGAAATGAATTACTTCGAACAGTTAAACGTTTAGGCAGGACATTATGGAAAAAATGGTCAGGCTATCATCGCCGCAGTTTGGTGGAAACCAAGATGCATTGCATCAAATTATTAGGCGATAAATTAATGGCAAGAAGCTTTCCTAGTCAGGTGAATGAAATTCATGCACGTGTAGCAGTCCTCAACAGATTTACGGAATTAGGTCGACCACTTACCCAAGTTACGCCTTAAATTTGGCTCAATTAGGGGCGCTTTGCATTTCAAATCTTTGTGCAACAAAGCCGCTCAGGAACCAACGGACCATTTGGGCCTTGTTCGAAGCTGGTGGTCAAAATGGTCGGTAAATTGAAATATTTTGCTGCTGCCGCAAGCGCCAATACATTATTTTTGAATTTATCTGGGTCAATATCACGAACCAGTGACAACAAACCAGTCTGATGGTCTACAAGTAATACGGCTGCATTGTCTTTGTCTAAACGTACATAAGGTTTTGCCATTTCTCTGTTCCTCTCTATAAAATTAGCATCCCATCTTGGATCAAACCCAGGCTGTTCCGGGACGTGGTGATTTTTATATTAGAGCTAAAAACAGGACAAAATAAGCCCAAATTCTGGGATAAATAATCTTAAAAATAGGATAATTAAAAATTTAGACCAAAATTTTAGTTTATTTGTGTTGAATTCGGGAAGTTAAAGCAAAGATTGTCTTATATATAAGATACTGTATTCCAGCTTAGGACTATCAGCGCATCTTGGCCCGGCATAAAATGGCTGCATGTTCATCCTATCGTAATAGGAGTTAAAAGATGAAAAAAGTAATTGGTGTTTACCGTAATCAAAACATGCATTGGGTCGGTGATGGCTTTCCGGTCAAAAATCTGTTTTCCTATGACCGTTTAGGTCAGGCGATCAGTCCGTTTTTGTTGCTGGATTATGCTGCGCCCTATCATTTTGATCCGACGACTGTACAACATGGCGTGGGTTCACATCCACATCGCGGTTTTGAAACAGTGACGTTAGCCTATCAGGGGGCCGTGACACATCAAGATTCAAGTGGCGGTGGCGGCACGATTCAGGCGGGTGATGTGCAGTGGATGACCGCAGGCTCAGGTGTGGTCCATGAGGAATTTCATTCTCCAGATTTTGCCAAACATGGCGGTCTCTTTGAAATGGTACAGCTCTGGGTCAATCTGCCGGCCAAAGACAAGATGACCACACCACGTTATCAGGCGATCACTGCGGCAGCTATTCCGCGGATTGAAATGGATGAAGAGGCGGGACATATCCGGGTGATTGCAGGTGAGTTTGCTGGTCATCAAGGTCCTGCTCATACTTTTAGTCCGATCAATGTCTGGGATGGTGAACTGAAAGCGGAATATGAAACCACATTGCATATCCCTGCCGGACATAATGCACTGTTAGTCGTGCTGAAGGGTGAGCTGGTGGTCAATGCGAGCCAGAAAGTCCTGGACAGCTCAATTATAATGTTTGCCCGTGATGGAGATCCGGCGATTCAGTTGCAAGCCTATCAGGATACCCAGTTTGTGTTACTGACAGGCGAGCCACTCAATGAGCCCATTCAAGGTTATGGCCCGTTTGTAATGAACAGCAAGGAAGAAATTATGCAGGCATTTCAAGATTTTAATCAGGGTAAATTTGGTGAAATTGCGGTGCAGGCTGAATAGTACACCGAGCGGTTAAACAAAGAAGCCTCTGCTTTCGCAGAGGCTTTTATTTTATAAGGCGCTGTAGTTTCTTGTCGTTTTAAATAATTTACGCATAAACTCATCTTGGTGGAATCTGATGGGTTTATGGTTTTATTATGCTGTGAATCATAGATTTTTCAAGGGCGTTTGTCAACCAAAGG
Source organism: Acinetobacter sp. YH12156 (assembly GCF_013418235.1). Taxonomy (NCBI): domain Bacteria; kingdom Pseudomonadati; phylum Pseudomonadota; class Gammaproteobacteria; order Moraxellales; family Moraxellaceae; genus Acinetobacter; species Acinetobacter sp. YH12156. The sequence goes on from NZ_VPCL01000002.1 coordinate 150,008, forward strand.
TTATAAAAATGGTTAATTAAGATGTTTGTTTTTAAAGTGATTTTTCTGGTTATGTGGAAAAAATATGAATAAAATCCTGAGTTTGGTGAATTTTGTAACCTGTTCAAAAAAATAGTGAAAAGCAGATTTTATCCCGTCCAATTGCCTTTACGAAAAACATATATTCTGGAAGATTTTAATAACCTGTTTGATTGGCGCATGGTACATAATTTCTGTAGTTTTTCAATGACGGATGATCAGTTTGGATATCGCAGTAATTGGTAGTGGCATGGCCGGACTGGCAACAGCCAGAATTCTCCAGGATGCAGGACATCACATCACGATTTTTGAAGCACTTCCAGGTCGTGGCATGGACAGTCATAGCCTTGAATTTGAAGGGGGGCTGATTGATGCACCTTTACGTGTGATGAATCCTTATCTGTGGAAAAATACCCTGAGTCTGGCCACGCATCTGGGCATTAAAACTTATCCGGTGCGTACCTATATGGCCTGCAGCTGGTTATTTGAAGATAAAACTGAAACCTGGCTGACCACATCGCGTAGCCGTATCGGCAATATTCCAATTATCAATAACCGTAAAGGCTTGCAGCAGTACGGCTGGCGTCTGGTCAAGGGCCTGTTGCAGCTCAAAGTGGCATTAACCAAATTTTTTAAGTCGAAAAATCAGGACATCAGCCTGGCAGAATTTATCAATCGTAACGAGATTGAAGAAGTGTTCTGGCATGGCGCCGTAATGCCGGTACTGTATACCATTTGTACCTGCAATCCGAAAACCATTGGTGAATGGCCGGCGAAACCTTTATTGATTTTCCTGCGTCAATTGACTGATGGCGATGCCTTACTACGCCTGCAAGGCGGAACACCGGCGCTGGTCGACAAACTGGTTGAAGGTATTCATATTGAAGATGGTTCAGCGATTACACTGGTTCAAGAGCAGGGCGATCAGGTCAAAGTTGAAAATGCGGCCGGTTATTCAAAACTGTTTGATCGGGTTATTGTCGCGACGCCAACCACTAAAATTGAGCAATTCCTGGATCCAACCCAGTTTGCCAGTGAAATTGAATTATTGAAGAAATTCAAATTTGAACAGGGTGAACTGGTGATTCATACCGATGCCAGCGTGATGCCGCCAAAACGTAAAGACTGGGCTGTGCTCAGCTATATGATGGATCGTAAGTTTACCCGTCAGCAATTTACAGTGTGGCTCAACTCGATTGAACCTTCTCTGGTCGGCAAGTCGGCAGTGTTCCAGACTTGGCGTCCGGTGACCGAGATTGACCCGAAAAAGGTGATTACCTCGGTCATGCTGACGCGTGCGGTGGTCGATGCCAATACCGTGGCGCTGAACAAGGAATTACAGCAGCGTCATCTGGAAGCCAATCGCAAAGTCTTTTTCTGCGGTTCATGGTCATGTGACGGTTTGCCCATTCTGGAATCGGCTGTGACCTCAGCGATGAAGATTGCGGAAATTTTCGGTGCGCCTTTACCGTTTCAGGGTTTAAAACCTGTGGTCGAGGTTGCTCCGCAACTGGGTTATTAATTGATGCAATGGCTTCAGGCACTGCGTCAGCGCTTTCCTCAGCATAAATATGCAATTCATGCAGCGGCGCTGGGGGATCAGGCGCAATTGCCTTGGAGTAATTTGGGCTATTGGCAGGCAGGACAGCAGGATTATGTTGCTGCCTGTCGCACGCTGGCCGATCAGCTCGCGCAGTGTGTCAATTTGAATTCAAAAGATAAATTACTGGATCTGGGCTGTGGTCAGGGTGCAAGTTTATTGCACTGGCAACAGCACTACCGAGTGCAATATCTAGCCGGTGTCGAATTACAAGCGGCTTGCGTGGCCACTATTCAGCAACATCTGCCAGAACTGAATGCCATCTATCAGGCCTCGTTTCTGCGTTTAAACGAATTACAATTTTCCCAGCGTTTTAATGTGGTGCTGTGTCTGGATGCAGCTTATCACAGTCCGGTTCCGTTACTTTTGCAACAAATCAGCAGTGTTTTAAAGCCAAATGCACGAATTGGTTTTCATCATCTGGTGTTATCGGAACGTTGGCAAAATTTGAATTCATTTCAAAAGCGTAAATATCAGCTGTTACTGAAATCTGCCGATATAAATTTAAAAGAATTAATGTCTGTTGGTGCACTGTATGCGTGTCTGGATCGTTTTGAATTTAAAAATATTCAGATTCAGGATCTATCCGAGCCGGTATTTTCTGGCTTTGCGGATTATGTACAAAAAACTTTGAATTCAAAACAAGCCGGTCATCATATTCAAGGCTCAGGCTTGGATCATTTTAAAATTCAAATGACAGCAAAGCTATGTCAAAAATTATATCAGGAAGGGATCGTGAGATATGTGCAGGTAACGGCACAATCGAAGGACTAGAAACAGTCAAGAATACTTAGCTTAAAACATAAGGCTCAGAAACATCAAAGCCTCACTAAAAAGCGAGGCTAGGATATGGTGCCGGCACACGGATTCGAACTGTGGACCTACTGATTACAAGTCAGTTGCTCTACCAACTGAGCTATGCCGGCATGGTGGAGTGCATTTTACAGAAATTCATTCGCTACGCAAGCCAAAAAATAACCGTTCAAGCTATTTTGGTACGATTTACCGTTTTTCCGGTTCATTCTATCTAAACTGTCTTTTATCGAAAGATCAAGAAAACGCCCATATAGGCAGATATGGGCGAGGGTGAATGTACAGGGTTTAGTATGGGTCAATCGCTTAAAAGGGATTATCGCTTTTTTAGGATCTGGTCTAATTCTTGTGCACATTCCTCTAAAGTAAAGGCCATATCAAACTGCATTTGAGGTTTGAGTTCTTGAGCGAGGCTTCTCCACTGTTCGATGAGTCTCAGAGCTTTTTGAATTTTATGTTTATTGATGTCTTTGGCAATGGTTGGGGTATAACCGCCACGTTTTGCATTTTTGATCTGTTTTGCATAGTTTGCGCTGTTATTCATGTTCGCTCTCCGAATAGCAGTGTATCTATTTAGCTTTAAGTTTAAATGGCTCGATCAATCCTGTATTTCTTTCTATTTTATGGTTTTTATTCTCCTCTCAGCACCTCTGTAGGCACCATAACATAGCTTTGATGACAATAGAATTAAGCTATTTTTATGCCAGTTTTTAAATTGAACCTAGAAAAGCACGGAAGCTTAAGAAAAATTTAAATATGGTGGAATAATCGTCTTAGAACAGCCATATTCCTTAGGTCATAGTAACTTTAATCATGGTGGTGATGGATTGTTTAATGATTCTAAGCAGATGCGAATTTGAATTTCAGGCAATAAAAAAACCCGAATCATGTGATTCGAGTTTTTAAATTCTGGCGGTGAGAGAGGGATTCGAACCCTCGAAACGCTATAAACGTTTACACACTTTCCAGGCGTGCTCCTTCAGCCACTCGGACACCTCACCATAGGCCGAGGATAATAGCGAAAAAAACCAGCTGTGCCAAGCTGAAACAATTGATTTGCAGAAAAACTTTTAATGTGGTGCTATGATTCGCAAAAATGCTTGTTAAAAACGAAGACAATATATGCAAAGCACTGCACAAAAAGCAGCTCTCCCGGTGATTACACTGGCTGCGCTTGGGGTCGTTTTCGGAGATATTGGCACCAGTCCACTCTATGCACTGCGCCAATGCTTCCTCACTGCACATCTCGCCATTAGCGAGGCCTCTGTACTCGGGATCCTGTCGCTGATTTTCTGGTGCATGATGCTCACCATCAGCTTTAAATATGTCACGGTCATCATGCGTGCCGATAACAACGGCGAAGGCGGGATCATGTCATTATTGGCATTAAATCTGCGTACCACACGAATTGCCGATCAAAAGAAAATTTTCCTGATTGCCTTGGGTTTTATTGGTGCATCGCTATTCTTTGGTGACGGTATTATTACTCCGGCAATTTCTGTGCTGTCTGCCATTGAAGGCTTGAGTATTGCGACACCTATTTTCAATCAATGGCTGGTACCGCTATCGATTGGAATTCTGGCGGGGCTGTTTATGGTGCAGCGCCACGGTACAGCCACCATGGGGAAATTTTTCGGGCCTTTAACCATGCTCTGGTTCCTGTCCATTGGCGGTTTTGGTTTGTGGAGCATTATCCAGACCCCGTCTGTCCTCTGGATGGTGAATCCGTACTGGGCATATCACTTTGTGGTTGATCAGCCCTACGTGGCTTTCCTGACCATGGGCGCGGTGATTCTGACCATGACCGGGGGGGAAGCAATTTATGCCGATATGGGGCATTTCGGTCGTCTGCCAATTCGTCTGGCCTGGTTTATTATTGTCTTGCCCTGTTTATTGCTGAATTATGCCGGACAGGGCGCATTGTTGTTGCGCAGTCCAGAAGCGCTGGCCAATCCTTTCTATATGCTGCTGCCAGAATGGGCTTTATTCCCGATGATTGGACTGGCCACGGCTGCAGCGGTCATTGCCTCGCAGGCGGTGATTACCGGGGTATTTTCGATGGTCAATCAGGCCATTCAACTGCGTTATTTGCCGCGTCTATCGGTCAAGCATACCTCGGCAGTCGAACGTGGCCAGATTTATCTGCCCTTTATTAACTGGCTGCTGTTTATTTCGGTCTTGATCCTGATTTTACTGTTTGAAAATAGTGCCAATCTGGCCAGTGCTTATGGTGTTGCAGTGACCATGACCATGCTCTGCGGTACTATTCTGATCTCGATTCTGGCTTATGGTTTATGGCGTTGGCCGGTCTGGAAAGTGGCATTGTTTGCTGTGCCATTTTTGGCTCTGGATTTGGTCTTTGTAGCCTCAACTTCTTTAAAAATCACCTCGGGTGGCTGGGTGCCGATTCTGATTGGTGCCGTGCTGTTTACCATTTTGATGACCTGGAAAGATGGACGCGCTTTGGTTTTGAAGCGTCTGGAACAGGATGCCTTGCCGATTGATCTGTTTATTAAAAGTATCTCAATGGGGGAAGGTACCAAATATGTGCCAGGTGAGGCCATTTTCCTGACGGGTACACCGAATATTGTCCCGCATGCCATGCTGCATAATATCAAGCACAACAAAGTCTTGCATGAACGTAATATTATGCTCACGGTCATTACCCGTGATGTTCCCTTTGTAGCTAAGCAAGATCGGGTTGAACTGGAACAATTGAGTGAGCATTTTTATCGGGTATTTATCTATTATGGTTTTAAGGATCAGCCCAATATTCCAGTAGCTTTACAACAGGCTTATCGAAAATGGGGTTTTGAATATGATCTGATGCAGATCAGTTTCTTTATTTCACGTGAACGGATTATGCATACTGTGGGTGAGGGTATGGCACCGTGGCGGGAAAAACTGTTTATTTCCATGCAGCGCAATACCAGTCCGGTCAGTGATTTCTATCAGATTCCACCCAACCGTGTGGTCGAGCTGGGCACCCAGATTCAGATGTAAATAAAATTAAAAAGCATAAAAAACCAGAGACACACTCTGGTTTTTTATGGGAGAAACAGTAAATAACTGAGCTTCGGATTATTGCTCAAGTTCTACGGCAGCCGGCACTTCAGGTGCAGCATTCAAAGGCTGCTCCATCAGCACTGGTTCTGCATCGGCTTGAGCTGCAATTTCAGTTTGTGCATTCATTGCATTGGCTTCAACTACAGCAGCTTGCTGTTGCTCTTCAAGCACAGGCTGTTGTTCTGGCGCAGCCATAGATGTGGTTGCTTCGACTTCGGTACTGTTGGCCGGTTCAGCCAGATTGGCCGGCATGTCTGATTGATTCATACCCGGTTCTGCCACAGGAGGTTGTGGCGAAACCATGTCTGAATTACCTGGTGCCTGCATCATGGACGGATCATTTGGCATCGCTGGCTGGGTATTTGGCATTGATTGCTGTGGCGCTGCGGTACGCGGATCGACCAGGCGCACTTGACCAGAGTTGACGAGAGTTTCCAAAGACGCTTGCTGACCATTCACCGTGGTACTAATTTTAGCTTTAGACAAGCTTTCAAGTGTTTCACCCGGTTGAACCGGTGGCTCGGCAAATGCGCCTGCGCTGATTACACTTGTGAATAATCCTAAACCTAATATTTTAGAGAGTTTGGAATTCATGATTGACACCACTGCTAATAATTGTACGAATTGGGATAGGCGCTTAGCTTTACATACTCATCCGGCAGCTCCAATCAAAGCTACTCAAAGACTGCGAAACCTCATTTAAAAAGAAATAAAAAATAGACAGTTTGTTACAACTCTCGGGGTTTTTAGGCCAGTATTGTTCATTTGCTAAGCGAATAGCGGGGCTAGGATATACTTCATATATAGAGCTTGTTAAGCTCGGAAAAAGTCGGCATTGATCTAAAAAGTACGTGTAATAATGGCCAAGAAGCAGCGTAAATCCAAGAACTCTCTTTTTCAGTTTTTAAGTAAAAATAGTACTAAAGTCATTCTGGGTGTGGTGGCTTCGAGTAGTTTTGCCATCGCCTTTGGTCAGGAAAAAATCAGTCAATGGGTGTCTCTGCCATCTTCATCCGATTCCGCCTGTCTGACACAGTTTTATCGTGATGTTCCGCCGTATCTGATGAAAGACAGCCTGAAAAAAGACAGTTATTCACTGTGCTTTAATGGCTTTAACGTTGGTTATTCCGGTGTTTCGAAAACCCCACTTTGGGTGGCTGAAGCACTCACACCGGCACGCTTAAGCCAGAAAATTCCGCGTCAAGATAATTTTCATGAAGAGACCCAGCTCAAACCTGCGCATCGGGCGACGTTGGCGGATTATCGTGGTTCCGGTTATGATCGCGGGCATATGGCGCCAAATGCGGATATGCCCAATAAGGCTGCACAGTCGGACAGTTTCTCACTGGCCAATATGGTGCCGCAAGCACCGAAAAACAATCAGCAGGTCTGGCGTGAACTGGAAGAAGCGACCCGTGCCATTGTAACCAAACAGAAGCAGGATGCTTATGTTGTTACCGGGCCGGTATTTGCGGCGAAAAAACTAAAAACCATTGGTAATGGCGTGATTGTACCGACGGCGGTGTATAAGGCAGTTTACCTGCCGAAAACCGGTGCGATTGGTGCTTATTATGCGCCGAATGATAATTCGCTCAAAGTGCGTATTGTTAGTGTCTGTTATCTGGAGGAACAGCTCGGAATTAACCTGTTCCCACAATTGACCGAAGAGCAGAAGCGCAATACCTATCGTTTGCCATTGACGGCCAAGGCGGTTAAAGCCAATCAGAAAATCGAATATTCTAACTGGGATGCAGAAAGCCAGTGTGCGGAAGACGTCTCTAAAGAAAACTTGCAGGCACTGCAACGTGAGTTTAAATCTTCAGGTTCAAATACCTCGACGTCCTCAGCGACTGGTGGTGCAATCGATAACGACACCCAAAATACGATTATAAAACAGCTGATAGATGCGCTATTGCAATATATTTTGCAGTTATTGAAATAAACTTGCTGAAAAAAGTGGGATTCGAGTAGCATCGATCTCACCCATTATTGAAAATAACAAAGACAGGTGAAGAGGATATGTTTAAAGCATTTGAAAATGGCAGTGAATCCCATGCCATTCATGATCTGACCTTGGAAAATGATCTAGATTGTGTCAGCCTGTATGGAAACTTGCAGATCACCAAGGATCAGGAAGGTCTTAAGGCTGCCAAGGTTTTGCAGGCTTTTGTAAATGATGTGGTGCAGCAACTGGAAAATACTGTAGATCTGCCAGAAAAGCTGCAGCGGGATGATCTGGACGAAATCGAAAATCCATTTTTATAAGATTTTTTTCATTTGTTGGAGAATGTTCCATCTGGAACCAGACACAAAGCCCAATATTCCTATTGGGCTTTTTACTATTTTTAGTCTCAGCATTGCAGCGTCTCAAGCTGTCTGAGCCAAAGATTCTAAGCGCCATTGTTGTGGCGTCAGCTGGGTCCATTGCTTAAATGCCCGCTGAAATGCACTCTGCTCGGAGTAACCAAGCAGCATGGAAATTTCCTGTAAGCTTAAATGCGGATCTTTCAGATATTGCATTGCCATCATAGAGCGGATTTCCTGCATGCGTTGCTGATAGGTTTTACCCTGCTTTTGCAAATGTCGTTGTAACTGACGGACAGAGAATTTTATTTGCTGGGCAATATGTTCAATCTGGAACTGGTTTTTTTGCAGGCCCACCAGAATCGCCTGCTGTAACTGCTGGTCAACCTGGGTGGAATTGGGGAATTTTTCCAGTAAAGCTTCAGCTTGTTGTTTCAGAAGCTTTTGTAGGGTCTGATCACCCTGTTTTAAAGGTGTAGACAGCTCGCTGACCGGCATCAGGACTTGAGTCTTGGCTTGACCGAAACGAACCTTGCAGCGGAAATACTGTTCATACAATGCTATATTTTTGGGTGTTGGATGCTGAAAATGCACTTCATGCAGATGCAGATGATTATTATCCAGAATATTCGATTTAATAAATTCGATCATGAGTGCAATCGCGATTTCATCGGTCAGTTGCGTACTCATCTTAAAAGGAACCTCACCCCAGGCAATCGAAAGATGATCTCCTTGCCCCTGGATTTGTAGCGGGCTGCCATCATAGATCAGGCGATGGTAGTCATGATAGCGCATGAAGGCTTCACCCAGCGTGTCACTGGAAAGTGCCAGATAACCGATAATCCCGAGATGTTTAGTCTCGACCAGTTGTGCAATTTCCAGGCCCAAAGCCGGGCGCTGCAGCTGTTGATCAAGTGTCGTCAGCAGATCACGCCACAGGGTAAAATCAAAGCGTTCCAGATTTTGAATGGCCAATAATTTCTCAGGGACTTCGAGCTGTTTCAGCTGATAATAGTCCAAAAGTAAATGTCCTAAACCACCGTATATCGAGCCTACGTAGTTTTTTAGAACCAGCATTTTTTAATTCTTTTATTTTGTCGTATTTTGTCAATCATATTGAATATTTTGGTCAATATCTAGTCTTTTACTTAGCCTATATTGAAAAATAGACCAAGAGGTAAAAGATCATGTGGAAAGGTTTTCTGGCAGGACTCGTCGTTGCCAATGGATTTGAATGGTTTGCGCATAAATATGTGTTACATGGAATTCACCGCCAAGGACAGAGCCGCTATAGTCCGGTTCCAGAAAGCATGTGTTCGCATTGGGAACATCACCGCATTGTGCGTAAAACGGAATTTTCCGATTTCGGTTATGTAGAAGGACTGAGCAACTGGCGTACCCGCAATGAAATTGCTTCTCTTGCCGTGGTTGCTACAGTCTTTGGATTGACGTTTTATCCTTTTTCCAAAGGGATGACGCTGGCCGTATTATATAGTGCAGGCAATTATTATTATCGGCATCGTCGTGCCCATCTGGAGCCAGAATGGGCCAAAAAAAAGCTGCCTTGGCATTATGATCATCACATGAATAGTAATCAGGATGCCAACTGGTGTGTGACCAAACCCTGGTTCGACTATCTGCTGGGTACCCGGGTGATTTCCTCCGCAGATTTACAGGAGCAGAACCCTTTAGGTATGGTATTGCCTGCACCAATCTCGAAAAAACTGAACTATTGGGCAGACCGTTATTTTCCAGCCAAGTGGGCAGAAACTCCGGCTAAAATTGCTAAAAATCCTGCGACCAATCACTTAAATAGGCCATTAAATCGCTAAAACCCGGTTCTTGTCGTGATTTGTCAATAAAATGCAGATGTATTGTCAATATTGTCCTTTTGATTTGGCCTATATTCACTGCTGTCGGTGAGTGAAGCCTCATACTGGGGTGTGTGGTGTAATAAGTTATTTTCAATACCAAGTGCTGTAGTCTTTTCTTGGTTTTATAGGGAGTCGAAAGACTCCTTTTTTTTATTTAATTTTTACTTTTGAATATCGGTCAAAATAGAGCGATCTTGTTCATCCTCATACTGGGGTGAATATTGAAAGAAAATAACGTCCTTTATATTTAAGCTGCTCAGCACTGGAAAGCTTCGTGCTGTCCGGCGGCTATTGATCAATAACAATCCCTAAATATCATTTTGAACATACAAGTCCTTTTCTATTAACTCTTTTTTGTCGTGTTTGCTGTTCTGCTTTAATCCACAGAACGATGGATATACTTTTTCAAAGCAGTCATCATTAGAGCAAACCCGGATGTGCCACAGATGATGAGAGTATTTTCCAAATGATTTATTGCCTAGGCTTATCCTGTAGAAATAAAAAAGAGCATCGTTGTGATGCTCTTTTTTTAAATAGGAATTCGTTTTTGAATTAAAGGCGCATTTCAATGCCTTGCGCTGCCATATAGGCTTTGGCTTCAGGAATGGTATGTTGACCAAAATGGAAAATTGACGCTGCCAGTACCGCATCAGCACCGCCATGAATAATCCCGTCTGCCAGATGTTGTAAATTTCCTACACCGCCAGAGGCAATAGTCGGTACAGTGACGCGGTCATTGATAGCACGCATCAGGGCGATGTCATAACCGGCTTTGGTGCCGTCGGCATCCATTGAGGTAATCAGGAGTTCACCTGCGCCGTAATTGGCCATTTGTTCTGCCCATTCCAAGGCATCAATGCCGGTCGGTTTGCGGCCGCCGTGGGTGAAAATTTCCCATTTATCTTCGCCGGTTTTTTTGGCATCAATGGCGACCACGATACATTGTGCGCCAAAACGTTGTGATGCTTCCTGGACAAATTCCGGATTAAATACTGCTGCCGAGTTGATGCTGACTTTATCTGCACCAGCATTGAGCAGCAAACGGATATCTTCGACTTTACGCACACCGCCACCGACCGTCAGGGGGACGAAAACCGATTCAGCCATACGTTCTACAGTACGGTAAGTGGTGTCGCGTCCATGATGTGTAGCGGTAATATCAAGGAAAGTAATTTCATCGGCACCTTGTTCGTTATAACGACGTGCGACCTCAACTGGGTCACCTGCATCACGAATATCAAGGAATTGAACACCCTTGACCACACGACCATTATCAACGTCGAGGCAAGGAATAATACGTTTAGCTAGCATAAATTTTTCCAATTATTACAGCCGATTATGAAACTCACCCACGCAAGCGCTACACCTTGGCAGATGGAAACGGTATTCTAGCAAAATTATGTAAGTTTTTTCGCAGGTTTTCTATGTCGGTTTATACCACTTTGACTTTAAAGGAAGTTCAGGATTTTGCAGCGCCCTACGGTTTAAAGGCGGTTGATCTGATTCCGATTCAAGGCGGTATTCAAAATACCAACTATTTTTTGGTCTGCGAAGACGCACACTATGTGCTGACCGTGTTTGAGGATATGGATGAACAGGCGGCAGGGGAACTTGTGCCTGTATTACAACATTTGGGCAAAGCAGGCTTGGCCGTTCCGGTGCCTTTATCGCATTCAGGCAAGGCTATTCATAGTATTAAAGATAAACCGGCACAGATTGCACCGCGCCTATTGGGTGAGCATCCCATGCCATCGACCGTGGCACAAGTTGAAGCAATTGCAGTGGCGCAGGCAAAAATGCATGTGGCATTGCAGGACTTCAAATTAGAACGTAATTTCGTGCGTGATCATGCGTATTGGCTGGCCGTGTCCCAAGAAATCAAACCAAGTTTAAGTCCGGCCGATAAAGTGTTGCTCGGCAAGCTTTTAGGCCTGTATGACGCTTTAACAGCAGTCTATCCAGATCGTCCACGTGGCTTTATTCATTCCGATCTGTTCCGGGACAATACCTTATTTGAGGGTGATCAACTCAACGGTATTCTGGATTTTTATGAACTAAACAAAGATGAATTTTTATTTGATATCGCGATTACTTTAAATGACTTTTGCACCAACTATCCGGATGTCACTTTAAACGAAGAAAAAGCCATTGCCTTTTTAAATGCCTATGAAAGCGTCCGCCCCTTAACAGCAGATGAAAAATCATGTTTAGAGTTGTACTTGGCCATGGCCGCAGGACGTTTCTGGATGATGCGTTTACAGGTGGCACAGCGTAACGCGGCACTGGGTCGTACTGGCGAAGATATTTTGCAAAAAAATCCAGTCGAGATGCGTAATATGTTGATTGAGCGATTAAAATTCGTTACAGCTTAAATATTTAAAATTTATAAAGACAAAAGGACAGGGGATATGCGCGATCAGGGACGTTTAGTAGAGTGGTTTGATGACAAGGGTTATGGCTTTATTCAGCCCAATGATTCGGCCAAAGATCGCGTATTTCTGCATATCAAGGACTTTGCCAAGCAAGGTCCGCGTCCGATCGTCGGCTGTGCCTTAGATTACACGGTCATTTTAGATGAGCGCGGACGATACAAAGCACAGCAGGTCATGTATCTGAAAGCATCGCAAACCAAAATGTCTCAGGTTAAATTCAAACCCTCCAAGCAACAGCAGTCACAGAAATTACAACCGATGCAGATTGCCTGTGTGGTTTATATTCTGTTGCTGACCGCATTGACTTTGGGCGGTCTGCTCAGCGGACTGGTCTTGTTGCTGATCAGTTTGATGAATGCATTGAGTTACTGGTTGTATGCGCAGGACAAGGAAGCGGCGCAATCGGGTAAGCAACGTATTCCGGAAAATACCCTGCATCTGGTGGCTTTTTTAGGTGGTTGGCCTGCGGCATGGTTGGCACAGCAAAAACTGCGACATAAAACACAAAAACAACCATTCCGTCAGATATATTTTTGTACTATAGCCTTTAACATCATTTTGATTATATGGCTAATTTCCCCATTTAACAGTTTAAATATTTAGGGGAAAGATCAGGAGGGGACGTGAACTATTCCATTGATAAAGACCCAAATCGCACACTGACTTTTGCACTGTACATTTTATATATTGTGGCCATTTTTAGTGCTGGCCTCTTGGCTGTCGTGGCGTTGATCATTAACTATGTCAAACGTCGCGATGTACGTGGTTCAATTTTTGAAAGCCACTTCACCTGGCAGATCCGCAGTTTCTGGTGGTATCTGGTCTGGAATATCATTGCCTTTATTCCATTTTTGTTTCTGTTCTTTACTGGCGAAGATCCGAACCTGTTTGCAGGCGTGGCATTTGGTGCATCCGCTTTCTGTTTGTTGGTGGTCTTTCTGGCCTGGATCTGGATTGTGTATCGGGCGATTCGTGGCATCATGCGCTTGAATGACAATCGACCGATGTATAAATCCTAAATTTTATTGTAGAAAAAGCAGCCAAAGTGCTGCTTTTTTATGCCTCATGCAATAGAACGGATTCCATCTGTCTGCATAGGCTGAAAAAATTACCAACTCGCACCACTTTTATTCAAGCTTGCTCTATTTTAGGGAGCAATTCTTATCATCATTGAACATAATGACGAACATTGCTAAATATTTTTAATTTTATAAATTTACATTTTTAATATTTAGACTTTACTTTTTTGTTTTATAAATTTACTTTTTTAATAAATATAGTTTACGTTTTTAATAAATAAAACTTACATTAATGTACATTTATTTTTTTAAATTTAACAGGTCGAATTATTTTATTGTCGGGCTCATTTTTAATTTAAGAATAAAAGCGACCACGACGGCGACGCATGCCTAAAACATGAATAGCACGCACCAGAACCGCATAAGAAACTGCATAACCAAAGCGCTGTTCAAATATTGGAACCAAATCACTAATATTTTGAAATTTTAAAGATCTTACAAACACTTGAAATTCATTCCAATCTTTAATATGGCCCGGTGCGCCGCGGTTTTTTACAGGTTTCTGGACCAAGTCGCCAGTTTCTTCTTCAAGGCGGATCCATGCATCCAGAGTCACCCGAGAGATGCCAAATTCTTTACAGACAGCCACCTTGTAATCGGTCTTTTTATACATCTGAATGGCTGCAATTCGAGTTTCTAAATTGTACTTTGGCATTTTCCATCCTCACTCAATTTATTTATATTTTTATTATATGGCATAGTCATTGCAATTGAACAAATAACGAAAATAAATAATGTTCAGGTGACATCAATGGAAAAAGCACAAGTTGCTTTCAAAAAAATGTCTTTGTGGCAGGTCGTGATCATTGGTGTGGCATATATGACCCCGATGGTTGTTTTTGATACCTTTGGGATTGTTTCCGGCATCACTGCGGGACGTGTTCCACTCGCGTATATCCTTGCCTTAGGTGCCATGCTGTTAACGGCATTCAGCTATGCGCGCTTTAGTCGCCAGACAGAAAAACCGGGCTCGGCGTATACTTATACGGCGGAATCTTGCGGGCCGAAAGCCGGTTTCTTTGTTGGCTGGTGTGCCTTAATGGATTATATATTGCTGCCGCTCGTGAATGCTTTACTGGCCGGGATCTATTTGGAAGCCCTGATTCCAGGCGTGCCATATTGGGTGTGGGTCTGTATCTTTACCGGTTTGGTGACCCTGATTAACTGTTTCCGCATTAATATCTTGGCGAACTTAAGCCTGGTTTTTGTGGTGGCTCCCTTGATTTTAATGCTGCTGTTTATCTATCTGGTGATCAAGGGCATAGGTACGGAGCAAGGTTATCATCACGTCCTGACCATGACGCCATTATTGAACGGCGATAGCAGTATATTGCCGTTAATTGCCGGGGCATCAATTTTATGTTTCTCGTTTCTGGGCTTTGATGCCGTGACGACAATATCACACGAAACTAAAGACCCGAAAAAAAATATTCCACGTGCTGTAATGCTGACCACGTTGACAGGCGGGGTGATTTTCTTCTCGGCATCGTGGTTTATCCAGTTGTATTTCCCCAGCAATGTCCGCTTTAACAACCCCGATGAAGCATTGCCTGAAATTGTGATGTATGTCGGTGGGGCACTATTTCAGGCGGTGTTCCTCTGCGCGCAAATCATGAATACCTTTGCTTCAGGTTTGGCGACTCATGCCAGTGCCTCGCGTTTAATCCATATCATGGGACGTGACGGAATTTTCCATAAAGGCACATTCGGTCAAGTGCATAACAAGTTGGGTACACCACTTTATGCCGTGCTGTTCATTGGCTTAACTTCACTCCTCGCCATCAGCCTTGATCTTGCGACAGTGGTGAGTATGGTGAGTTTTGGTGCCCTGATTGCCTTTACTGCAGTGAATTTCTCGGTATTTGTAAAATTCTTTGTTCAGGACAAACAGCGTCAAGGCTTAAAAAATGTCTTCCTTAACTTGGTTTTGCCCCTGCTTTCGGTGGGCGTGATGTTGGGTTTATGGATCAACCTGGAAATGTCAGCTTTGATCTGTGGCTGTATTTGGCTCGCAGTAGGCGTGCTGCTCTATATGTATAAGCGTCTGCGTAAACAGAATATTGTGATTAGTAGTGCTTACTAAAATCGAATCAATTGTATTGAAGTAATAGTGAGAAGATGAAATGAATAAACCAAAATTTATTGAAGATGTCGAGTTTAAAGCCAGTATTAATACACAGAGTGGCAAAGAGTGGAACTGGATTAATCCCAAACATGGCAATTTTGAACATCCTGCCAATTACTATGAAAGCTCACTCGAAACTGGGCATGCGTTTCCAGGTTTAAATGCCGATCTTGAATGTGATGTGGTGGTGATTGGTGGTGGGCTACTTGGAGCATCGACAGCACTCCATCTGTCTGAACATGGCATAGATACCATTTTGGTAGAAAAAAATCGCATTGGTGGCGCTGCTTCAGGACGTAATGGTGGACAGCTCACACCGGGGCTAGCGCGTTGGGAAGCGTCAGAAATGATTGAGCATTTCAGCTATGCAGATGCAAAAAAACTCTGGCACTTTAGCTCTACTGAAGCGATGTCTTTAATCGATGACATTGCAGCAAAATACCAACTTGAGCTACAGCGTAAACGTGGACATATTACCGCAGCAGTGCATGAAGGGCACTTGGTTGGTTTAACTCGAGGGGCAGATGCACGTAAATTTTTAGGTGAAGACCACACCAAAATTGTCGGTGAGCATGAGCTGAAACAGCATATTGCTTCAGAGAATTATTGTGGTGGTCTAATTGACTCGCTGGGGGGACATATCCATCCACTCGCACTGAACCGTGGACTGGTTTATGGCTTCTGCCAAAACGGTGGACAGGTGTTTGAACAAACTGAAGTGGTGTCAGTAGAAGAGCGTGAAGATGGGATTTATGTCACGACCATAAGTGGCGTAATAAAAGCGCGTAAGAGTGTGGTCATGGGCGTACATCATGCTTCGTTTAAACTGCTGCAAAAGAATAATCAGACCACAATTCCATTTTATACTTATGTATGTACCACAGCGCCTTTAGAAGTAAATTTAAAAGAGCTATTGCCAACCGATGCGCCTGTCTACGACACCCAGTTCCAGATTGATTATTACCGGGGTGTGTCTCAAAACCGAATTTTATTTGGTGGTGAAGGGACAGGTTCGTGTTGGAGTCCTGAAAAAACCCATCAGTATTTGTTAGGTCGAATTCAGCATGTATTCCCACAATTAAAACAGGTTGAGCTGGATTTTGTCTGGAGTGGAACCACGGATCTGACCATGAATGGTGCAGCCGACAGCCGTAAATTTGGCCATAAATTCCCGATTTATGCCGTGCAAGGCTGGAGTGGGCATGGTGTGGCGCAAACGGTGCGTATCGGTAAAGCGATTGCAGATGATTTCTGTGGCAAGGCAGATGATTTCAATATGCTGACCACTATTCAGCATCAGGATATGTTGTTTGGTCGCACACTTGCCCCTGTGGTGATTCCAATTGCCAAAACTGCCTATGGACTGGGAGCACTGGTAAATCCGGGCAAGATGGTGTCTTTCTAAAATTAAATATAAAAAATTCCCCTTTCTTAAAAGGGGAATTTAGGGGGATTAAAAATAGGAAATTAAGTGATTTATTCTTTTACTTTCCGCTTTAAAAACTTCGGTTTCCATTCACTGGCAATTACGCCCAGTACCACCATCAATCCGCCCAACAGTGCCAGTGCAGGTAGGCGTTCTCCTGCAAGTCGGCCAAAAAGTGCTGCCCATACCGGTTCACCGGCATAGATAATTGCTGCCTGTGATGGAGCTACCCTACGTTGTGCCCAGTTCATAACCAGTTGAATCATCGCACTGGCAATGCCTAAACCGACTAAAATGCCTGCCAGATGCCAGTGAAATTCAGGTAGCTGAGATTCACCTAAAACAGGTGCAATCATAAAGCAGAACAAGGACGCAAAAATCAGTTGCAGCACTGTGACCCGGCGTACATTCACCTGCTCAGCAAAATAACTGATCAAAATAATCTCCAGGGCAATGGCAATGGAGCCAAGTAAAGTCAAAGTTTGTCCAAAACTGAGCTGAATTGCTGCAAAGCCATTACCAGTCAAAAACACTAACCCGATAAAGGCAAACAATGCCCCGATCCAGGTCATCACCTGTGGTTTTTGACCAAACAGCAGCCAGAGCAGGATTGGTACCAGTGGAACATACAAGGCGGTTAAAAAAGCAGACTCGCTGCTGCTAATCGTTTGCAATCCCACGGTTTGGGTGCCGTAACCGATGGCGATCATGAGCCCAATCACCGCGCCGGCAATAATTTCCTTGAGGGTCATGCCTTTTAAAGATTTTAATGAGATCAGGGTCACGGCAATGGCGGCTGCAGCAAAACGCAGCCCAACAAACATAATCGGGCTGCTAAAATTCAGCCCGTATTGTACGGTAATAAAACTGCCGCCCCAGATCAGGGTAATCAGAATTAAAGCAAGCTGCGGAAGTTTGGCTGCCAGAGCGGGAGAGCGAAAAGTGGAGATGAGGGTCGACATATCAGGAGATCGGAAAATAACAAATAAAAAAGAGGCCCGAAGACCTCTTGTGCAGCAGGCTTAATTATAGCGCCTGTTGTTCATCTAACAATAACTGCGCTTCACGCAGGCTTAATGTACCTTCGTAAATGGCACGACCAGTAATAGCACCTAGAATACCCGGCTGATCTTTCAGGTTACGGACGTCATCCATATTGGTTACGCCGCCTGAAGCAATCACAGGTAAACCTGAATATTGTGCCAGATTTACGGTTTGCTCAATATTCACACCCTGCATCATGCCATCACGGGCAATGTCAGTATAGACAATGCTGGATACGCCCGCATCGGCAAAACGCTTGGCCAGATCTGTCGCTTTGACATCCGTCACATTGGCCCAGCCATCGGTTGCCACCATGCCATTCATGGCATCAATGCCGACAATGATATGACCCGCGAATTTTTTGCATGCTTCTTCCACAAATTCAGGATCCTGAACTGCTTTGGTACCAATAATCACAAAAGATACGCCTGCTTGCAGATAATGCTCGATGGTTTCCATCGAACGGATACCGCCGCCAATCTGGATCGGTAAATCTGGCTGCGCTCTGGCAATGGCTTCAACCACTGGCTTATGGATAGGCGTACCTGCGAAAGCACCGTTTAAATCCACTAAATGCAAGCGGCGAGCGCCTTCATTTACCCAATGCTGTGCTGTTGCGACCGGATCGTCAGAAAATACGGTATCGTCTTCCATACGACCTTGTTTTAAACGGACACATTTGCCATCTTTCAGGTCAATTGCAGGGATGATCAGCATGCTTTCGCTCCTTGCTTAATCTTTAGAATGAATTTGAGTGAGTTCATCTTAGCAAATAAAGTCGAAATTTCTAACTCTTAAACAGTATCAATAAAGAAAACCTGTCCGAAGACAGGTCGCAGTCAGGTAATTTATTTTTATCCTTTTAATGATTCAGCGACTGCGCATACGATCTGCTTTATTTTCACTGTCAGACTGATTAGACATAGCTATAAGTTTGAGACAGATGGTCTAGTGAATTGACTTGGCCCAGCTGCGCTCCCAACTCATAAAGTCCCTGATTGACTGTACTGACAGTTTCACCCACTAAACCGACCACCGTACCTGCAACTGGCAGGCTGGTCGCGACGTCCGTGACCGGAACCAGGTCATTGAGCAGGGCATCCAGTGTGCCCGATACATCCTGAATTACGCCGCCGACACTGGCGACCGGATTTTCTAGGGTATTGTTAATCAGCTCAAGTGGATTGATTGCTGCCACATATTGTCCGGTTTCATCGACCAGACCACTTAGATTGCTGCCAGTCTGCCCAATCGCGGTCACCACATCACCCAGGATCGGTAAGTTAGCCAATGGAGCAGTCAATGGAGCCGTAGCGGCAAGCACACTGTCCAGAATGTCAGATACACCCCCTAGACCCTGACCCAGCAGATCAGTCGTACCATTCAAGGCAGTATTAACACCGCCTGCTAAGTCTCCTGCAATCCACTGGTCCGAGATGGCATGTACACCTGCGCTGACGCCACTGACCAGACCAGTGCTGACATTCAGGACGGTCGATAGCAGATCTCCGACAACGGGCAGTGCACCGAGCTGAGCGCTAAGAGGCGCAGTCAGATCCGATACGGTTGATACCACTTCATCTACCACGGTGATCACCGTTTTAGTCAGCACACCCAGTGCTGTCGTAATCCCTTGCAGTGCCAGACTCAGCACGCCACTGATTTTTTCATTCAATAAACTGAACATGTGTATTAACCCTCTAGAACATGCACATCCTGATCGGATGATGAATAAGATGGCTCATGTTTTAGCAAATTTTTTAATAAAAAACAGAACGGAGAAACTGCAAATAGATCATGAAAAATAAAGAAATTATAAAAAGTTGAATATATTTAAATTGCTAAGTTTGAAAATGGTTATTGTTTTAAAATGTAAATAAAATCAGTAAATTAATTTGAATTTTATGGTGCTTTTTGAGATTTTATGCCTCAAGATTGGGCATGATTCTATCTGAAGTTAAGTTCCAAGTTAAAGAGACGCTGAAAGTTGCTAAATTCACTTGGGATGGGCATTTAAGCAGTCTTAATATTGCCAACTTTTGGGGCAGAATCTGATTTACACAAAGTTACATTGTTGCGGTGTGCTGAAGACATTAAAGCCTTGACGAAGGGCGTAGACGTAATTTCAGTGATGTATTCGGAATCTCTTTGGGGAGTAGATTTCGGCGCAGCAATTCTTCAAATACCAACACTGGCGCATAGGCATCTGCAGCTGCATAGTCAATCTGGGCTGCACTTAAGTTTTTACTGGCCCAATTGGAAGTGCTAATCCGTTTCGATTTAGGGAAATTTAGTCCAAATAACAGGGCGATGGCATTTTTCAGTCCGACCGGATTTTTTAGACCAAAATGACCGAAGCATTTCGACAGCTCAATCACGCTATTCAGTTCTATGCCTCGTTTACGAAACAGATGCGCATCATTTTTCAGGCCAAAACCAACCTTGATCTGATCACGATTGGCAAAAATCGGCACGAGAAATGTCCAGATCGCCGGACTCATTTGAAATAAATAGGCTTTGTCTAAAGTCGCCAGCTGAATCAGATGTGGCCCAGTGGAGACTTCACCGACTTTAAAGGTGGGCTTGGATTCAGAATCGAAACCCAGGACTGCACAGCTTTTTAGCTCATGTTCAAGGGCATGACACTGTTCCAGGCTATTAATCACCTGAATCTGTTGCATCGGAAGATTTTGAAATACAGGAAAGGTCTGAATTTTTTCCTTGCTTGGTAAAATGTCCAGCAGCTGTTCCATACGCATTAATCATGAAATGAATGCGTTCAGCTTAATCACTTTTCTAGCGCTAGGCAAAAATAAAGCCCATAAAGAATGAGTTTTATACAAAATTTAAATAGGATTAATCAGTGTGATAGCTACTCTGTTCCATCTGCGCCTGTTGAGCACGCGTCACATAGTCTTGATAAGCTGGGATTGCAATCGCGGCTAAAATACCGATTGGAAAAATAAGTACATAAATCAATCCCAACACCTTTTCCCAAGCTTTGGTGGTACGTCGCGGGCCGTATTGATTGCTTCTGTCATCACCTTTGGCAAAAATCAGATAAAGGATAAAAATCAGATTGAGTAGCGGAACCAAGATCAGCAGCGATAACCATCCAGTATGATTGCGGTCATGTAGACGGCGAATAGTAAAAACAAAACTAAAATAAAGCATGACCAAGTAAGCGAGTCCGATGAGAACAGTTGCAACCATGGATGAGCCTGCCAAGGCAGAGCTATCCATAAATAGGCCAGGTGAAAAAGCTGCAATGATCCCAATGATGATCAGGAGCGAAAAGGTCATTAGCATGTTCCAGCCGAGATAAGACAAGCGGCCAAAACGACCATTTGGGCTTAAAGCTGATTCATTGCTTGGATAGTGTGGATTCATTATTGTATTTCCCCTGAGTTTAATTATTTTTAAATATAATGAGTTACTTCAACATCATAACAATTTTAATGACTAAAAAATAGTCAGAATCACTAGCAGTGAACTAATCTAAATGAATAAAAAAGCCCGCAATCTGCGAGCTTTTTAAGTGAAAGGAAAATCAGATTTTCCAGTCCACAAAGTTTTTCAGTAATTGCAAACCTGCGGTATGGCTCTTTTCCGGATGGAACTGGGTCGCGAACAGGTTTTCTTGATGAATCGCGGTACAGAACTCGATGCCATAGGTACAGCTGGCAGCTACCAGCTCTGAATCTTGTGGCTCGACATAGTAGCTATGTACAAAGTAGAACCGCGCATCCTGTTCAATATTGTTCCACATCGGATGGTCTGGATTGGCCTGATGTACCTGATTCCAGCCCATATGTGGCACTTTTAGACCGGCCATTTCCGGGAAATGCTTGACCGCACCTTTGAAAATACCCAGCGCATTTGTGCCACCATTCTCTTCAGAATGCTGCATCAAGGCCTGCATACCGACACAGATTGCCAGTACTGGTTTGTTAAACACTGCATTGCGTACCACTTCATCGATACCTGCTTCATGCATACCTTGCATACAGTCACGCATGGCGCCTACACCCGGAAAGACAATTTTGTCTGCTTGCGCAATCAATTTGGGATCATTGGTCACATCAACCGTGGCACCGACATGTTCGAGTGCTTTTGCTGCAGAGTGCAAATTTCCCATGCCATAATCAAGAAGGGCAATACGGGTCATTACAGCGTTCCTTTGGTTGAAGCGACCGTGTTCGCAGCACGCGGATCCACTTCACAGGCCATACGCAGCGCACGCGCAAAAGCTTTAAATACGCTTTCGATCTGGTGATGGCTGTTTTTGCCTTTCAGGTTGTCGATATGCACGGTCATCAATGAATGATTGACAAAGCCCTGGAAGAATTCAGAGAATAAATCCACATCAAAACGGCCGATCATGGCACGGGTAAATGGAATATCCATAAACAGGCCTGGACGACCGGACAGATCCACCACAACACGGCTTAAAGATTCATCGAGTGGTGCATAAAAGTGACCGTAGCGTTTCAGGCCTTTTTTATCGCCCAGCGCTTGTGCAAAAGCCTGACCCAAGGTAATACCACAGTCTTCTACGGTATGATGGTCATCAATTTCCAGATCGCCTTCACAATGAATATCAATATCAAACAAACCATGACGCTTGATTTGATCAATCATATGGTCTAAAAATGGAATACCCGTGTTTAAGGTGCCTTGACCAGTACCGTCGAGATTCAAACGAACTCGAATTTTGGTTTCGTTGGTATTTCTTACCACTTCACTGATACGATCTGTCATAGACACGTTCCTCAAATACGTCAAAATGATTGATGTAGAAAATATTTTCGCCGTGACGACGTCACTGCATATTAGATTGCTCAGGAGGGTTTATCAATGCCTATTACCGTACATGCTTATACTTCTTTAGAAAATGATGAAGTGCGCAGCCAGCTTGAGCGACTGTATGACACTAGCCCTGAATTTAGCGATGGGGCAGATGCCATGGAACAACTAGAGCAAAACCTTACACAGTATACCTCAGTTTATAGTGCAGAATTTAATACCAAGATTATCGGGGCAATCTGGTGCACCGGACAGGGAGAAAGCCGGATTCTGGAAAATATCGTGGTGCATCCGGCCAACCGCGGGCGTGGCGTTGCAGAAAGGCTGGTCAGTGAAGTCTGCCGCATGGAAGAAGAAAAAGGGGTCAAGAATTTTGTGCCGGGGTGTGGTGCCATCCATCGTTGTCTGGCCAATCTGGAAAAAATCTAAAAATAGATCAAGCAGTCGCAGCCTTCGGGCTGCTTTTTTGTAAATAAGACCGCAGATTTGTTTTATTGGTGAAGTCTTTGGTAAAAACTGTTTAATTTATGACTCAAATTGATGCGAGTTGATGGAAAAGTAAACATTTGATGAAAATTATTCTCTGCGCTCTTGACGATTTAAAGCTGAAACTGTTTAATACGCGACATCGGCGTGATAGCTCAGTAGGTAGAGCAACGGATTGAAAATCCGTGTGTCCCCAGTTCGATCCTGGGTCTCGCCACCATATTTTAAAACATTTTAAAGTTTTCAATCCCTGATCCCATCAGGGATTTTTTTTAGACCAAAATTCAGTCATTCAATTATTTTTTTTATAATTTTGATTGACTAATGCAGCCAGATACGGCTTAATACACCGCATCGGCGTGATAGCTCAGTAGGTAGAGCAACGGATTGAAAATCCGTGTGTCCCCAGTTCGATCCTGGGTCTCGCCACCATATTCGAAAAAACCTCAAACATTGTTTGAGGTTTTTTTTCGCCTGTCATTTTGTCTTTCAGCTGAAAACAGTGGTTTTGCCTCACTATTCGGCTTTCAGACGATGAGTCCATGCTTTGCTGACTTTCAGGATAATTCACATGAGTTGCCATTCATCTGAGCAAGCATGAGTTATCCAATTAATCAATGTAATCTAGTAGATAAGAATATTGAAAATAGACTGGATCATCGTCAGTTGCAGTATTTGGGCCATCAATAATAGGGGAAAGGCAAACCAATGAATATCATGAAAATGTCTATATTCGGACTCATGCTCGGTGTTTACAGCATCGGAGCACAAGCCGAGGACAAGCAAGCGGTCGTGACGCTACCGACCCTGACCGTGATGGCCGAACCTGAAATGAGTAATGAAACCGGCTATGTGCCTTTTGTACAGGAAGAAAAGAATCTGCGCGCCTTACAGCATCAGGTGATTCGTGGTACCCGGGATGCAGAGAATTTCATGGTCAATCCTGATGTGGTGGCAAACCTCGAGATCCAGCCCATAGAAGCCCCTGATCTAGATTCACTGTCACCGGCACTACAGCAGTACGTGCTCACCATTGCCCAGGGACTGCAATCCAGTGATCCAACCCAAGGGTTATATACCATTCTGGAAAATTTTGGCATTGATCGAAGTAACAGCCTACAGCCAGATCGCAATATGAAGATCCAGATCAATCTGGACAAGGTGAATATCGACCTGCTTGAAAATCACCTTAATGTACCTGCTGTCATACAATTACCGAAACAGCCCTGAAATACTGTCCAATGCTACCTATCCATCCCCGCCAGTCGGGGATTTTTTATTGCTAAAATTTACGGTAAAAGGAGCATGAATTTCTAATCGCCCGCTTAAAACCAGCATCGAAAGATACGCCAGTAATCATGCTGAAATGACCGTGTATCAATACTCACAGTAATACTGATCATGTTTACACAAGTTTAAGGAACAATAGGGTCTCTCCCCCTGAAATGATGATGCGGAGGTTTTCCTTATGCGTCCCCTTAGCACAACTTTCCTGATGTTACTGAGCCTGTTTACTGCACTGCGCATGGTCGATGCACATGCCGCACCAGATTCAGTCACTTTACCGACACTGACCGTGATGGCAGATCGTGAATTGCGTGAAGAAACAGAGTTCATGCTTCCCCTGCAACAACAATCCAGCCAGAAAAAGGCGTTAAAGATGCGGATGATGAAGATTGAACGCGAATTGCAGGACTACACGGTCAATACTGATTTCGCGGGTGATCTCGACATTCTACCTAGCAGCAATCCGGCACGACTGGATAGCCTGCCACCGGGGCTGCAACAGTATGTGCAGGCGATTGCGGATGGTTTGCGCTCTGCTGACCCACGTGATGGTATTTATCTGATGCTGGTGCCATTTGGCATTAACCGTAATGCAACTTCAGTTCAGACTGCCCGAGAACAGTTCAACCTGAATAATATTGACCGGGCGCTGCTGAATGAATGGTGTTCGGCAAACGCTTGCTAGATAAAGTCAAACGATACAGCGTGAGTTTAAAACAGGATTTCGATCTGATTTCCTTTTGGAACAGTCCGTGCCTTTGCAGAGGTTTTGTATAGAAGAATTGATTTATGCTTAAAAAATAAGCATATTGATAAAAAGGAAATCTATACATAACTTGCAGCAGGGGAGCATGTGCATGCCGCGTGTTTTTATGATTTTAGCCGCTGTGACACTGGCAATTTTTATCGGACTGTTTTATCAAAACTCTGCCCAGAAAAAACATCAGGCTGATTTGCTCGAATATGAAACTGTGCTTGAAGAAAAGACCGAGAGCATTGCGCAGCAAGCGCAGGACTGGTCTAAGCCGATTGAGCTTGAGCTTGAAGATGACCGGTTGGATGGAGACTATGCCATCATGGCTGAATTCATGCTGGGTCAATTGCGTGACAGTGCCGAGGAGCGGAATCAGTACCTGCGTGATTTAAAAGCGGCCAACTGGCAGAATTTTCTGGATATCGACCGCCTGGCCAAGGATCAGGCACAAGACTATAAAGAAACTGAAGCCATGCTCAAGCAGGTTCATCATATCGTCAACAGCTATCAGCAGAAAATTCAGCAGCGAGATGCCGAACTGATCGACAAGGCGCAGCAACTGGATATTAAAAACCGTTATCGCCAGCAACTGAGCCAGACCCTGAAAGATAGTCAACAAAATAGTAATGCGCATGTCATTTTTGAAATTGAAAAACAGACTTTGGCCAAGGCCGATGCCTTGTTTGCCGTATTGAAAAAGCATAAATGGCAAAAGAAAAATAAAACCTTCATGTTTTATGAAGATAAAGCAGTGCAAGAGTTTAATGCGCTGTATAAAGAAATATTAAATCTGAATAAACAGATGCAACAGATTGCGACAGCAAACCAGAAAGCGGTTGAAAACAAGTTATAACCCTGTAGGCAATCACAGGATTGCCACATGACTGTCATCTGCTGTTCAAACTCAGTGCTTAAATTGAATGTGTCGCACAGATCACGACATAACATTTAAGCAGGTGAGTCATGCAAACAATTCAGGTTTTTGCTGATATTCAGCAGGTGTACGGTGAGTTTGTCGCAAATAAAATATGTCCAAAACTACAAAGTCTGAATAATGAGGGCAGGAGCCGATTTTTCTTGAATCAATATTTCAAGCTGATCGAGGACTGGCACTATACTGAACAGATTGTGATCCAGTTTAATCAGCAATATTTCAGTCTGGATCTGGAAGGCGCGCCGGATTTTATGGATCAGGAAAATTATATGCGCTGGCTACAATCAGAACTACTGCATTAATCCAGTCACCCTATTCATTCTCTGGCTAAACTCAAGCTGTCGATCGAGGCAGCTTTTTTATTTTCCAGATTTGGTCTGCATCTTGCTGCTGTATTGGCACAGCGTAAATAAGCGCTGATTCCAATTCCGGCCTGAACCAGCTATGCTGAAATGAATAAAACCGTCGCTATAAGCATGACAGGCGGCGCATGCATGAGATGGAGGGCGATATTGATGCAAGAACTGATTTGTTATAAGCAACTTCCGGTCTGGACAGAAAAGAGTATTCCTCAGGGCTTCAAGAATCAGCACAATACCAAAGCAGGGACTTGGGCCAAACTGACGCTACTTAAAGGCGAGCTGCGTTTTGCCATGCTGGAAGCATCCGGTGTGGTGCAATCTGAACATGTATTTACACCAGAACAGCAACCGCCATTTATTGAACCTGAGGCTTGGCACAAGATTGTTTCTGCCAGCGAGGATGTCGAATGCCAGCTGCGTTTTTATTGCCGGCCTGAAGATTACTTCATCAAAAAATATCAGTTGAATCCTACCCATTCTGAAGTGCTGGCGGCCATGCCCTATTTAAAGGGTGGCCGTGCGCTGGACGTCGGTTGCGGTACAGGACGTAATGCACTGTATTTAAGTCAGAATGGTTTTAATGTCGAAGCCTGGGATGTCAATGAAAACAGTTTGCAGACCTTAAGACAGATTGTGCAGACGGAGCACATTGATCACGTGCAGATCCAGCGCCGTGATCTCAACACAGATACCAGTATTACAGGCCAGTATGACTTCATTTACTGCACCGTGGTGATGATGTTCCTCGAGGCCAAAACCATTGCACCCTTGATTGCGCAGATGCAGCAGGCCACCGTGCCGGGTGGTTATAACCTGATTGTTTGTGCGATGGATACGCCAGAGATTCAGGTACAGCCCGATTTTCCATTTAGCTTTAAGCCGGGGGAGTTGCGGGCTTATTATGAGGACTGGAAGATTGTGAAATACAATGAAAATATTGGTGAGCTGCATCGGGTGGATGCACAAGGCCAACGGATTAAACAGCACTTTGCCACCATGCTGGCGCAGAAGGTTGAATAGAAGATTGAGGATTTTTTTAAATTCTTGAGCTTAAATGAGACTACATAAAACAAAAAAAGATGTCGTAATGACATCTTTTTTATGCTTTTAAAAAGCTTAAGCCGCTTTTTTAAACCAAGAGAACCAGCCTTTTTTCTCAGCTTTTACTTCTGCTTGAGCAGCTTCGGCTTTCTCAGTAGTCGCGTCTTTTACTTCAGCAGCAGTTTCAACAGTTGCGTCTTTTGCTTCTGCTACTTCTGTTTTTGCAGCTTCAACTTGTTGTTCTGCGGTTGCTTGTGCAGTTTCTACTTGAGCAGTTGTTTCAGCTTTTACTGTTTCAACTTTCGCTTCAGTTACTTGTTTTGCATCTGTAGCAGTGGCTTGAGCAGCTTCAACTTTTGCTTGCACAGGCGCAACCGCTTCTGTAGCAACAGTTTGAACTGTAGTGGTTGTAGCAGCAGGTGCTACTTGAGCTTCAGTTGCCATTGCAGATGCAGAAGTTGCTACGATTGCAGTCGCAAGCATTGTTTTAAGCATGTTCATATAAACCCCTTAAGGAAGTAGGAAAAAAGAGGCTTGATCATACACAGATAAAATTTAAGCGATTCATAATTAAGATTTTAATGGTGGAAAAATAAACCAATTTTACAAAGGGATAACATTCTAGTTTAAATAAAAAAGCTCTGAAGAGCTTTAACTAATGACATAAAGCTTTGGTCGAGGTTTAGATTCTTCATATTTAATTAAAGAATCAAATGTTAGTTCATTAAAGTCTTTTTCAGATATACGAATTTCATCGAGCATTTTCTGCTTACTAAATTTTGGATCTGAAGCTAATGTTAAAATTAATTTAGGAAGCATTACGCTTTCATCACGGTGAGTTTCGTTAGGCTCATTAATGTGATAACCTAAGGTATTAATTTTCATAGAGTTACTTCGATAAAACCAATCTGTTATACGTTGCAATTTATGCGATTTATAATTTATAGCCTTTAAACATGTTCGCCATACTTTCTTATAGTCGATCATATTTTCAATCGTTAAATAAGAAGGAACTGTACTTAAAAAACCTTCAGTAGGCATTAAAAATTCTGAAGCAAACTTATCTGCTTCAGTTTCTAAAATGCGATTGTCTACTTCATTGCGGACATATTTGTTATGTGTGTGCATAACGGTGTGGCCTAATTCATGCGCACAATCGAATCTTACCCGTTCGGCAGATTTTGTATCATTCAAAAAAATAAACGGTGAGCCTGATTCATCATCAAAAAAAGAAAGGGCATCAATTTCTTTTTTTTGTATAAAAAAACCCCGCACTAAGCGGGGTTTATTTTTATCTGAGTATTTAAGAATTAAACACGTTCGATAATTGTCGCAATACCTTGACCCAAACCAATACACATGGTCGCAAGACCAATTTGCGTATCTTGCTGTTCCATCACGTTAAGCAAAGACGTGGTAATACGCGCACCAGAACAACCAAGCGGGTGACCCAACGCAATCGCACCACCGTTATGGTTTACGATGTCCTGTTTGTCATAAATGCCTAAGCCTTTAAGAACAGACAGACCTTGTGCAGCAAAGGCTTCGTTCAATTCAAAAGTTTGAATATCAGAAATGGCAAGGCCAGCACGTTTCAAGGCTTTTTGCGTTGCCGGAACCGGGCCATAACCCATGATCGCAGCATCACAACCTGCAACTGCCATAGAGCGGATCACGGCACGTGGCTTAAGACCTAAGGCTTGTGCACGCTCATAAGACATGAGCAACATTGCAGAAGCACCATCAGACAAGGCTGAAGAGGTTGCCGCAGTCACTGTACCGCCTTTCGGATCGAACACTGGACGTAAAGCACGGAATGATTCGATGTTGGCATCCGGACGGATCACTTCATCGATATCACATAGAACTTTATAACCATCAGCGTTGTGACCTTCAATGCCCACAATCTCGTTCTGGAACAGACCATTTTCAGTCGCAGCCCAGGCACGACGATGTGATTCCACACCAAAGGCATCCTGTTCCTCACGGCTAATGCCATTCATGCGACCCAGCATTTCCGCAGTCAAGCCCATCATGTTGGACGCTTTGGCATAATGCTTAGACGCTTCCGGGTTCAGGTCGATACCGTGCATCATGCCAACGTGACCCATGTGCTCGACACCACCAATGATGAAGATATCACCCTGATTGGTGGCAATTTGCGCAGCCGCAGTATGAATCGCCTGCATAGACGAACCACACAAACGGTTCACGGTTTGACCAGCCACAGTTTTCGGCAAGTCCGCCAGTAATGCGATATTACGGGCAATGTTCATCCCTTGTTCCAGGGTCTGATTCACACAGCCCCAGATCACGTCTTCAACTTCATTCGGGTCGAATTCGTTACGTACCATCAGGGCACGGACAAGTTCAGCAGACAGGCTGTCCGCACGTACATTGCGGAACATACCGTTTTTGGTTTTACCCATTGCTGAACGTACGCCATCGACGATGACAACGTCACGTGGATTTAAAGTAGCCATTCACGTTGCTCCTTAACCGTAGAATTTTTTGTTGTTAGCAGCCATTTCACGCAACATTTCTGGCGCTTCATAAGCTTTACCAAGGTGCGCATACTTATTGCAAAGCGCAACATACTCAGCTACACCGGTTTGATCGATGTAACGGCATGGACCACCACGGAATGGAGGGAAACCGACACCCATGATCATTGCCATATCTGCTTCAGAAGCAGTCGCGACAATGTTGTCTTCCAGGCAACGAACCGTTTCGTTACAGAAAGCCAGCATCATACGGTCAATGATTTCCTGAGCGTCAAATTCACGTTTTTCCACAGTTGCAACAGAGGCCACAAGCTCATATGCAGTTGGATCAACTTTTTTCGCTTTCTTGCCTTTACGGTCAAGTTCATACTTGTAGAAACCCACGTCGTTCTTTTGCCCCAGACGTTTGTTTTCATACATGGTTTGAATCGAACCTTTGAAGTCCGGTTTCATACGGTCAGGGAAGCCTTCAGCCATCACTTCTGCACCATGCACGCCAGTATCAATACCGACAACGTCCATCAGGTAAGCAGGGCCCATCGGCCAGCCGAATTTTTCCATCACTTTATCGATTTGCTGGAAATCAGCGCCATCTTTAAGCAATAGGTCAAATGCACCGAAGTAAGGGAACAATACGCGGTTGACCAGGAAGCCCGGGCAGTCATTCACCACGATTGGTGTTTTACCCATTTTCTGAGCAAGTACCACAGTCGTTGCAATGGCTTCGTCAGAGGTCTTCGCGCCACGGATCACTTCAACCAAAGGCATCATATGTACCGGGTTAAAGAAGTGCATCCCCACGAAGTTCTCAGGACGTTGCAGGCTTTCAGCCAGACGCGTGATCGAAATCGTAGACGTATTTGAAGCAATGATGGTGTTCTCACGTACTGATTTTTCAGTATCAGCAAGTACAGCAGCTTTGATTTTAGGGTTTTCAGTTACCGCTTCAATCACGATATCCACTTCTTTAAACTCTTCCAGGCTTAAAGTCGGACGGATACGTGCAAGCGTTTCACCCATTTTCGCTGGTGTCATTTTTTTGCGTTCAACCTGTTTGGTCAACAGTTTGTTCGCTTCAGACATACCCAATGCAAGCTGTGGATTACCAATATCTTTCATGATGATTGGTGTGCCTTTGCTCGCCGCCTGATAAGCAATACCACCACCCATGATCCCAGCGCCAAGTACCGCCGCCTGGTTCACCGGATGCGCACCTTTTTCGTAGCGCTTCGAGGTTTTTTTCACGATCTGGTCGTTCAGGAACAAACCGATCAATGCACCTGCTTGTGGCGTAACTGCAGCTTTGGCAAAGCCTTCAGCTTCAACTTTTAACGCGTCATCACGATGCAAGCTTGCACCGGCCTGTAATGAATCAAGCAGTAATTTTGGCGCCGGATATTGAGTCGGATTGGCCTTGGCCAGAACCATGCCTTTCGATGAGTTAAACGCCATCATCTGTTCAATCGGGCTGAGTTTAACCGGATCCAGTTTTTCCTGACGCTTGGTTCTCCAGTCTAAACGGCCATGAATCGCCTGTTTGACCAGATCAAGTGCAGCATCTTTAAGTTTGTCAGCAGCAACCACTGCATCTACAGCACCGTCTTTTAGTGCAGCAGCAGGCTTTTTCGGGTTGGCCATGGCCATCCATTCTACGGCGTTGTCGATACCGATCAGACGGCTTAAACGCACTGTACCACCGAAGCCCGGGAAAATGCCCAGCTTGATTTCAGGCAGACCGACTTGCGCCTGTTCTGACATGACACGGTAGTCACACACCAGACACATTTCAAAACCGCCACCCAGTGCCATACCATTAATGGCCGCCACTTTAGGAATGTCGAGATCTTCGAAGCTGTTGAAAATTTCATGTACCGGCATCGCCCAGTCAACAATCGCTTGTTCACCCTGAGCAAAGTTATCGCCGAATTCTGTGATATCGGCACCGACAATAAATGTAGATTTGCCTGAAGTGACAATCAGACCTTGAATATCGGCATAGGAGACGGCTTCAATAGCAGCCTTGAAATCTTCAATCGTTGCACGGTTGAATTTGTTAACAGACTCACCTTGTAAGTCAAAGCGGAATTCTGCAATCCCGTCCTCTAGCATTTGGACGGTAATGGCATTGCCAGCGTGGATCATGCCCTGATCTCCTTTATTTTGGAGGACTTCTAAGTTGATGTTGTGAAGCAAATGCGCATATCCCGCGCACTTTTAGACTTCGCTAATCTTACGATAACTATATCCAAAAAGAACATAACAAGTTGTATCAAGCCGTGACGCAAGGGTCATCAATTTTTGCCGAATCGATTCCATCTGCGCTGTATTTTTGTTGCCGTTTTTGACCACAGCCTGAACTAAAGATTCTGTTTCAATTCATTATTTTTTATCGATTAGCCTGATTGATATGGAGCAGGGTGGACAATATTCAAGGGCAGGCTTTGCTGCTATTTGGTCAATTCAGTCAATTATCGGCCTGTGGAACAAGGGAAATCAGGGCTGAATCTCGCTCAGTACAGGGCGTGCAGGCATGTATAGATATTTTCGGATCAGCCGCAATAAAACTGTAGTTGATTGTTTTAGTCGAGGGTTTTCTGAGGATTTCAGCCCCAACATGCCTATGTTGATGCTAGGCCTGAAATAAGCGTGCTTCTGTTGGATATGACCTCTGTCATCTGGCACAGAATTGTTTATGATGATCAGGCACATAGATATGGGGATCTCGATGCAGGTATTTCGTTCCAAAAAAGACTGGTGGCTGGTCGCTTTTCTGATCTGTATGAGTGGCCTGTTACTGCAACTGCTGCTGACCATGCAGGCCAAAGGCACCCTGCAGCAATATCCACTGCACACCGCCATCTACATTCTGACCATTATTATTCTGTGGTGGCCGCTGTGGAGTACGCGCTATATGGTGGAAAATGGAGTGTTGAGCATTAAAAGCCTGTGGTTGAGCTGGCAGATTCCGTTGAGCGCCATCCAGTCCATCCAGCCGACAGATCACTCTATCATTGCACCGGCCTTGTCCTTAAAGCGTCTGCGGATTAACTATAGGGAAGACGGCATGCAGAAATTTGTATTGGTTTCACCTACAGATCCGACCACTTTTAGACAGGCGATTCAAGCAAATAAACCGGATATTGAGTCTGCATGATTTAAGCTTTTGCTTGCTCAGGCAGAACCACGAGTTGTCCATCGACACAGTCCAGATGCAGACTGAACTGCTCGGGCTGACTTAAAAAATACAGCGCCAGAACCGGTTCCAGTTCGGTACGCAGCTTGCGACCCAAATGCCGGGCGCCGTAACGAATATCATAGCCCTGATAGAAATAGGCTTTGGCTGCATCCGATAAATGTACTTGTCGGTTTTGATGTTGCAGGCGTTTATTGAGTTTTTCCAGTTCAATTTCGACCAGACGCGGCAGGGCATCATGCTGTACCGCCTGATAATGCAGGCTGCGGTCAATCCGGTTTAAAAATTCAGGATCGAATTTACGCTGCATGACTTTTTCAATAATGCGCTGGGTGGGTACATGTTTCAGGCACAGTGCCTGCATTTGCTGTGGCAGGTAGCTGAGTTTATCCAGATATTGTTGTGCCGCCTGTGCCCCGACATTGCTGGTCATAAAGATCATGCAGTTACGAAAATCGATGGTTTTAGTTCCGGCTGTCAGGGTCAATCTTCCAGTATCCAGCACATTCATCAAACCACGAATCACTTCGTTACTGGCTTTTTCCAGTTCATCAAACAGCATGATGCCGGGACGGGTATGACTGCCGGCAATCGCCGTTTCATCAAACAGGCTATGACCTTCTTTAGAACCGACATAACCCGGCGGCGCACCGGTGAGTGCTGCGGCATAATGTTCCTGTGCCAGAGTGTTCATGTCAATCCGGCAGAAAGCATCCGGACGACCATAAATCGCTTCGGCAATCAGACGCACAGTTTCAGTTTTACCCACGCCGGTTGGGCCGAGCATCAAGGTGACCGAGAGTGGACGCTCCGGACTGGAGAAATCGGCCTTGACCACATGCAGCATTTTTTCAATTTCATTCAGTGCGGCATCCTGTCCAATCATCCGTTCACGCAGCAATTGCATCACGTGATTCGGCTCGAAATGAAAACGCGGTTTGCCAATCCGGCGATCACGCTCAGAGGGGTGATGGGTGGAGCTGGATGGTTGAACAATATGGATGCCCGATTGCTGCATGGTCATGCGAATCATCTCAAAACTAGACCCTTCGAGCATAGCAAAGTTAAAGGTTGAAATTTAGAGCTTTTAGCAATCAGATCATGCGGAGAAAGCTATAGATTGCAAAGATGGCTGAGCTATAGTTTTAAATTGGGTGTCAAGTTGAGGGGAATTTTGTGTTTTCGCTTGAAAATAACCGAATAATCATCACATATATCTGCAGATTGCATGTAAAAAATAGGCTTTAGGTGAACGAAAACGCACGTCCTCATATCGAGAAAATTCTGGCCAATATGACCAGCCTGCCCGGGGTCTACCGGATGTATGGCAAAGACGGCGAACTGTTGTATGTGGGGAAAGCCAAAAATCTAAAAAACCGGGTCTCCAGCTATTTTGTCAAAACGCTGGATCATCCCAAAACCCAGGCCTTGGTGGCGCGGATTTATGATATTCAGACCTTGGTGGTGCGCTCTGAAACCGAAGCCTTGTTGCTGGAACAGAACCTGATCAAGCTGCATCATCCGCCGTATAACATCATGCTGCGCGATGATAAATCTTATGTCTATATCTTTGTTTCCGCAGATAAACCTTATCCACGACTGGCCAGTGGGCGCGGCAAGGGCAAGCATCAGGTCGGCAAGTTTTTTGGGCCTTATCCGAGTGCCTATACCGCCCGGGATACCTTGGTGGTGCTGCAAAAACTGTTTAATGTGCGTTCCTGTGAAAACAGCTTTTTTGCCAACCGAACCCGTCCCTGTCTGCAATACCAGATCAAGCGCTGTTCGGCGCCCTGTGTCGGATTTATCTCTCCGGAAGACTACAAAGCAGATGTGGATAACTCGATTCGCTTTTTGCAGGGCGATACCAAGGAGCTGAATCAGGAACTGATCGCAAAAATGGAAGCGGCAGCCGAAGCTCTGGAATTTGAAAAAGCCGTGTTCTATCGCGATCGGATGGCACTGTTAAGAGATGTGCAGTCACAGCAGGCGATTTATAAGCTCAAAGGCGAAGCCGATATTTTATCGATTGCTTATCAGGCCGGGGTGACCTGTGTGCAGATCATGCATGTGCGCAACGGTAAAATGCTGGGTGGGAAAAGTTATTTCCCGGATATGCTTAGTGATGACCTGGGGCAAATGCTGGCCGATTTTATTGCCAATTTTTATTTTCAGGTGGCAGATGAAATCCCGGCTGAACTGATTGTCAATCTGGAAGTGGCTGATCGTAAGGAACTGGAAGCAGCACTGTCGCAGCATTTTGGCAAGAAAATCCAGATCAAGTCTAAAGTCCGCGAAACCCGGGCCGAATGGCTGGAACTGGCGCAGATGAATGTACAGCACGCGATTCAGGGCAAGCTAGCCAATCATATAGAATTAAATGAGCGTTTTCATCAGCTGGAGCAGGTGGTCGGCCGTCCTGTAGACCGGATCGAGTGCTTCGATATTTCACATACCATGGGCGAAGATACCGTGGCGTCCTGTGTGGTCTTTGATAGTGGTGGCGCGCGCAAGCGCGATTATCGCCAGTTTTCCATCCATGACATTCAGGCGGGCGATGACTATGCCGCCATGCGTCAGGCTTTGACCCGTCGTTATAAAAAAGCCATGCTGCCAGATTTACTCCTGATTGATGGCGGCAAGGGGCAACTGCATATGGCGATGGAAGTGATGCAGGAACTGGGGCTGGAGGCCTTTATGGTCGGTGTGTCCAAAGGCGAGGGGCGTAAACCCGGTCTGGAAACCCTGCACTTTACCGATGGTCGCAAGATTCAGTTGCCAGAAGATCATAAGGCACTCCATTTGATTCAGCAGGTGCGGGATGAAGCGCATCGCTTTGCGATTACCAAGCACCGCGCCAAACGCGATAAAAAACGCAGTTCATCGGTACTAGAAGTCATTCCGGGCCTTGGGCCAAAACGCCGTCGTGACCTGTTGACCCATTTTGGCGGGATTCAGGGCGTACTGAAAGCCTCAGAAAGAGATCTGCAACTGGTGCCGGGATTGGGTTCAGTCATGGCACGGATGATCTATAAAGTGCTGCATGAATAATTATCAAGCCCAATGCAAGGGCAAAAGAGCACATTGACGCACGGGTCATTGATCATTCACAGCAGAGCAAGCTTGACTCAATATACTGAGGATCAAGACTCACTGAGGGATCAACATGTCTTTGCAGGCGCTTTATGCACAAATTTCCGAACAGGAATGGGTGGAATTTCCATCAGGATGGTTACAGGGGCGCACCCTGTATGGTGGTCTGGCTGCAGCAATGATGATGCAAAAAGCGGTTATTCAGATCAATGATCCGGCCAAACATCTGCTCAGTTGCAGCGTCACCTTTGTTGGGCCGATCCAACAGGCGAAAGTGCGACTAAGTGCTGAAATTTTGCGGGAAGGTAAGTCGGTCACCACCATCGAAGTGCGTCTATGGCAAGACGAGGTAGTACAAAGTATTCTGATTGCCAGTTTTGGTATCTCGCGTGACTCGGAAATTCAGGTACAGCAAGAAGAACAGGCACCTGACTATGCTGCACCAGAGCAGTTGTTGCAGATTCCTGCTGGTTATGGCCTGCCAGAATGTTATGACCATTTTGAAATCGCCTGGGCGGACGTCAATCTGCCTTGTAGTGCCAGCTCACGTCCGGACTTTGGCGGCTGGTGCCGTTTTCATCCTGAAAAGCATAGCAATCGTGAATTCCTGATCGCTGACCTGATGGCAATTTTCGACATCTGGCCACCTGGTGTACTGCCGATGTTTAAAAGTATGGCACCCGCGAGTAGTCTGACCTGGAGCGTGACTTATGTGCATCCGCTTCAGCATCAACTGCATGATTGGTTTAAATATAAAGTATTTACGGATCATGCTGCGGATGGTTATGCAACCGAGCATGCCTATCTCTGGGATGCAGAAAATCGCCTGATTGCGATGGCAAGACAAACAGTGACGGTGTTTGCCTAGTGACACTGACAGCCAATTCGTATAAAGTGAAGCCTATTAATGATGGATCAAACCTCTAAAAAAGTGTGCATTTTCATCGTACATGAGGGGAACAATTGGCGGTGTCTATGACTACAGGTCGTATCCTGAATATTCCAAATATCTTGACCTTGGCGCGTATCGCTCTTATTCCGGTATTTTTATTGGTGGCTTACTGGCCGCCTGCAATGGGCTTTGAAGCCAACCATTCCGACATGACACGGCATATTATTTTGACCACGATTTTTGTAGTGGCTGCAGTGACGGACTGGTTTGATGGCTATCTGGCTCGAACTTTAAACCAGACCTCTGCTTTTGGCCGTTTTCTCGATCCGGTCGCAGATAAATTGATGGTCGCAGCTGCGCTGATTGTATTGGTGCAATGGCAACCTTCAATGTCGATGGCTTTTGCTGCGATTGTGATTATTTCACGTGAAATTACTGTTTCAGCATTACGTGAATGGATGGCAGAACTGGGTGCACGAACCAATGTTGCAGTATCAACCGTGGGTAAGTACAAAACGGCTTTTCAGATGATTGCGATTACCGTGTTTTTGCTGAACTGGCCACCACTGGAAATGCTGGCCTATGCCTTGTTGTACACAGCAGTCATCCTGACTTTATGGTCGATGTTTATTTATCTGAAAGCGGCTTGGCCCTATTTGAAACAGCCTTAAGCAAAATTAAAAAGAGAAGCTCCTTGAAAGGGGGCTTTTTTTATGCGCTTAAATTATCAAGCCAATCGGCAAATTGCAGGCAAAAAAATACCCAGCCTTTGGGGGAAGAACTGGGATGAAATCGGGGTATTTGTTGCTTATTATTATAGTTATTCAAAGATATCTCATCTTCTTAGGGATCATTATAGAGAGACAGTTTTTTTTAATCATGTGGCTTCTTGTAGCAGAATGTTGTGTTTTGTGATTACTCTGTATATTGCTTTTACAATCTATTATTTTGATACAAATCTGAATGTTTTTCAGCAGGATAGTGGCTGACTATTGGCGGGGGATAGGCTAGGTAAAAATGCTTTTTAATCCTTCAGCTTTTGTCTAAAAAGTACAGAATACCGGCCGCCGCCCAATCAAAACCCTGAATTCAAGACATCAATAACTTAGCTTGCTGCTATTACTCTGTTCTTGAAATTTGAAAGCGCTATTGGAAAGAAAGATTTATAATTTCAGAAATGAAAAAGAGCCTCAAAAGAGACTCTTTTAGATTAAAGCCTACGCGCAGCATAGCTGCTTGTCTTGCGTTCGGGTGGAGCAGCGCTCCACTAATCCTCACTCAGGCTTTAGCCCTTCAGCTTTTTCCAAAGTTTCGTCATTGCTAAAGAACTTTTCACGTTGTTCTTCTAGAAACTTTTTCGCATCAGCTTCAAACACGTTTAAACGCTTTTCATTAATTAGCGTGGTTTGGTGTTTTAGCCATTCTTGCCAAGCCTGTTTAGACACGGTATCAAACAATTCCTGACCCTTTGGTCCCGGAAATGGAGCAAAGTCTAAACCATCCATGTCAGCCTGATACTTACGGCAAAAAACTTGTCGAGACATATCCATACTCCAAAATTATGCGTAAAGTTGTTCCAAACGCGCATGTGCGCGCTCAATGGCTGCTTTCACTTGAGCAGGCGCGGTGCCACCAATGTGGTTACGTGCATTTACCGAGGCTTCAAGAGTTAAGGCTTTTTCAAATACGTCTGCTTGAATCAGGTCAGAGAACTGTTGCAGCTGTTCGAGTGTCAATTCAGACAGGTCTTTAGATTCTTGTACACCGAGTGCAACCGCTTTACCTACAATCTCGTGCGCATCACGGAATGCAACGCCGTTTTTTACCAAGTAATCAGCCAGGTCAGTCGCAGTTGAGAAACCACGTAGTGCTGCTTCGCGCATTTCAGCAATGTTTGGAACCAGTGCAGGAATCATGTCGGCAAATACCATGAGTGAACCGCGAACGGTATCAATTGCATCGAACAATGGCTCTTTATCTTCTTGGTTGTCTTTGTTATAGGCTAGTGGCTGGCCCTTCATTAAAGTCAGCAGGCTCATCAGGTCACCATAGACACGACCAGTTTTACCACGTACCAGTTCAGGTACATCCGGATTTTTCTTCTGTGGCATGATTGAAGAGCCTGTACAGAAACGATCTGGAATATTCACGAATTTGAACTGCGCTGAAGTCCATAGAATCAGTTCTTCAGACATACGAGACAAGTGCATCATAATTAACGATGCAGCGGCATTAAATTCAATTGCAAAATCACGATCCGATACTGCGTCTAAAGAGTTTTCAGCAACGGCTTCAAAACCTAACAGCTCAGCGGTGTAAGCACGCTCAATCGGGTAGGTGGTTCCTGCAAGTGCAGCAGAACCCAGTGGCATACGGTTGACACGTTTACGGCAATCAATCAGACGCTCAGAGTCGCGTACCAGCATTTCAAACCAGGCCATTAAGTGATGACCAAAAGTCACCGGCTGAGCGGTTTGTAAATGGGTGAAGCCCGGCATGATGGTATCGGTATTTTTAGCCGCCAGGCTTAAAATACCTTTTTGTAATTTTTCGAGTAATTTTAAAATCGCATCAATTTCATCACGTACATAAAGACGAATGTCAGTTGCGACCTGATCATTACGGCTACGGCCAGTGTGTAATTTCTTGCCTGTGATGCCAATACGTTGAGTCAGGCGCGACTCAATGTTCATGTGCACATCTTCTAGGTCAATGCGCCATTCGAACTTACCTGCTTCAATATCGGCTTGAATGGCAGTCAGACCTTCGATGATGTCATCGCGTTCCTGTGCCGTCAGTACGCCTACTTTGGCCAGCATGGTTGCATGGGCAATCGAGCCTGCAATATCCTGTTTATAAAAACGTTGGTCAAATTGAACAGATGCTGTAAATTCAGCAACAAAAGCATCAGTCGCTTCAGAGAAACGACCACCCCACATACCCGAAGTCTGGGCTTGTGATGGATTAGAGGAATTAGAAGATGTGGTCATGTCGGCTCAATCAGATTAAAAGCAGTAGAACGAAAAAGAGTATAACAAATTCAAAGCCTATTGCCGAAGTCACATCTGCTCAATCTTTCGCATCGATAAACAGGCAAACACAAAGTTCCTATTTTTTTAGCCAGATTGGCAATCTTCGCTATTTGCTGGAACTGTTTGTCGGCGGCAATATTCTGGCCATGATTCTAGCGCTCGCAGAAGCACAGTCGTGGCAAGCTTTAAATGCGATGCATCTGCTGCAATATATGCTGTATATCAACTGGGTACTGTTATGTTTTGCAGCACTGGTGGAATTATTCCATCAGGCCTTTCAGCATATGGGGATTAAGCTGGCGCTCATTTCCGGTTTTTTGCTACTACAGGCCATTGTGGTGCTGACCACCATCAGTCTGAATGTTGTGATACATTTTGGAATGAATTTTAATTTTCAGGGCTTAAACCTGGCAATTGCCCTGGATCAGGTTGGGTTACATCTCAGTTTGGGTGTTTTGCTCGGTATGTTTTGTTTTCGCTACCTGTATTTGCGTGAACAATGGGAACAGCAGCAGCATAGTGAACTGAATGCCCGGATTCAGGCCATGCAAGCGCGGATTCAACCGCATTTTCTGTTCAATAGTATGAACAGTGTGATTAGCCTGATCAGCATCGATCCGGATAAAGCCGAACAGATGCTGCTGAATCTGTCCCGCTTATTTCGTGCCAGTTTTCAGGAGTTGAAACTGGTCAGTCTGCAAGAGGAAATTGATCTGTGCCAGCGCTATCTGGAGATTGAGCAGATCCGTT
Organism: Acinetobacter sp. YH12156; assembly: GCF_013418235.1. Lineage (NCBI taxonomy): Bacteria > Pseudomonadati > Pseudomonadota > Gammaproteobacteria > Moraxellales > Moraxellaceae > Acinetobacter > Acinetobacter sp. YH12156. The sequence continues at coordinate 190,920 of NZ_VPCL01000002.1, forward strand.
TGGGTGAACGCCTGCAAATCGAATGGAAGTTAGAAAACAAAGACTTATACTCACAAGTACAAATTCCATTATTAACTTTACAACCCTTGTTAGAAAATAGTATTTTCCATGGAGTTGAAAAAATTCTCACAAAGAGTACGATAAGTATATTGGTTGAAATATTGCAAAATCAAATTAATATCATTATTACTAACCCTTATACGCAGGATAATAAAACTTTAAAAAAGGGGCATGGTATTGCAATAGAAAATGTCAGACAGCGTCTGCAAGCTTATTACGGACCCAGTATGACCTTTCAAACCTTTGCCGGCGAAGGGATGTTTACGACGGTAGTGCGATATCAATATAAATAAAAATAAATCAAAGAAATCGCAGTTAGCTTTATCATGTATTTGATCATGTTAACTGGGTAAGGAGGAGCAATGGACATCCTGATTTGTGATGATGAGCCTTTGGCTGTCGAGCGATTATCACGTTTGGTCTCTCAGCTGGGGCATGATGTGGTGGCGACTGCAAGTCATGGTCGTCAAGCGATTGATCTGGCTCACCAATACGAACCCGATGTCATTTTATTAGATATTCAAATGCCTGAAATGAATGGACTGGCTTGTGCGCAGTATTTGCGTCAGCTGGACCCGATGCCGGCAATTATCTTTTGTACGGCCTATGACCAACATGCGCTGGATGCATTTAAATCAAATGCCGAAGGCTACTTGCTTAAACCCGTGATGCAACAGGAATTGGCACAGGTTTTGGAGCACTTAACTAAACTTACCCAAGCTCAGATGAGCCAACTAAAACAAAAAGAAAATATGGACGAAATCAATATCAGCCGCCAGCAGATTGCGGCAAAGACCTATCGTGGTGTCGAATTGGTGCCAGTTGAAAATATCTATTATTTTCTGGCGGATCAGAAATATGTCACTGTACGTCATAAAAACGGCAGTGTACTGATTGATGAAACCTTAAAGGAGCTAGAGCAGGAGTTTGGGAACCAGTTTATCCGGATTCATCGTAATGCCTTGATCTCGGTGAATTATCTGGATGGTCTGGAAGTGGTCAGTTCAGGTCAGTATCAGGTGCGTTGTCGTGAGCTGGACGACCGTTTAGCGGTCAGTCGGCGACATTTGCCATTTTTAAGGGATCGGATTCAAAAGCTATAGCAGGAATCAATGAGAGCATTCAGTTGAAACTTGTATAAATTCACTTGCATTTTAAAGTGAGCAGGTTAAGTTTAGACTATTGTTCTCATTTACTGTTATTGAAATTTATGAAGACCCTAAAAATTGCAACTCGACAAAGTCCACTTGCGCTTTGGCAAGCGGAACATATCCGTGCGCGCCTACAAGATTTGCACGCTGGTTTGCAGGTCGAGTTAGTCACTTTTGTTACACAGGGCGATAAAATCCTAGATACGCCGCTGGCCAAAATTGGTGGTAAAGGTCTATTTGTAAAAGAATTAGAAGCTGCTTTACTCGATGGCCGTGCCGATCTGGCCGTACATTCCATGAAGGATGTACCGATGGCATTGCCGGAAGGGCTGAGCCTTGCGGTGATCTGTGAGCGTGAAGATCCACTGGATGCCTTTGTCTCGAATACCTATGCCAGCTTTGATGAATTGCCACAGGGCGCCAAAGTGGGCACTTCCAGTTTGCGCCGTAAAACCCAGATTTTAAAACAGCGTCCTGATCTCGAAATCATTGATTTGCGCGGTAATGTCGGTACACGTTTGTCCAAGCTGGATGCCGGTCAGTATGATGCGATTATTCTGGCCAGTGCCGGTTTGAAACGTTTAGGTCTGGCAGAACGTATTCGTCATACTCTGACTCCTGAAATCAGTCTACCGGCCGTAGGTCAAGGTGCACTGGGGCTGGAATGCCGTACCCATGATCAGGCGGTACTGGACTTGATTCAGCCATTATTACATGCAGAAACGGATGCCTGCGTGCGTGCTGAGCGTGCCTTTAATGCCTATCTGGAAGGCGGATGTCAGGTGCCGATTGCCGGCTATGCCACGCTCCAGAATGATGTGATTTCAATCGAAGGTCGCGTTGGCAGTGTTGATGGAACGGTTTTGCTGCGTGCACAGCACACTGGAAAAATTGCAGAAGCTGAACAGTTAGGGGTGGAATTGGCCAAAAATTTACTCGATCAAGGTGCAGGCGAGTTGCTGAAAGCACTTTATTCAAACTGATGTTACTGATTAATACCCGTCCGAGTGAGCGTGCTGCGGGTTTGACTCAGCAGTTACAGGCAGCGCAGATTTCTGTACTAGAATTGCCTTTGCTGGAATTGCACGCACAGCCTTATTCCGACGAGCTGTTACGCTTGTATCGCCAGCTGGATCAGGCCAAAATCATTGTGGTGGTCAGTCCGACTGCCGCCCAGATTGGCATGCAATATTTACAGCAAGCGGAAATTATCTTATCGCGCTTGGCAGATGTGCAATGGGTGGCGGTGGGTAAAGCCACTGAGCAGGCGCTGGCTGGTTATGGTATTCAAAGTCATGTGCCTGAACTTGAAACTTCGGAAGGCATGTTGCAATTACCCGTGTTAAGGCAACTGCCTGCTGGCTCAGCTGTGGCCTTCTGGCGCGGAGAAGGCGGCCGTCAATTTATGATGGATCATCTGCGCGCAAATAATATCAAAATTTTGAATTTTATTTTATATCGGCGGCAATGCCCCGCAAGCACAGCAATAATTTTGGCAGAAAACCTGGCATTGCTTGAAGCGCAGCAGCGCTTTGCCGTGCTAATCAGCAGTGAAGCAAGCTGGTTAAACTGGCTGACATTAATGCAGGATAACTCGGATTTAATGCATCAGGCCCGTTATTTGGTTTTGGGGCCGCGTTTGGCCACTCTTCTTGGGGAATATCAACAGCAGCATCAGGCAGGGTTTGAATTTGTGCAAATTGATGATTTAGAGGCGAATACGATCTTGCAAAAAATGAGACTGATACTAGGGAACGCATGAAGAAACTATTTATTGTATTTTTCATTTTGAGTGTGGTGTGGCTCATCAAACTCAGCTATGACCTTTATGTTCTCAATGCAGCGCAGACTGGACTTCATCAAGGTGTTAAACAGTTGCAGCAGCAAAATGCCAATCTCAATGATCAGTTTGTGGCATTGAAACGCCAGTTTACCGCCCAGCAGCAAAATGCAGGCACTCCCTCAGCTCAGGCAGCAGCTGCAGTGCTAACTGCTGACATGCAGAATGATATTGCTCTCGTACAACAGCAGCTGGATCTGATTGAATTTGCACTGCAACAGCAACAATATGCCACCGCCATTGAAAAACTAAACCACCTGCAGAATGAGTTGGATGAGTATGTCTTGGCGCCTGCCTTGGTCAGTAGTCTGCAGCAAGTAATTGCGAAAGATCAGGACATGCTGAAAAAATTCGTCAATAGTCGCTTGGTGCAGCAAAATAAATTAAAAGAAGTATTGATGCAGATGGATGCTGAAATTGAAAAAGAAATTCAGGCTCCGCATCTTCAAAGTTTGGAAACTCAACGCTCTTTCTGGCAGCGCTGGATTCAGATCGAAGCTGCAGAGCAGCCGAGTACCGTATTAATGCAACGGCATCTGGTATTGAAAGAAGCTCAGTTGCGCTTGCTCATTGCACAAAATACGTTGCAGCAAGATCAATCTGTCGCCTTTCAGCAAGCGTTGAATGCGGTGATTGATGTCTTGGAACAATTGCCGGATGCACGTAGTCAGCACTGGATTCAGCAGTTGCATCAAATCAAGGCCACACCGGTCACTCCGACGCCTTTATTAAATACACGCACCTTAGTTGGCTAATTGCTTATGAAACAGATTTTGCTGGCCTATTTATTTATCTGCCTACTGGGTATAGCGGGGCTGAGCATCCTGAGTTATGGGCATGGGGCCGGCTATGTCTATTTATATTGGCGTGAGTGGCAGTTACAAACTAGCCTGTGGTTTTTGGCGGCCTCACTGGTCACGTTCAGTTTTCTGATTCATTGCCTCTGGTACGCGATCAAACAGTATCGCAGCCGTGAACAGCGTAAAAATGAAACCGTATTTAGTTTTGCCCATTTACATCCTTATGAACAACTGGCTGTGATCTGGTTATTAAATGCGGCTCAGGATCAACGGGATTTTATTCAGCAGTCTTTTAGCAAGTCGGGCTTACTCAAACATATTATTGATGCACGATTATCTTGGGGGCAACAGCAATATACAGATGCCTTGACTGCTTTAAATCAGTCTAACCCGATGGCATTTGAGTTGGCAGAATTGCAGCGAATTGAAATTTATTTATCGCAACAGCACGGTGAGCAAGCACTGACTCATTTAGAATTTTTAAATCAGCATGAATTATCACCATGGTTAATACAGGTGAAACTAGCCTATGAACAGCGACTCACCACATTATGGGGTGTATTTGCCCTACAGTTTCCCTGGTTATATTTACGCTCGACTAAATATGGACATTTAGAACAAGAAGTAAAAAAAATATGGCTTGAACAATTATTATTGGCCTATGACCAAGCCACACAAGATGATTTAATTTATTTACAACAGCGTTATTTAGATTTAAAAAAGCAAGTATTTGATCGTGACTATACAGTTAAGTTATTATGGTTGAAATTATTATTCAGAATACCTGAAATGAGTGCCGAACATGAAACAATGGCAATTCATTTATTAGAGCAACAATTTAATCAGGATGTATTTTATTTGTGGTTTCAACAGCAATTGTTACGGCAGAACCCGGATTATGATCATATTGCACAGCAGATTTCGCATTGGGAAACCAAGTATCCGGCATTACCGATTTTGAGTTTTGCAAAATGGCATGTGTTACAGGCCACCGGTTATACAGAGGAAGCCCAGCATTTGCTTGACTTATATCCTGATGATATTCGTATGAGTTATTTGAGAATTAAAGCGGCCTTACAAGACCGTGAAGACTTGCTCCAGCAGTTAAATGCAGTATTTGAATCCAATGTAAACTTTATCGAAATTAAAATTTGAGAATCATCATGTCAGAATTACAACAATATCCAGTGGTTTATGCACAGAGCGTGGCATGGGGAGACATGGATGCATTGGGTCATGTGAATAATGCCATGTATTATCGTTACATAGAAAATGCACGTCTGGCTTATCTGGATGCATTGGATTTACTGAATGAATCGGTCTCTACGGTGGTCTCTTCAAATCAGTGCCGTTATTTAAAACCGGTGGTTTTTCCAGATCATTTAAAAATTGCAGCACGTATTGAAGAGATTCGAAATAGTGCATTCCGCATGCATTATTTATTATGGAGTGAAAAACAGCAAAGTATAGTGGCAACTTCGGAAGCGGTTATTGTTTGTATTGATCAAAAAACCCTGCAGAAAACTCAAATTCCAGAACATATCCGAAAGAAAATCGAAGCACTTGAATTAACAGCCGGACATGAAATCTAAAAAATGAATTGATTATTTAATTTTGTCATTATTTTTAAACTTTATTGTTATTGGTTTAAATATTTATATTGAATGTTTTATTTAATATAAATATGATGGGGCATTATTTAACAAAACAAATAATATTATTTAATCGGAGAGCATTATGCCAGATATTACTCATTTATCAGTAGAAGAGTTAAAGCGTTTACAAGCCGAAGCAGAATCACTGATTGCTTCAAAAAAAGACCAAGAGATCGAAGATGCTTATCAGCAAATCTTGGCCGTTGCTGACAAAGTAGGTATGACTGTAGAACAGTTACTTGAATTTGGCGCGTCTAAACGCAAGAAATCATCACGTAAATCGGTAGAGCCACGTTATCGTAGCAAAAGCAACCCAGATGATACCTGGACGGGTCGTGGCAAGCAGCCGCGCTGGTTGGTGGCAGAGCTGGACAAAGGTGCCAAGCTTGAAGATTTCTTGATCTAAGCCTCGATTTCATCTCGTCATTAGGCTGTCATACAGACAGTCTAAGATTGCTGAACCAAGCATGATTGCTTGGTTTTTTTATATCTATGAATTGGCGTTGGGAAAAAAGTGTGCATAATGTGTCTGTATAAGGAAAACATTATAAATGGGGATTTAGACTTGAGATATTGGTCGTGGTGGGATGAGCAATAAACCTAAAACTTTAAAATGGTTCATCCTTGCGCTTGTGGCGTTTTTTGTCTTTGTGATCCTGCAAGTGCCAGCTGCCTGGTTGATTTCAAAATTTTATAAAAATAATCAGGCCTTGCACAATGTAAACGGGAATATCTGGCAGGGCAGTGCTGACTGGAAAAAAGGTAATTTGCGGGGCAGCCTGAACTGGAAAGTACGGCCATTGGACTTGCTGTTGCTGCGAGTTGGGGCAGATGTTGAATTGCATAGCGGCAATACTCAGCTTTCAGGGATCATGGGCTATGGGCTGAATAAAGCCTTGATCGTCAAAAATCTTGAGGGTCAGCTCGCGCCGGAAACCTTAAAAAAAGTGGCAGACTGGCAATGGCCAGCGACTGCTATTCAGTTTAAAGAGCTGGATTTTAAATATAAACAGGAACAAGGCTTCAGTCAGGTGACCGGGCAAATGCAATGGGCGGGTGGTGAGCTGATTTATAGCTTTGCCCAGCGTCAGGAACGTATGAATGTACCGGCCATGACCGGACAACTGGCAGATGAGAGCGGACAGCTCTTACTCGACGTTCGGGATAACCGAGAGCAACGTATGCTGAATATAAAGCTTGATCCCAGTCTGATGCTCGATATCCAGCTTACCCAGCGCTTTTTAATGAATGCACCCTCCTATGAAGGTAAAGCTGGCCTGGATACTTATGTGATTAGTACCCGCCAACCCCTAATGGGAGGCTTGAACTAATGGCCATTTCTCTTGGCGATCTAAAAAATATCGATCTGAAACAGGCCAATCGTGTTGCGCCTGTCGTGTTGCTGTTGTTGATTCTATATTTATGCTGGAAACTGGCGGCCATGTTCTGGTTGCTGATTGCACCACCTCAAGCTATGCAGCTGGATCGGGTGGAACTGGGTTCACAACAGGCGCAAATCCCCAATATCAGTGCATTTTCGCTGTTTCAGGAAAGTGGACAAACAGCGGCAGGAGCAGAAGCTGCCAATATTCTTTTGCAAGGCGTGGTGGTTGCCAGTCCAAGCTATAACTCTTCTGCGGTGCTGAAAGTCAATGATCAGGTGGATCGTTATCGCGTTGGAGAAATGCTGGGCAGTAGTGGTTTTGAGCTGGCCGAGGTCTATTGGGATCGGGTCATTCTGCGCAGAGCAACCGGTGCCACTCATGAAGTGTTATTCAAGGGGCTGGAAAATGGCTTGAATCAGCCGATCGTGCCGGCAACCCCAGCATCTAATACGATGTCTGCTCCATCTTCGATTATGAATAGCGCAGCTGAAGCACAAAATCTGCCTTCAGCGCAAAATGAAATCGGTCGGGCAATCCAGCAGATGCAGGAAAACAAGGATCAGTATTTACAGAATATGGGGGTCAGTGCGTCGGATGGAGGCTTTGAAATCACTTCCCGGACACCAGCTGCACTGCGTAATCGACTCGGTTTAAGACCGGGAGACCGGATTTTATCTTTAAACGGTCAGACGCTATCGCAGGGGCAAACCGAGGCGCAATTACTGGAACAGGCTCGACGTGAAGGTCAGGTCAAACTCGAAATAAAACGTGGTGATCAGACGATGACCATACAACAAGATTTGAAGTGATGTGTCATCACGCATAGGGTTAGGAAACACAAAAGTTTATGGCTTTATTTAATAATAATCGATCAGCATGGGCATGCTGTGTGGCCGCCCCGCTCGTAGCAATGATCAGTACGGCGGGTTATGCGCAAACCTGGAAAATCAACCTGCGGGATGCTGACCTCACCGCATTCATTAATGAAGTGGCTGACATTACCGGCAAGAACTTCGCAGTCGATCCGCGGGTGCGTGGTAATGTTACCGTTATTTCCAATAAAGCACTGAATAAAAATGAAGTCTATGACCTGTTTTTAGGTGTGCTCAATGTCAATGGTGTGGTGGCGATTCCTTCGGGCAATACCATCAAGCTGGTACCGGACAGCAATGTCAAAAGCTCGGGCATTCCCTATGATGCCAGAAGCCGTGCCAGTGGTGACCAGATCGTGACTCGGGTATTGTGGCTGGAAAATACCAATCCGAATGATCTGATTCCAGCACTGCGCCCTTTGATGCCGCAATTTGCCCATCTGGCAGCAGTGCCGGGCACCAATGCGCTGATCGTATCAGATCGGGCCAATAATATTTATCAGCTGGAAACCATCATTCGTAATCTGGATGGCACCGGTCAAAATGATATGGAAGCGGTCAGTCTACAATCGAGTCAGGCCGAGGAAATGATCGAGCTGATCGAGTCCATGACAGCCACGGGTGCAGCCAAAGATGTTCGTGGTTCGCGGGTACGTGTCATCGCAGATACCCGCACCAACCGGATTATCATTAAAGGTGATCCGACAACGCGTAAGCGGCTGCGTCAAATGATTGAAACTTTGGATGTGCCGGCGGCAGACCGTCTGGGCGGCTTGAAAGTCTTTCGTTTGAAATATGCCAGTGCCAAGAATCTGGCAGAGATCTTGCAGGGACTGGTGACAGGGCAGGCGGTGAACAGTAGTTCAAATTCCACTAGCACGTCTTCGGGTTCATCTTCCCTGAGTTCGAATAACAGTTTAAGCAATAACAACAGTAGCAACACCAGCGGAAATAATACTTCCTCCGCTATTCAGTTGAATACCGGCATGAACACCGAGCAGGGTGGAATTAGCAGCTTTAGCGCAAATGGGGTGAGTATTATTGCCGATGCCACGCAAAACTCTTTGGTGGTTAAGGCCGATCCACAATTGATGCGGGAAATCGAATCAGCAATTAATCAGCTGGATATTCGCCGTCAACAGGTACTGATTGAAGCTGCCATTATCGAAGTAGAAGGTACAGATGCCGATCAGCTTGGGGTGCAATGGGCCTTGGGAGATATCAGTAGCGGTATCGGGCTGATTAACTTTGATAATTTTGGTACCAGCCTAAAAAATGTGGCAGCCGGTTATCTCACCGGCGGTGGTGCAGGTGCTGCAAGTACCGTGGGAGCTGGGACTTCGTTGGTGCTTGGTGATTATCGTGAAGGCAGTGATGGTTCACGCCGTCTGTATGGTGCGCTGATTCAGGCCTTAAAAGAAAGCACCAAGTCCAATCTGTTGTCTACGCCATCCATTGTGACCATGGACAACGAAGAAGCCTATATTGTGGTCGGTGAAAACGTACCCTTTGTGACAGGCTCGGTTTCAACTGGCGCTGCTGGGGTGGCCAATCCCTATACCACGATTGAACGTAAAGATGTCGGGGTCACTTTAAAAGTGGTGCCGCATATTGGTGAAGATGGTACGGTGCGTCTGGAAGTGGAGCAGGAAGTATCGGCTGTTAATCGGGATCGTGGACAAGCGCAGGATCTGGTGACCAGCAAGCGTGCGATTAAAACTTCGATTCTGGCTGAAAATGGGCAAACCATTGTGCTGGGTGGTCTGATTTCGGATAACACCAGTTATGGCCGTCAGGCAGTTCCGGGTCTGGGCGCAATCCCTGGTCTTGGGCGTTTATTCCGTTCTGAAGGTAAATCTAATCAGAAACGTAATCTGCTGATCTTCATCCATCCAACGATTGTGGGGGATAAAAATGAAGTCAGTAAACTGACCCAGCAACGTTATAGCCAACTGTATAGTCTGCAACTGGCCCTGGATGCTGATGGTAATTTTGCCAAGCTGCCGGAACAGGTCAGTGATGTCTATCAACAGCGTATTCCGGTTTCGAAAACACCTTTACAAAATTCGTCTTATCAAACTGTGCCGACTGCTCCGGTGCCGACTCAGCCAGCTGCTGTGGTAGTCACGCCTGTCGCGATTGAGCCTGTGTTGCAGTCACAACCCGGACAACACGTCGAAAAGCGTAAAAATACCGTGACCACCACAACACTTAGACCGAAAAGCTAAGTGATGTAGCATGAACAAACAGCATGTTATGATAATGTCAAAGAGAAAAGAGAAGTAAATTCATGACTTGGAAAATATACGCGATTACAGGTGACTTGACAGGGCAAGAGATTAGCATTGACCGTGATATGCTGGTGGGACGTCATCAGGCCGCAGACATTGTGTTGCAGGCCGCAGAGATCTCGCGCAAACATGCTGCTTTCTTGCTCAAAGATGATGCGCTCTGGGTACAGGACTTAGGATCATCGAATGGCACTTTCGTCAATGATGTGCAGATTGCACAGGAAACGTTATTAAAACAGGATGATATCGTTCAGTTTGCCAGCCTGAAATTTTCCGTGTTGGCGCCTGTGGCTGCGGTAGAAGTTCCAGCAGAAATAGAAGCCACGGCAGAAAAAGTCGTGGCACAGGTTGAAGTGACTGAACCAACGCCAGCACAACAAATGAATGAGCAGGGTATACCGGAACTGACACAGCGAGATGCCTCAGTCCAGCTGACCCGAGATGGCATGCCAACCCATGTCGGGATTCCAAAACCAGCGCCGATTCCTGAAGGCGTCGATCTTGCTGCAGGGAAACCAGAACCTACGCCAATGCCGGTTGAGCAGCCTGTGTCACGGGTAGAGCAGGAAAAAGAAACCCAGAAAAATGTGTCTGTTGGTTTGATTTCAGTGATTGTATTGATTATTTTGGCAATTATGGCTTGGGTAATGTTTAAATAAGCCGATGATTGGTTACAATCAAGGTATGCACAGCGCATGCCTTTTTTGTGGCTGCGAATAATATAAAAGAGGGTCGGGATGTCTATTGCACAATTAGAACAGCGTGAACTGATCTTGTTTGATCTGGATGGTACTTTGGTTGATTCGGCGCATGACCTGTATCGTGCCATGAATATGAGCCTGAATGTGTTGCAATTGCCTTTGGTCACGGAAGAGCAGGTTCGTACCTGGGTGGGCAAGGGCACCTCGATATTTTGTGAAAGTGTATTGCTACATCTGGTCGGTGAAGTTACACCCGCACAGCATCAGGAGCTGCTGAATACTTTTCTGGATATTTATAATGTTGATCCTTGTGTCGACACGGTTCCATTTCCCGGAATTCTGAAGTTTCTCGACTGGGCCAAAGCGCAGGGCAAAACCCTGATCTGCGTCACCAATAAGCCGGAGCTTCCTGCTTGTGCTATTTTAGAGACATTGGATATGGCACATTATTTTGCCGAGACCATTGGTGGCGACCGTTTTAGCGAGCGTAAACCGCATCCGCGTCAATTATTACACTGTGTCGAACAGTATGGTGTAACGAAAGAACAGGTGTTACTGATCGGGGATTCTTCCAATGATGTGGAGGCTGCACGTCGCGCCGGGATTGATTGTATTGTGGTGAGCTACGGCTATAATCACGGTGAAAATATAGCAGACTGTCATCCTCAAGAAATTGTAGATGATCTACGTGAATTGCTTGCTTAATTAGGGTGTTAGGAAAATAAAATGAATAGTGATCAGGTTTTTCGATGGCGTCGCTCAGTTCAAGTCTATTTATACACTGAGTAAACCAAATTTAAAGAGAAAAACCGCATGACCACACAAGCACAATTCCAGCAACTTGCTGCACAAGGCTATAACCTGATTCCAGTGTACCGTCAGCGTCTGGCCGATACGGATACCCCACTTTCTATTTTCGCGCGTCTTAAGCAGCATCAGCAGGCTTATCTGTTTGAATCTGTCGAAGGTGGAGAAAACTGGGCACGCTATTCGATTATTGGGCTGGGCGAATCTACGGTATTTTCCTGTAATGCCGGTGAACTGACGGTACAGCATGCGGACGGCTCGATTGAAAAGCAGCACTGTGCAGATCCTTTTCACTATATTCGTGACTTTCAGGCTCAGTTTAAAGTGCCGACCCAACAGGACTTACCTGCATTGCCAAGCTTCACTGGCGGTCTGGTGGGCTACTTTGGTTATGATGCCGTGCGTTATATTGAACCCAAACTCAAAAATGTGCCTGAAGCAGATCCGGTTGGCTTGCCTGATATCTGGATGATGTTGTCTAAAACCGTCATTGTCTTTGACAATTTAAAAGATACCTTATTTCTGATTGTGCATGCCGATGCAGCTGACCCGATTGCTTATGAAAAAGCACATGAACAATTGAATGAATTGGAAAATATTCTGGCAACACCGATTAGCCTGAAAGCTGAAAAACATAGTCCGCCACATTTTGAATCTCTAACCGGACATGACAACTTTATTGCCTCGGTTGAAAAGGTCAAAGAATATATTCGTGCTGGCGATGTGATGCAGGTGGTGCCCGGGCATCGTATGGTGTCAGATTTCGATGGTGATCCCTTACAGGTCTATCGTGCGCTACGTCATCTGAATCCTTCGCCGTATCTGTTTCTGGTACAAGGGCAAACCTTGGAAAACAATACACCGTTCCATATTGTCGGTTCATCACCAGAAATTTTATCGCGTTTGGAAAATGGCATTGCCACAGTGCGTCCTTTAGCAGGCACACGACCACGTGGCAAAACCAAGGAAGAAGATCTGGCCCTTGAGCAAGACTTGCTCTCTGATGAAAAAGAAATTGCCGAACATGTCATGCTGATTGACTTGGGGCGCAATGACGTCGGACGCATTGCAAAAATTGGTAAAGTTCAAGTGACTGATCGAATGGTGATCGAACGTTATTCGCATGTCATGCATATTGTCTCGAATGTACAGGGTGAAGTGCGTGACGATGTCGATGCCTTGGATGTTTTCAAGGCAACTTTCCCTGCCGGTACGCTTTCAGGTGCACCAAAAATTCGTGCCATGGAAATTATTGACGAAGTTGAGCCGGTAAAACGTGGAATTTTTGGTGGCGCTGTCGGTTATTTAGGCTGGCATGGTGAAATGGACATGTCGATTGCGATTCGTACCTGTGTGATCCGTGAAAATAAGGTCTATGTTCAGGCCGGAGCAGGGCTGGTTGCCGACTCAAATCCCGAATCTGAATGGAATGAAACCCAAATAAAAGCTCGCGCAGTGATCAAAGCGGTTGAATTATCATCAAATGGTTTGATTTTATGAGTTTTTGGGGTTTTTTTTGAAAAAAACACTTGCATGGTTTGTGAGTTTTGCTAAACTGCACACCGTTCCGATACGAAACGTACGAAACACTAAGAAACGCCGGCATAGCTCAGTTGGTAGAGCAACTGACTTGTAATCAGTAGGTCCACAGTTCGAATCCGTGTGCCGGCACCATCTTAGAGAGTTTCAAGGGTTGAGTAAAGAACAGCACTGATGTAAGTGTAAAATGGTGAGGTTCCCGAGCGGTCAAAGGGGGCGGACTGTAACTCCGCTACGAAAGTTTCGAAGGTTCGAATCCTTCCCTCACCACCAATTTTAATACTTCAATAAGTGGTTTGTACCAACATCGTGCGGGAGTAGCTCAGTTGGTAGAGCGGTAGCCTTCCAAGCTGCATGTCGCGAGTTCGACCCTCGTCTCCCGCTCCATTGAAGTGCTAATATTTGCTCTTATAGCTCAGTGGTAGAGCACTCCCTTGGTAAGGGAGAGGTCTCGAGTTCAAATCTCGATAAGAGCTCCAGATTACAGTTTAGCAATTTTTATTGCACAATATTCCAGAAGCAGGCTATTTAGTCTGCTTTTCAAGTATTTGGTATTTGGTTTTTTAAAACGACATGTCGGAACTGGGTTTTACTCAGAATTGTGTTCGACGTAAACGAGGAGTATTAACATGGCTAAGGCTAAGTTTGAACGTAATAAGCCACACGTTAACGTGGGCACAATTGGTCACGTCGACCATGGTAAAACAACTTTAACAGCTGCGATTGCAACTGTATGTGCGAAAAAATTCGGTGGCGAAGCGCGTGATTACGCTGCAATCGACTCTGCACCAGAAGAAAAAGCACGTGGTATTACAATTAATACTTCACACGTAGAATACGATTCTCCAACTCGTCACTACGCTCACGTAGACTGCCCGGGCCACGCCGATTATGTTAAAAACATGATTACTGGTGCTGCTCAGATGGACGGCGCGATCCTTGTATGTGCTGCGACTGATGGTCCTATGCCACAGACTCGTGAACACATCCTGCTTTCTCGTCAGGTAGGTGTACCTTACATCGTTGTATTCTTGAACAAATGCGACCTTGTAGACGACGAAGAGCTTCTTGAGCTGGTTGAAATGGAAGTTCGTGAACTTCTTTCTACTTATGACTTCCCGGGCGATGACACTCCAGTAATCCGCGGTTCTGCACTTGCTGCACTTAACGGTGAAGCTGGTCAGTATGGCGAAGACGCTGTTGTTGCATTGGTTGAAGCACTTGACTCTTACATTCCAGAGCCAGAACGTGCAATCGACCTTCCATTCCTTATGCCAATTGAAGACGTATTCTCAATTTCTGGTCGTGGTACAGTAGTAACTGGCCGTGTAGAGACTGGTATTGTTAAAGTAGGCGAATCGGTTGAAATCGTTGGTATCCGTGATACTCAAGTAACTACAGTTACTGGTGTTGAAATGTTCCGTAAATTGCTTGACGAAGGTCGTGCAGGCGAGAACTGTGGTGTTCTTCTACGTGGTACTAAGCGTGAAGACGTACAACGTGGTCAAGTATTGACTAAACCAGGTGCGATCAAGCCACATACTAAATTCGATGCGGAAGTATACGTACTTTCTAAAGAAGAAGGTGGTCGTCACACTCCATTCCTTAACGGTTACCGTCCACAGTTCTACTTCCGTACTACGGACGTAACTGGTGCGATCGCGCTTAAAGAAGGCGTGGAAATGGTTATGCCTGGTGACAACGTTGAGATGTCAGTAGAGCTAATCCACCCAATCGCAATGGACCCAGGTCTACGTTTTGCGATCCGTGAAGGCGGTCGTACAGTGGGTGCTGGTGTAGTTGCTAAAGTAACTGCATAATCATAGAATAAGATAAACGGGTTGGGGTTTCGGCTCCAACTTGTTATTTTGCAGGTCAGTAGTTCAATTGGTAGAGCGTCGGTCTCCAAAACCGAATGTTGGGGGTTCGAGTCCCTCCTGACCTGCCAAGTTTTGAAAAAGACGCTTGATGTCGGCAAAATTGGTCATATAATAAGTCGCGAAACCTACGACGAGTACAAAAATGTCGAATGAAAAATCACGCGACGCATTAGGCGAAGCGGCAATTCCTCAAAGAAATAATCCTGCAGTAGATGTAAGTTCTGGTTCTCCATTAGACATGGTTCTATGGGTTATCGCCTTGATTTTATTGGTTGGTGCAATGATGGTAAACCAATATTTACCAGCATACTGGGCCCCTGCGAATGATATTTGGGTGCGTGTTGGGGTGATTTTGGCTTGTATCGTTGCAGCATTCGGTTTATTATACGCCACCCATCAAGGCAAAGGCTTTATTCGTCTGCTGAAAGATGCACGAATCGAGCTCCGTCGAGTGACCTGGCCTACCAAGCAAGAGACTGTGTCCACATCTTGGCAAGTTCTTGTTGTAGTCGTAATTACCTCCATTGTTTTATGGTGTTTCGATTATATTTTAGGCTGGTTAATCAAGTTTATTATCGGGTAAGAGAGCTATGAAACGTTGGTACATTATTCATGCCTATTCAGGTTATGAAAAACAAGTAATGCGTTCGCTTAATGATCGAATCCAGCGTAGCGCTGTTGCCGATAGCTTTGGTGAAGTCCTGGTTCCTACCGAAGAAGTGGTAGAAATGAAGGATGGCAAGAAACGTAAATCAGAGCGCAAGTTCTTTCCTGGCTATGTTCTAGTCGAAATGGAAATGAATGACGACACTTGGCACATTGTTAAAGAATGTCCGAAAGTTTTAGGCTTTATTGGTGGTACGGCGGAAAAACCGGCGCCAATTACGCAAAAAGAAGCTGATGCGATTCTTGCGCGTGTACGCAATACTGGTGAAGCACCTCGTCCTAAGACGATGTTTGAACCAGGCGAAGAATTACTCGTAGTTGACGGTCCATTCACGGACTTTAAAGGTGTGGTGGAAGAAGTTCAGTACGAAAAGTCACGTTTAACGCTGACCATTAATGTATTTAACCGTCCAACTCAAGTTGAACTGGAATTTCGTCAAGTCGAAAAATCAGTTTAATTGGTTTGGGTTGAAAACGCCTGATTTGCGTGCAAATCAGGCATTGTTGTTGTAACGGTATCGTTACTTGAAATCATTGGGGAGCCTTCACCGGCGTTTGCACCCAGAGGTAATTTGAAATGGCTAAGAAGATTGACGGCTATATCAAGCTGCAAGTTCCAGCTGGTAAAGCGAATCCATCTCCACCGATTGGTCCTGCACTAGGTCAACGTGGTGTGAACATCATGGCATTCTGTAAAGAATTCAATGCTGCGACACAAAAAGTTGAAGCTGGTCTACCAATTCCAGTCGTGATCACTGTGTACAACGACAAGTCGTTCACATTCATCATGAAAACTCCACCTGCTGCTGTTCTTCTTAAGAAAGCTGCTGGTATCCAGAAGGGTTCAGCTGTACCTAACAAAACTAAAGTTGGTAAGTTGACTCGTGCTCAAATCGAAGAAATCGCGACTACTAAAGAACCAGATTTGACTGGTGCTGATTTAGACGCACGTGTACGTACCATTGCTGGTTCTGCGCGTTCTATGGGCTTGGAAGTGGAGCTTTAAGACATGGCTAAATTAACTAAACGTCAAAAAGCGATCGTAGCTGCTGTAGAAGCGCACAAAGTTTACACGCTAGAAGAAGCTGTTGCAGTTTTAGAGAGCCTTCCAGCTCCTAAATTCAAAGAATCTTTGGATATCGCGGTAAACCTAGGTGTTGATCCTCGTAAATCTGACCAAGTTGTTCGTGGCGCGACTACACTTCCTGCAGGTACGGGTAAAACTGTACGTGTAGCTGTATTCGCTCAAGGCGCTGCTGCTGAAGCTGCTAAAGCTGAAGGCGCAGACGTTGTTGGTTTCGATGATCTTGCTGAAAGCATCCAAGCGGGTAACCTTGACTTTGACGTTGTAATTGCTGCTCCAGATGCAATGCGCGTTGTAGGTAAACTTGGTACGATCCTTGGTCCACGTGGCTTAATGCCAAACCCTAAAGTGGGTACGGTAACTCCTGACGTAGCAACTGCAGTTAAAAATGCAAAAGCTGGTCAAGCACGTTACCGCGTAGACAAGGCGGGTATTATCCACGCTGCGATCGGTCAAGTAGGTTTCACTGCTGAAGCTGTTCGTTCAAACGTTGAAGCACTCGTTGCTGACTTGAAACGTTTAAAGCCTGCGACTTCTAAAGGCGTATACATTCAAAAGATCACTTTGAGCTCAACTATGGGTCCTGGTTTGATCGTTGATGTAGCAAACGTTTCTAAATAAGTCTCGACTTATACAGAATTTTAAAGCCCTGAGTAAGTTTTAAAGCAGTGCTTTAAAACTTACGCAAGAAACGCTCCGTCGTATTTTGCAAACTTAGGCAAACTTTGAATTGATAAATGAAAATTTATCAGCGTCAAAGACCGCGGGCGAGGGGAGTTTTATGCTTCGCTCTTAATCGTCCAGCCTGCGTAGACGCGGTGGTGTGATTTGTTCATCCTCCGCGTGTTAGTCCAGTGATGGATTAACGAATTGGGAGTGTACTTCGCGTAAGTACATAAATCACCGTTAGGAGGTTTTACAATGGCTCTTCTTATCGAAGGCAAAAAACAGATCGTAGCTGAAGTAACTGAAGTTGCTTCTACTGCATTTGCCGCTGTTGTTGCTGACTATCAAGGTTTAACTGTTGAGCAATTAACTGCTCTTCGCGTTGAAGCTCGTAAACTAGGTGTTCACACACGTATCGTGCGTAACACTTTGGCTAAACGCGCTCTTCAAGATACTCAATTCAATATCTTGAACGACAACCTTGTTGGCCCAACAATCTTAGCTTTCTCGACTTCTGAAGACGACATGGGTGCTGCTGCACGTTTGTTCGAAGAATTCGCTAAAACTAATAAAGCATTTGAACTTAAAGCTGCTGCATTTGATGGCAAACTTTATCAAGGCGAAGAAGTTAGCGTTATCGCGAATCTTCCGAACCAAGAAAAAGCGCTTACTATGCTTGCAAACGTTCTTCAAGCTCCTATTTCGAAATTGGGCCGCTTACTTACAGCGCTTCAAGAGAAAAACGAGTCAGAAGCTGCTTAAGCTCAAACTTACACACACATCATTCAATACCCATTTGGAGTTAATCTCATGGCTTTAACAAACGAAGAAATCCTAAACGCAGTTGCTGAAAAAACTGTTCTTGAACTTGTTGAACTTATTTCTGCTTTCGAAGAGAAATTCAACGTTTCTGCTGCTGCTGTAGCTGTTGCTGCTGGTCCTGCTGCTGCTGCTGCTGAAGAGCAATCTGAATTCAATGTTGAATTGACTTCTTTTGGCGCAAACAAAGTTGCTGTAATTAAAGCAGTTCGTGAAGCAACTGGCCTTGGCTTGAAAGAAGCTAAAGACATGGTTGAAAGCGCTCCTACAGTTCTTAAAGAAGGCGTTTCTAAAGAAGAAGGCGAAGAACTTAAGAAGAAACTTGAAGAAGCTGGTGCTACAGTTACTCTTAAGTAATAGCTTAAGGGAGCCGGTTTTTTTATAATCAGCTCCAAAAATTGGCTGATGGCTCTTGGGTCATCAGCCTTTTTGCGTTACAATAATCGGCTCGATTTTTGTTTGCATGATATAAAAATCATACAAATTAAAAATAAACATAATGAACAAACGTTTACCAATATTTTTCAGTAAAAAAATATTGATAAGCGTTTTAATACCACTAAAAATTGCAGCATTTGTAAAGAGTGGTGGCCATATCGGCCAGCGTAATTCCTTCTGAGCCCGTTCTGCAGGCGGGCTTGGTTTACACTTTCCGAGGACTCCAGATGGCATACTCATATACCGAAAAGAAACGGATCCGTAAGAATTTTGGTAAATTGCCTAGCGTTATGGATGCTCCGTACCTGCTCGCGATTCAAGTCGACTCGTACAGAACGTTCTTACAAGATGGCAAATCACCAAAAAACCGTGAAGATATCGGTCTCCAAGCCGCATTTCGTTCAGTTTTTCCTATAGAAAGTTATTCTGGCAATGCTGCTTTAGAATTTGTTGAGTATAGTCTTGGTAAGCCTGAGTTTGATGTACGCGAATGTATTCTTCGTGGCTCAACTTATGCAGCACCAATGCGTGTAAAAATTCGTTTGATCCTGAAAGATCGTGAAACGAAGTCAATTAAAGACGTACGTGAACAAGAAGTCTATATGGGCGAGATGCCATTGATGACGGATAACGGTACCTTTGTAATTAATGGTACCGAGCGTGTAATCGTATCTCAATTACACCGTTCACCAGGCGTATTCTTTGACCACGATAAAGGTAAGACTCACTCAAGTGGTAAAGTCCTTTATTCAGCGCGTATCATTCCTTACCGTGGTTCATGGTTAGATTTTGAATTCGATGCCAAAGACCTGGTCTATGTACGTATTGACCGTCGTCGTAAATTACTTGCGACTGTGGTGCTGCGTGCGCTGGGTTATAGCAGCGAAAACATTCTCAACATGTTCTACGAGAAAGTCCCTGTGTATCTTGACATGGGTAGCTATCAAATTGACTTGGTGCCGGAACGTCTGCGTGGCGAAATGGCACAATTTGACATCTTGGATAAAGATGGCAAGGCAATCGTTGAGCAAGGTAAACGTATTAACGCGCGTCATGTACGTCAGATGGAAGCTTCAGGTCTTGAAAAACTTGCAGTGCCTGATGAGTATTTGTATGAGCGTATCACGGCTGAAGACATCGCATTAAAAGATGGCGACGTGATTGCTGCAAATACCGTATTGAGCCATGAAGTCATGGTGAAAATTGCAGAAGGCGGCGTGAAGCAGTTTAATGTTCTGTTCACCAATGATATCGACCGTGGTTCATTCGTTGCAGATTCTCTACGTGCAGATACTACGACCACTCGTGAAGAAGCATTAGTAGAAATCTACAAAGTCATGCGTCCGGGCGAGCCACCAACCAAAGAAGCAGCTGAGAACCTGTTCAACAACCTGTTCTTCTCTTCTGAGCGTTATGACTTGTCTCCAGTCGGTCGTATGAAGTTCAACCGTCGTTTGGGTCGTCCTTACGAAGTGGGTACAGACCAGAAGTCGCGTGAAGTTGAAGGTATTCTCTCGAACGAAGATATCACTGATGTATTGAAAACATTAGTTGAAATCCGTAACGGTAAAGGTGAAGTCGACGATATCGATCACTTGGGTAACCGTCGTGTTCGTTCTGTGGGCGAAATGACAGAGAACCAATTCCGTGTCGGTCTGGTTCGTGTAGAACGTGCTGTTAAAGAACGTTTATCTCAAGCTGAAACAGATAACCTGTCTCCGCAAGATCTAATCAATGCGAAGCCTGTTGCTGCTGCAATCAAAGAATTCTTTGGTTCAAGCCAGTTGTCTCAGTTCATGGATCAAAACAACCCGTTGTCTGAAATCACGCACAAGCGTCGTGTATCAGCACTTGGTCCCGGTGGTTTGACGCGTGAACGTGCGGGCTTTGAAGTACGTGACGTACATCAAACGCATTACGGTCGTGTATGTCCAATTGAAACGCCGGAAGGTCCAAACATTGGTTTGATCAACTCGCTTTCTGTATATGCTAAAGCGAACAACTTCGGTTTCTTGGAAACGCCTTACCGTAAAGTAGTTGATGGCCGTGTAACCATGGACATTGAATACCTGTCTGCGATTGAAGAAGTGGGTACTGTGATTGCACAGGCCGATTCTGCAGTAGATGCTGATGGTAATTTATTAGAAGAAGTTGTATCTGTACGTCACCAAGGTGACTTCGTACGCATGCCGCCGGAAAAAGTAACGCATATGGATGTATCTGCTCAGCAGGTTGTATCTGTGGCTGCGTCACTGATTCCGTTCCTTGAACACGATGATGCCAACCGTGCATTGATGGGTTCAAACATGCAACGTCAGGCTGTTCCTACGTTAATCGCTGACAAACCACTCGTAGGTACGGGTATGGAAGCGAACGTAGCACATGACTCTGGTGTATGTGTGATCGCTCAGCGTGGTGGTCGTATCGAGTTTGTTGATGCATCTCGTGTAGTCATTCGTGTGAACGAAGAAGAGATGATCGCAGGTGAGGCAGGTGTAGATATCTATAACCTGATCAAATACACCCGTTCAAACCAAAACACCTGTATCAACCAGAAAGTTCTGGTGAACCTGGGTGATAAAGTGGGTCGTGGTGACGTATTAGCTGATGGTCCATCGACTGATGGCGGTGAGCTAGCGCTTGGTCAAAACATGCGCGTCGCATTCATGACCTGGAACGGTTACAACTACGAAGACTCGATCTTACTTTCAGAGCGTGTACTTCAAGAAGACCGTTTAACCTCGATTCATATCCAGGAATTGTCATGTGTCGCACGTGATACTAAGCTTGGTGCTGAAGAAATCACGGCCGATATCCCGAATGTGGGTGAAGCAGCGCTTTCTAAACTTGATGAATCAGGTATTGTTTACATCGGTGCTGAAGTAACAGCAGGTGATATTCTTGTTGGTAAAGTGACGCCTAAAGGTGAAACGCAGCTAACGCCGGAAGAAAAATTGCTTCGTGCAATCTTCGGTGAAAAAGCAGCTGACGTTAAAGATTCATCTTTACGCGTTCCATCTGGTACCAAAGGTACTGTGATTGATGTTCAAGTGTTTACACGTGATGGTCTTGAAAAAGACGAACGTGCTCAAGCAATTGAAAAAGCTCAGCTTGATGCTTACCGTAAAGACTTGAAAGAAGAGTTCAAGATCTTTGAAGAAGCAGCACGTGAACGTGTAATTCGTTTGTTGAACGGTCAAGAGTCGAATGGTGGCGGTACCACTAAACGTGGCGACAAACTGTCTGAAGACGTGTTGTCTGGTTTAGAGCTTGTTGATCTTCTTGAAATTCAACCGGTTGATGAAGCAATCGCTGAACGTCTAACGCAAATTCAAGTGTTCTTGAAAGAGAAGAGCTTCGAAATTGACGAGAAATTTGCTGAGAAAAAACGCAAACTTTCTACAGGCGATGAGCTGACCACTGGCGTATTGAAAGTAGTTAAAGTTTATCTTGCGGTAAAACGTCGCATCCAGCCGGGTGATAAGATGGCCGGTCGTCACGGTAACAAGGGTGTTGTATCAAACATCTTGCCGGTAGAAGACATGCCACACGATGCCAATGGTGTACCTGTTGATATCGTACTGAACCCGCTGGGCGTACCATCGCGTATGAACGTGGGTCAGATTCTTGAAACTCACTTGGGTATGGCTGCCAAAGGTCTTGGCGATCAAATCGACAAGATGATGAAAGAACAGCGTACTGTACTTGAGCTTCGTGATTTCCTGGACAAGATTTATAACAAAGTTGGTGGCGAGCAAGAAGATCTTGACAGCTTGACTGATGAAGAAATCTTGAAACTTTCTGGTAACTTGCGTGCTGGTGTGCCTTTGGCAACACCTGTATTCGATGGTGCTGAAGAAGGTCAGATCAAAGAATTGTTACAACTTGCAGGTCTATCAAGTACTGGTCAGACAGTATTATATGATGGTCGTACTGGTGAGCGTTTCGACCGTCCAGTAACTGTAGGTTATATGTACATGCTGAAACTGAACCACTTAGTTGATGACAAGATGCATGCGCGTTCAACTGGTTCTTATTCTCTAGTCACGCAACAGCCGCTGGGTGGTAAAGCACAATTCGGTGGTCAGCGTTTCGGTGAGATGGAAGTCTGGGCACTAGAAGCTTACGGTGCAGCATATACGCTACAAGAAATGCTGACTGTGAAATCGGATGACGTTGAAGGCCGTACCCGTATCTACAAGAATATTGTAGATGGTAACCATTATATGGACCCGGGTATGCCTGAATCGTTCAACGTATTGACCAAAGAGATCCGTTCTTTAGGTATCAACATTGAACTGAAAAATGGTGACTAATTAGTTCCATTGAATCTCCCTTGCGAAGCAGTGCTTCTCACCTCTTTAAGAAAGAGGGGAAAGTCCCTCTTTATAAAGGGGGATTTAGGGGGATTCTTGGGATTCCCAATTCAGTTGAAAACAATATTTGTGACCCAGTCGAGAAGTGAAAATCTCCTCGACACACGGAGAAAAAAATTGAAAGACTTGCTCGATATCATGCGCAAAAAGACGGATTCAGACGGTCATGCTCCTGTAGAGTTTGACCGCATCCGTATTGGTCTTGCGTCACCAGAAATGATTAAGTCATGGTCTCACGGTGAAGTTAAAAAGCCAGAAACCATTAACTATCGTACGTTCAAACCTGAACGTGATGGTTTATTCTGTGCCAAAATCTTTGGTCCAGTAAAAGATTACGAATGCTTGTGTGGTAAATACAAGCGTATGAAATACAAAGGCGTCATTTGTGAAAAATGTGGCGTTGAAGTAACAACTGCGAAAGTTCGTCGTGAACGTATGGGTCACATCGAGCTAGCTTCTCCAGTTGCACACATCTGGTTCTTGAAATCATTGCCGAGCCGTATCGGTCTATTATTAGACATGACGCTACGTGATATCGAACGCGTATTGTATTTCGAATCTTATGTGGTTACCGATCCTGGTATGACACCATTTGAGAAATACCAGCTTCTGAACGATGAAGAATACTTCAATGCGTTGGAAGAACACGGTGATGAATTCACAGCGAAAATGGGTGCTGAAGCGGTTCAAGACTTGTTGAAAGACATCGATCTTGAAGCTGAAATTGCGCGTCTTCGTGAAGAAATTCCTGTGACAACTTCAGAAACCAAGCTGAAAAAAGCCTCTAAGCGTTTGAAGTTGATGGAAGCATTCAACGATTCGAACAACAAGCCAGAATGGATGGTGTTGACTGTACTTCCAGTTCTGCCACCAGACCTTCGTCCGTTGGTACCACTTGAAGGTGGTCGTTTCGCGACTTCTGACTTGAACGATCTTTACCGTCGTGTGATTAACCGTAACAACCGTTTGAAGCGTCTTCTTGACCTTGCAGCGCCAGACATCATCGTACGTAACGAAAAACGTATGTTGCAAGAGTCTGTCGATGCATTGTTAGATAACGGTCGTCGTGGTCGTGCAATTACCGGTTCAAACAAGCGTCCGCTTAAATCTTTGGCAGATATGATCAAAGGTAAGCAAGGTCGTTTCCGTCAGAACTTATTGGGTAAACGTGTCGATTACTCAGGTCGTTCGGTCATTACCGTTGGTCCAAACCTGCGTTTGCACCAATGTGGTCTTCCGAAGAAAATGGCACTTGAACTGTTCAAGCCATTCATTTTCGCGAAACTACAAGCATCTGGTCAAGCAACCACCATTAAAGCTGCGAAGAAAATGGTTGAGCGCGAGACGCCAGAAGTTTGGGACGTTCTTGCTCACGTGATCCGTCAACATCCAGTGATGTTGAACCGTGCGCCAACACTTCACCGTCTAGGTCTTCAAGCATTTGAACCGATCCTGATTGAAGGTAAGGCGATCCGTCTACACCCGCTCGTGTGTGCTGCGTTTAACGCCGACTTCGATGGTGACCAAATGGCGGTACACGTACCATTAACACTTGAAGCGCAGTTAGAAGCGCGTGCGTTAATGATGTCGACCAACAACATCTTGTCTCCAGCGAACGGTGAGCCAATCATCGTGCCGTCTCAGGACGTTGTCTTGGGCTTGTATTACATCACGCGTGATGCAATCAATGCCAAAGGTGAGGGCATGGTGTTCGCGGATACTCACGAAGTAAACCGTGCACTGGCAACAGGTCAGGTTGATCTACACGCTCGCGTTAAAGCACGTGTACACCAGACTGTCATCGATGAAGATGGCAACCGTGAACATCAAACCATTATTGTAGATACCACACCTGGTCGCTGCCTACTTTGGGAAGTTGTGCCTGAAGGTATGGATTTCCAGCAAATTAACGTTGAGATGACCAAGAAAAACATCTCTAAGTTAATTAACTCTTGCTACCGTAAATTGGGTCTGAAAGATACTGTTATCTTCGCTGACCAATTGATGTACCTAGGCTTCCGTCAGGCGACGCGTTCAGGTGTATCTGTCGGTATGGAAGACATGGTTATTCCACCGCAAAAACAAGTCATTATTGGTAAAGCGGAAGCTGAAGTTCGTGAAATCGAACAACAGTTCGAACAAGGTTTCGTAACTGCCGGCGAACGTTATAACAAAGTGGTCGATATTTGGGCGCGTACCAATGACCAGGTTGCTAAAGCGATGATGGACAACTTGTCTTTCACGACTGTTAAAAACAAACAGGGTGAAGACGAGAAGCAAAAATCATTCAACTCGATCTACATGATGTCTGACTCGGGTGCCCGTGGTTCGGCAGCTCAGATTCGTCAGTTGGCGGGTATGCGTGGTTTGATGGCGAAGCCGGATGGCTCGATCATTGAGACCCCAATTAAAGCGAACTTCCGTGAAGGTTTGACTGTACTCCAGTACTTCATCTCGACACACGGTGCGCGTAAAGGTTTGGCCGATACAGCACTGAAAACTGCGAACTCTGGTTACTTGACGCGTCGTCTGGTAGACGTTGCGCAGGACTTGGTGATTACCGAGCCAGATTGTGGCACCTTCGACGGTCTAGTAATGACACCATTCATTCAAGGTGGTGATGTTATCGAGAACTTGGGTGCACGAGTATTGGGTCGTGTGGTTGCTGAAGATGTGAAACGTGTCGGTACAGACGAAGTTCTGCTTCCACGTAATACTTTAATTGACGAGAAACTGGCGACGTTTATCGAAAGCCAAGGTGTCGACGAAATTAAAGTACGTTCGGTTGTAAACTGTGCGTCTACTTTCGGTGTATGTGCGAAATGTTACGGCCGTGACTTGGCGCGTGGTCATCAGGTGAACCCGGGTGAGTCTGTTGGTGTCATGGCAGCTCAATCAATTGGTGAACCAGGTACACAGTTAACTATGCGTACCTTCCACGTGGGTGGTGCTGCAAGCCGAACGTCTGCTGCAAACAGCGTACAAGTTCGTAACCAGGGTACAGTGCGTTTCCACAACGTGAAAACAGTACAACATGCCAAAGGTCACTTGGTATCGACTTCACGTTCAGGTGAGATCGGTATTGCGGATGATTTAGGTCGTGAGCGCGAGCGCTATAAACTGCCTTACGGTGCATCTATCTTGCTAAAAGATGGCGAAGCTGTAGAAGCAGGCGGTATCGTGGCGACTTGGGATCCGCATACACATCCATTGGTAACAGAAGTTGCAGGTAAAGTGCGTTTCAGCCAGATCGCTGATGGCGTGACCGTGACTTCGAAAACTGATGATGCAACAGGTATGTCAACCATCGAAATCTTGCCAGTGACTTCACGTCCTGCGTCAGGTAAAGATTTGCGTCCTGCTGTAGTGTTAGACACAGTTGAAGGCACTGAACAGTTCTACTTCTTGCCACAAAACACCATTCTTTCTGTCCGTGATGGCGAAACGATTGGTGTCGGTGACGTTATTGGTCGTGTACCACAAGAATCTTCACGTACCCGTGATATTACCGGTGGTCTACCGCGTGTAGCTGACTTGTTCGAAGCACGTAAGCCGAAAGAGCATGCAATCCTTGCAGAAGTATCGGGTGTTGTGAGCTTCGGTAAAGAAACCAAAGGTAAGAACCGTCTGGTGATTACACCGGATGATGGCTCTGAGATTTACGAAGAGCTGATTCCGAAATGGCGTACCATTAACGTGTTCGAAGGCGAACATGTGAACCGTGGTGAAACCATTTCTGACGGCCCACAGAACCCGCATGACATTTTACGTCTGAAAGGTGAAGTGGCGCTGACCAACTACATCGTGAACGAAGTTCAGGACGTATACCGTCTGCAAGGTGTAAAAATCAACGACAAGCACATTGAAGTCATCGTACGTCAAATGCTGCGTAAAGTGGATATCACTGATGGTGGCGATACCAGCTTCATCAAAGGCGAACAAGTGGATTACATCCGTGTTGTACAAGAAAACCAAGCAGTTCTTGCACAAAACAAGTTCCCTGCGAAGTTTGAACGTCTGTTGATGGGTATTACCAAAGCGTCGCTTTCGACTGACTCGTTCATCTCTGCTGCATCGTTCCAGGAAACAACTCGTGTGTTAACTGAAGCGGCTGTAACAGGTAAAGAAGATGACTTACGCGGTCTGAAAGAAAACGTGGTTGTAGGTCGTCTGATCCCAGCGGGTACAGGTTTGGCTTACCATCTCGAGCGTCGTCGTCAAGAAGCAGAAGCTGCAGAATTTGAACTGCACAATGACTTCTCTGATGTTGATCAAGCTTTAAGTCAGGCATTTAACGAAGAATTCTAATTCAAGTTAAAGCTAAAAAAGAGGCGCCTTCGGGCGTCTTTTTTTGTCTTAAATACATAAAAATTAAAAGCTAATTAAAGGCTAAACAGCGGAATAATCCATTGATACTTACAAAACTCAGCAGGAATACCGAGAGAAGTAACACGCTCCATGTTTTAGTTTTATAAAATGAAGATAAGCTAAATTAAAGTATGAAAAGGAAGGCCAAAGTCATGAAAAAATTAATGGGTGTGATGGCAGTTGCAACTCTCTCCACCTTTATGCTGGCAGGTTGTGAAAGTATGTCTGCCAATGAGCAGCGTATCGGTGCCGCCGCCTTAGGTGGTGCAGTCGGTGGTGGTGTAGGTAATAGTGTCGGGGGTGGTCTTGGTTCTGCAGTCGGTGGTGGTGCAGGCGCAGCCGTGGGAAGTAAGTCCCAAGGTGGCTCAAACCGTAATGCGACCTATAGTGGTGTCGGCGGTGCTGTAGGCTCAGCTGTAGGTAAAAGCATATTCGGTGGGAATGCTGGTGCTGCGATTGGTGGTGCAATCGGTGGTGGCGCAGGTGCTGCGATCGAACAGGATAACCGCCGTCGTTAAGTCTGCACTGACTTTAAATCGATTCAGATCTAAAAGCGCCCATGTGGCGCTTTTACCTTATCCAGTTTTTTGAATTTTTCCTTTGCTTTGTTTGCGCCGGATATAAACCGTTTTTTGTACTTCGGCAATTCGAACGCCAGCCTCATCATAGATATTGAGCTGGTAATGGCGATATACCGGTGCATAGTCAGCAGCCAGGTCAATAATAGTACTGACTTCTTCAGCAGAGATGCGCACATCAGCAAAGACGGTGCCGCGACCCGGTGCTAAAAACTGGATACTCGCGCCCTTATCCCAGACGATATATTTCGGCCCTAAATGATGCATCAGTAAGAGCATATAAAATGGATCGACCATTGAATATAAGCTGCCACCAAAATGGACGCCGACAATATTCTGGTTTTTACGGGTCAGTGGCATTTTGACCCGAATGTGATAATGATTAAAATCAATTTTATCAATTTCGATGCCTGCACCACGATAGGGGGCATAGCGGTTCAGAATAAATTTTGAAACCAAAGGCAGTTTTTGAATTTTCTGGAATAGGCTCATGCTGACATTCTTTTTTCTTGTGTAGTTATGCATACTAGAGCAACAAAAATGCGCTGGCATTGATAAATTATTCCGATTTATAAACTATGCGGTCAATAACAACAACAGGATCAAAACATGGAAATGCAATGGGTCGATACCACGGATCAGCAGCGTCTTTGCGTTAAAACTTACGGACAGCCCACACGGCCGGCATTGGTACTGGTTCATGGCTACCCCGATCATCAAGCGGTTTGGGAGCCAGTCATTGCTTATTTGAGTCAGGATTATTTTGTTGTGAGCTACGATGTGCGCGGCGCAGGTGAGTCCAGTATTCCTCAAAAAATCTCGGATTACCGCTTGGCACGCTTAAGTCAGGATCTGGAAGAGGTAGTGAGCAAGGTATTGCCGAATCGTGGTTTTCATCTGGCAGCGCATGACTGGGGTTCAATTCAGTCTTGGGAATCTGTCACAGATTTAAGATTCAAAGGCCGAATTCTGTCTTATAGCACGCTGTCTGGCCCTTGTCTGGATCATGCTGCTTTCTGGATGCGCGAGCAGTTCAATCAAGACAAAGCAAAATTTTTAAAGCAAATGAGCAAGTCCTGGTATATCGCGGTATTTCAGTTGCCTTTACTAGCCCCCTTGGCCTGGAATTTTTTTAATCCGCAGCGCTGGGCCAAGATTGTCCGGCAATTAGAAAGACGGGACGATCTGCCGCTGAACCCGAAGATCGTCAAAGATGGCAAGTATGGGGTAAACCTGTATCGGGCCAATTTTTTACCGCGTTTGGCCCGACCACGGCAGCGCTTTGCCATCTGTCCGGTACAAGCGATTGTGCTGAAATATGACCAGTTTGTCGGGCCTGATCTGGTCGATGAGATGGCAAAATGGGTCGATAATTTCTCTAAAGTGGAACTGGACGCCAATCACTGGGCAATTCTGAGCCAGCCAGAACAAGTGGCTCAATTAATTGATCACTTTATTCAGCGTCAATCTGCTGAAGTCGTTTAATCAGCCTCAGCACTGAACATGACTGCTGAAAGGAAAAGTGGCGGAATTTTTATCCGAATTTTCTGATAAAATAGCCGCTTTCTCTCTATTCCGATTCATTATGTTCGCAATTCTTGCTGCTATTGGAGTCATGTTCGGACTCTCATTGGCACGTGTACCTGTGGTTTTTGCCCTGGTCATTGGTGCTGTTACGGGTGGTTTACTGGCAGGTCTTGGCCTTCAGGGAACCTTGGACGCGTTTAACAATGGCTTGGGCGGCGGTGCCAAAATTGCCTTGGCTTACGGTGTTTTAGGTGCATTTGCTTTGGCGTTGGCACGTTCAGGTTTGCCGGATTTGTTGGCGTATAAAATGATCAACACCTTAAAAGGTGAGGCTGATTTTAAAGCACAAAACCGGGTGAAATATCTGATCTTTTTTACAGTAGCCATTGCTGCGGTATTTTCCCAGAACGTGATTCCGGTACATATCGCCTTTATTCCAGTCCTGATTCCACCATTATTGACTGTATTTAACCATTTAAAGCTCGACCGTCGTTTGATTGCCTGTTTGCTGACCTTTGGTCTGGTAGGCACCTATATGCTGATTCCGGTCGGTTTTGGTGCAATCTTCCTGAATGACATTCTGGGTCATAACATCAATACTTTTGGTAAGCCATATGGATTTGAAATTAGCTATGACCAGATTCCATCTGCGATGGCAATTCCAGTATTCGGTATGTTTGTGGGCTTATTGGTGGCGATCTTTATTAGCTATCGCAAACCACGTCAATATCAAGATATTCATGTCCAGGAACAGCAAAGTATTTCCGCTGAATTGGGTGTGGCTGAGCAGGTTAAACCGCAGATTGCCAAATTTACCATCTGGATGGCCGGCCTTGCAGTTATTGCCACATTGGCGGTACAGCTTTATTCAGACTCGATGATTCTGGCCGGTCTGGTCGGTGTCGCAATCCTGAGTTGTGCCGGGATCTTTAAATGGAAAGAAGCGGATGATGTGATCATTACCGGTATGCGCATGATGGCGCTAGTTGGCTTTATCATGATTGCGGCACAAGGCTTTGCCGCGGTGATTGAAGCGACTAATCAGGTACCAACCTTGGTTGAAGCATCAGTAAACTGGATTGGTAATAGTCAGGCACTGGCCGCATTTCTGATGCTGTTGATTGGTTTGCTGATCACATTGGGCATTGGTTCGTCTTTCTCGACTATTCCCATTCTGGCGATTATTTATGTTCCGCTGTGTATCCAGTTTGGTTTCAGCCCGGCTGCGACCATTGCCATTATCGGGACTGCGGCGGCTTTAGGCGATGCCGGCTCTCCAGCGTCAGATTCAACTCTAGGCCCAACATCCGGTCTGAATATGGATGGTCAGCATGACCATATGAAGGATAGTGTGGTTCCAACCTTCATTCATTTTAATATCCCGCTGATGATTTTTGGCTGGATCGCGGCGATGGTGCTGTAATTTAATTATACGGACTTGAGTGAATATTAAATTCACTCAAGGGGTATTTTAAATGGCTTTATAATATATATTTAAAATACATGTTTTAATGGTTTTAAATATAAAAATGAGTTTATTTCTTTAAATAACCTTATTTAAATCTGATTAGATTGGTTGGTATTAAAACCAACCAATCTAGTCAATTTAAAATAAATATTTATTAATTACATAGACTTAAATAATAATAAAAATTTAGTTTTATAATCTCTATTGCATATTAATTTAACCCGTGTTTATTATTAATTAAGAGATATTTTGTTAATAATTATTCTTCCTGTGGGGTATTTTAAAATGTTAAAGCAAGTTGCTCTAATTGCATTAATGGGTCTTTCAGCATCGGCGATGGCAGGTCAATGGCAAGTGAAAGTGGGGGCTTCTGTATTAGCGCCTACTCAGGAAACTGACCTGATTCCTGGTGTAGTTGAAGATGCTAAAGCAAGTAGCGAACTCAATTTTACTCCTTCTGTTGAATATTTCTTTAATGACAATATCTCAGCCGAATTATTATTGGCTACCCCATTTAAGCATGATGTTGAGATGGCGGGTGATGTGAAAATTGCATCATTAAAACATCTACCACCAACGATCACAGCCAAATATAATTTTAAAAATTCAAGCCGCTTTACTCCATATATCGGCGTAGGTGCTACAGTATTCATTCCATGGGATGAAGAATTTAGCCAAACTGCAAAAGATGCATTAGGTGTAGCAAAGCTTGATGCAGATGTTGCTTATGGTGTAGCTGGCCAAGTCGGTTTTAACTTCCAGCCAGCGGATGCAAAAAACTGGGGTGTATTTGTTGATGCACGTTATGCAGACTTAGATACAGATCTGGAAGCAAGAACTGCTGATGGGACAAAAATTAATTTAGGTGAATTTGGAATCGATCCTTGGGTTTATACGGTCGGTTATAGCTACAAATTCTAAGTTCCAATCGTTTTGGATTCACCTTTTCCAATAGCCTCATCTTGTATGAGGCTTTTTTTTCAAAATAACAACGATTTATAACCTATTGAAATTGAGCAGATCGGCACTGTTCAAATATATTAAAGCGAATAAAGTAAATATTAATTGAATACGACTTAATAATTGAATAATAAGGAAGATCAGCATGAGATTTTTAATGAAGAGTATTGTGATCTTCTGCGGCCTGTTGGCTGCACCTGCCTATGCAGCAAGTTTTGATTGTCAGAAAGCTGAAACCGTGACCGAAAAAGCCATTTGTGAACATCGTCTGCTTAATGATGCCGATGTCAAAATGAGTACCAGCTATCATATCTTACGGCGTATGGTTCCCATGGGCACGCGTTCAGTGATACAGCGCGATCAGGTCAAATGGTTGCAGTTTCGCGACCAGTGTCTGGAATCGGTCTCTTGCCTGAACCAAGTCTATAATATGCGTCAACAGCAACTGGACTTGCAGTTTCAGCGCATTTATAAGCTTGGGCCTTATTAAGTCTGACAGTCGGTCTGGCAAAGATTAAAACCCTGCCAGATCAAGTGCTCAAAAATATCTTGTGAAAAAATATACCACTGACTATTGAAAATTGAGGAACTCACTCCATTCATATAGGCAACAGTATTGACCTGTATTTAAAATAAAAGGAGTGATTAATGAGCGAGTCTAACGCACAAAAACATAGTTTCCAGGCTGAAGTGGCTCAGTTACTACATCTCGTGACCCATTCGCTTTATTCAAACCCTGAAATTTTTCTGCGCGAACTGATTTCGAATGCCTCGGATGCTTGTGACAAATTGCGTTTTGAAGGGATCAATCATCCCGAATTTTATGAAAATGATCCGGATTTACGTGTTCGTGTCAGCCTTGATGCAGAGAATAAGACCATTACCATTTCAGATAACGGAATTGGTCTAAGCGAACAGGAAGCTATTGATAATTTAGGCACCATTGCCAAATCGGGCACCAAAGACTTTATGTCTAAACTGACCGGTGACCAGAAGGCCGATGCCCAGCTGATTGGCCAGTTTGGGGTCGGTTTCTATTCCGGTTTTATTGTGGCAGACAAGATCACGGTAGAATCACGTCGTGCCGGTGCAGATGCATCTGAAGGCGTACGCTGGATCAGTGGTGGTACTGGTGAATTTGAAGTTGAACAAATTCAAAAAGCAGGTCGTGGTACCGATATTATTCTGCATCTGCGTGACGATGCGCTGGACTATTTGCAAAGCCATAAAGTCAAACAGATCATCAATAAATACTCAGACCACATCAGCCTGCCAATCCAGATGCAAAAAGAAGTCTGGCAGGAAGAAGAAGCAGCTGAAGGGGAAACACCGAAAGGTGGCCAGTATGTCAAGACTGATGAGTGGGAAGCGATTAACTCGGCCAGCGCACTCTGGACACGGAGCAAGTCTGAAATTACTGAAGAACAATATGTCGAGTTCTACAAAAACTTAAGCCATGATTTCACGGCGCCATTGGCCTGGGCGCATAACCGGGTGGAAGGCAGTACTGAATATACCCAGTTATTGTATATTCCAAGCAAAGCCCCACATGACATTTTCACCCGTGAATCAAAAGCCGGTATCAAGCTGTATGTGAAACGCGTCTTTATTATGGATGATGCGGATAACCTGATTCCGAATTACCTGCGTTTTGTACAAGGCGTGGTAGACAGTGCGGATTTACCACTGAACGTCAGCCGTGAGTTGCTGCAAGAAAGCCGCGATGTAAAAACCATTCGTGACGGGAATGCCCGCCGTATCCTGACGATTCTGGATCATCTGGCCAAATCTGAAGATGAAAAAGATCAGGAAAAATTCAAGACTTTCCATCAGGAATTTGCTTCAGTGTTGAAAGAGGGCCTAGGCGAAGATTTTGCCAACCGTGAACGTATTTTGAAACTGCTGCGTTATGCAACCTCGAACAATGATGAAGTCAGCACGTCATTGGCAGACTATAAAGCAGGCATGAAAGATGGCCAGAAAGCCATCTATTATGTGACTGCAGACAGCCTGAATGCTGCAAAGAATTCACCGCAGCTGGAACTGTTCAAGAAGAAAGGCATTGAAGTTCTGCTCATGACCGAACGCGTAGATGAATGGGCGATGAACTTCGTGAATGAGTTCGATGGCACACCGTTGCAAAACGTGTCTAAGGGTGCAGTTGATTTGGGCGATCTTCAGGATGCTGAAGAGAAAAAAGCACTTGAAGAAGCCGCAGCCCAGTTTAAACCGGTGGTCGAGAAGCTGACTGATTCACTCAAAGACAAGACCAAAGAAGTGCGCGTGACTACGCGTCTGGTCGATTCACCGGCCTGTCTGGTGACTGGAGAAGGGGAACTATCTCCACAATTAATCCGTATGCTAAAAGATGCAGGTCAGCCTGTACCGGATATGAAGCCGATTCTGGAAATCAACCCGGAACATCCTTTGGTGAAAAAACTGGATGGCTCAGCGCAGTTTGATGATCTGGCCAATGTGATCTTTGATCAAGCGGTGATTGCAGAAGGCGGATTACCAGAAAATCCTGCTGAGTATGTGAAGCGTATCAATAGCTTATTGCTTGCTTAACGCATGATGCTTTAAGCTAAAAAATCCCTCTACGGAGTAATGCCAGTCAGTTAAGGAATTGACTGGCATTTTCTTTTTCAAATTCATGATTATATCTGATAGATAGAAAAGTCATTCGCAACTGTTTGAGGCATGAGGTGTATTGCACCGCAAGATTTAAAAATGATTGTTTCTGCGACAAATTTACTAATCGATGGTGGCTGACGAGTTTTGCGGTGAGGAGTGTTGCTCCGCAAGATGCCTTCCTTGCGAAGCTTCGCTTCTCATTTGGGCGAAACCAAAGTAAAAAATTATTTTTAAGTATTTGATTTATAAATTTAAGACTCCGTCGTGAACGACTAAAAAGTTAAAGAGTCTATTTCTAAACTCCTTAACTAATCAGCATTACCTCTACGGAGGAATTTTTTATATCTGCACCGCGCTTGAGTTTAAAACAATGCCTCTAAACGCACCAAAGCACCAACATAGTGATCACGATCTTCGCGATGATCATTCAGATAGTTGAGGTCGGTCTGTACAAAAAACCATTCACGTAAAAAAGGCTGTCTCCAGGACACATACGGTCCCCAGCGATTAAGACGCAGATCCTTGTCATTTAGATAACCGCCAGTATAAATACCATAGCTAAAACGGTTGTCCTGAAAAAACTGATGTTGCCTAAAGGTATAGTTGTCCCAGGTCAGATCGTCATCTTGATCATCTGCATAGGTCAGACTGAGCTGATTGGAAAAAAATGCCTGATTGGGACGGGCATGGATCAGTTCCAGATTGGTACGCAAATAGTTTTCACTTTGAATCCCGTAGCGATAAATCTGTTCGGCATGAAAAAAGTAGTCATTTTCCAGTGTCCAATCTTTACTGGCTTTGACGCGCAGGTAGATATCATCTCCGGAGCGTAAACCTAGATCCAGATCGGTTTCAAAAGGAATCCGGTCTGACCATTCCGACCAACGTAAGGCGAATGAGCTGTTATCCTGGCGTGCGCGCTTGGTATCGAGACGCTTATCTCCAGATGTTGCCGGATTTTCATTGGTAATCGCGACATTACTGTCTAATTCATTGTCCAGACTGTCATCACCGAAGACCAGACTCAGCTTTTGTTCTAAGGTGGGAAGTTTGATTCTGCCACGGATACGGGGCTTAATCTCATAGCCCTCATATTCATCCCAGCGATTATCCAAAATGACACGCAGTGTGGCGGCAGCCGGCTGATCCGGATCAGTTTCACCGAACCAGTTGTCAATCTTATACGCAGTACGATCTGCCCATTCTCGGATGCCTTTCTGTTTCTGATCGGCCCATGAATGATTTTCCGTTTCTAGCGTTGGCGGGACGATGGCGGTATTCGACTGCTCTGGAAGAATGGTTGGTGTTGCATCAATCAAACGCGGAATTTGATCCAGCAGTCCTGAACGTACCGGCTCAACATTCTCCGAGCTTTTTTCCTGGTCTGAAGAAGCATCTTTTACTGAATTTGCCCAAGACATGCTACTGCTGATTCCCACGCCAAGAGAGAGCAGGAAGATCTGAGTAATTCGATTTATTTGCATGAGATATTTATTACTCTTGTATTCTTTTATTCAGCTGTAGTTTTCTTAAATATAGCGATAAAAAGCAAGTTAAAGCTACAAAATAACAGCAATTATTCAATGATTTGAGTCTGAATTGCCTGATAAAGCTCCATGACCTGAATGGGTTGCGACATCATTAAAATAATCGTGTGAATTTTTTGCCAGTTTAGCTGTTGATCACGTTGCAGCAAGATAGATGGATAGGCCAGT
Source organism: Acinetobacter sp. YH12156 (assembly GCF_013418235.1). Classification (NCBI taxonomy): domain Bacteria; kingdom Pseudomonadati; phylum Pseudomonadota; class Gammaproteobacteria; order Moraxellales; family Moraxellaceae; genus Acinetobacter; species Acinetobacter sp. YH12156. The sequence continues at coordinate 227,200 of NZ_VPCL01000002.1, forward strand.
TCATCCTCTGCGAGAGACAGGCGTTTTTCACCATGAATCACGCGTATTCGCTGATGTTCTTGCAATAAGAGTATCGGTGTAGAGAAATCCGCAAGGGCTTCCTCAAATGAGATAAATTTTTGTTTCTGAATCGAATCTGCCGGAATATAAGGATAATAATCGGGTTGTGTCCAGACTATTTCTGCTTGTTGCAAATAGGCTTTTGACAACAGATGCAATTGCGTGAAACCTGTACTTAATTGAGGCCACGACAGCGATTTAATCGCAGCAGCCTGATACTGATGCTGACTCAACCAATGCTCAATACAATAGTGCGCCTGTAATTGACTTGATGCACCCAAAAGCATCAGATATTTAATAAACTGGCCTTGCAGATTCAGCTGCTCCACCAAATAAACTTGGCGTGCCTGCCAGTGATCTTCTGCGGCATAATACAGCACAATATCCAGATAGGCTGGATGCCCGACATCAGGTTCCAATTCTAAAGCACAAAGCCGCTGGAGATTGGTATCTTCCGGAGTCAAAGGCTGAACCTGCGCAATCACGTCTCCCAGTTGAATCTCAGCGGGAAAATCGATCACTTCTGGGACAATAATTTTTTCCTGCACAATCGCAGTTTCAGTGGGTAATGGATGATCTAGATACTCAGACGTGGCCTGTATCTGAATGTGTGGTTCATCTGAATGATTTAAGCTTAATGAGTTGATTTTTGCTTTTTGTCGGCCACGATGATATCGAGTCGTGGCCGCCGCTTTTAAGCTGGCTTCTGCTTCATTCAGGGATAAGGCCGGTACAGTCAATGGAGGAGCCGCTTGCAGACCGGTTGTCAATTGTTGCTGTGACAGCCAGATAGAACATTGTTGTAACTCATTCCATTCACTGTTTAGTGCAGGATGCTTCGGTGCCGGAATTAGCCAGACCTGCCAGCCACGCTCAGGATGATGTAGAATTGCCCAGCCTATATCTGGCTGGGTATACAGTGCCTTTTCCAGAGCTGGAATTTCAGTGAAATAACCACAAAAACTTAGATGATAGGGGGTACTGGCGGAAAATTGATAGGCAGCAAGTTCAGGCTGGGTCTGGGCTTTAAACGCTAAAATCTGATTTTTAAAAATAGGTTCATCACAAAGATTAAAGATATCACGAATTCTTTTTTTGAAACGGGCCACGTCGTACAGAGGTAGAGCCTGATGCTCCAGTTGCTGGATCAATTCATGTAATTCCTTGACTAAGTGTGCTTTTTTTAAAGCGTTCATTTTATATCTCTAGATATGTTTTAGCGCTTTATCCAAAGTTTGGGCCAGCACCATATTCAGCGCCAACTCGATTAATTTGTATTCAGCAGAATGAGGATCTGTATGGCGTTCTGCCATTTCAATCAGAAAATCAATAGAAATGGACTGAGGTGAAATTTTACCCTGCACCAATGCCTGAAGTCTGTTCATAACAATGCTTTTGTATTATCAATATTTTTATATTGCTACAATTATATGCGTAGATCACATGAAATAGTGATTTATTTTAACGGTTTTATATTTATAAACTAGTAAATTTAATGACAAAAAAGCGATCAATATCAATGGAAAATAGCAAAATATGAAATGATCGATAATTTTTAAAATATAGATTTTCTTCAGAGAGCAGCTAAATTAAATCGATATAAAAAAACAGGCTGAATCAATCAGCCTGTTTGCATAAAAACTTGTTGGGTATTAAGCAGTTTTTTCAGTTGCCGGCGTTGCAGTTTCTGTATTTACAGTTTCAGCAGGTGCTTTGCTTGCCGGAAAGTCTGGCAGATAAACCACTTGTGCCATTTGCGCTGATGCTTGAACAGAAAAAGCCATAACAGTTGCTGCGAAAGCAAATTTAAGAGCATTCATGGGACGACCTTTAATATCAGGGTGCTCAATAACTTGAACAGAGGGGAGAGTATTTAAACTTGATTCGGGTGAAATCATAGCAAATAAGGCTGAATAGAAAATGATAGATTCGGCAAAAGCAGCACCTAAAAATTAGAAAAATTATTCTACAAAACAATATATTAGTGTATTTACTCTAGTCTGGGTTTCGGCTGTTTACGGGGCTTTTATGGTTGTTAGTCACAATGGAAATTTGAATATCATGAACTGCCAAAATAAGGTCAACAGATTTTCATCTGCTCAGATGAAAGCTTTGTTCAATCCATGTAAGTTTTTGCTGTCGCTTGTTTACGCGCTGCTGCAATCCTGTGGGAATGAACTAAGATGGATTTTCATTCATGTTTACAATGAGAGTTTCATTATGGCAATTGCAAAAGTGGTGGAAGTTAATTCAAGCAGTACGAAAAGCTTTGAAGATGCGATTCAAACCGGTATTCAAAAAGTCACAGAAACCATCAAAAATGTACAAGGTGCCTGGATCAATGAACAGAAGGTGGTCATCAAAGAAAATAAAATCACGGAATATCGTGTAAATTTAAAAATTAGTTTTCTGGTCGACTAAGTCAATGAGTGTAAATGACAGGCAAAAAACATCCCCATCTGAAATGGGGATGTTTTTATAAATTTTCTGAGTTCGATTGCCTAGGCGTATTGCAACTCTCTGTTGAGTATTATTCAGCCGGATTTTCTGCTGCAGTCTCCAGCGCTTTCTCAAAAACCTGCAAGAACACGTCTTTAGGCTGCGCGCCTGCCAAGGCCACACGTTGATCAAAAACAAAGAAAGGTACACCAGTCACTTTGAGCTGATCCTGTGCCACTTCCTGATCAAATTTGACAAAATCGGAAAATTCATCAGAGTCCAGTAAGTCATCGACCTCGACCGGATTCAGGCCAATACGTGCTGCGACATCTTCTAGTGTTTCACGCTCTCCAATGGCCAAGCCTTGCGTCATATAGCTATAGAAGAAAGCTTCCTGTGCATCAGTACCCAAACCTTTGCTTTGCGCCAGATGAATAATACGATGCGCATTGAAAGTATTGCCTGAGTTGGCACCTTCCCAGTTAAATTCAATGCCTTCAGCTTTGGCCATCTCGGCAATATTACGCTGCATTTCTTCGACTTCAGCTACGCTACGACCATATTTTTGTGCCAGACGCTCAGAATTGGACACTTCCTGGCGCATTGGTGCTTCAGGGTCGAGCTGGTAACTGTGCCAATGCACTTCAAGTTCAATGCCTGCTTCTTGTGCAGCTGCTTCTAAACGTTTTTTACCAATATAGCAGAAGGGGCAAACCACATCTGACCAGATATCTACGCGCATGTCATGTCTCTAATTTACTCTTGTGTTTAAGTATGAGGGTGAAGAATCAGAATTTAAAGTCCTTGAGCATCAGAAGGGGATTTCTACAGCATATTGGCAGCATGAAGATTGGACGAGAATATGAATGATAGCCTGATGATTTTGTCCAGAGAGTCTGCTTATGGCTATTCAAGAAAGATAAAAATCCCATAAAAAAACGCCCCGTAGGGCGTTTTTCGAATGCAGTCAATTATGCAGTTTTTACTGCAGCTTCAACAGCCAGCATGTGACCATTTTCTTCGAAGTTTGAATGCCAAGACAGCGCTTCACGAAGCAGATGAGGCGTATGGCCGCCTTTTGCAGAAGCACGGTCAAAGTAATCATTCAGGGCATCACGATACATTGGGTGTGCACAGTGATCAATCACTGCACGGGCACGCTCACGTGGCGCTAAACCACGAAGATCTGCCAAACCTTGTTCAGTTACCAGAATATCTACATCGTGTTCCGCATGGTCGATATGTGAAGCAAAAGGCACTACAGAAGAGATGTCGCCACCTTTCGCAATAGATTTGGTCACGAAGATCGCCAGGTGCGCATTACGTGCGAAGTCACCTGAACCACCAATACCGTTCATCATTTTGGTACCGCAGACGTGAGTCGAGTTCACGTTACCGTAAATATCAAACTCAAGTGCCGTGTTGATACCGATAATACCTAAACGACGTACCAGTTCAGGATGGTTCGAAATTTCCTGTGGACGTAATACCAGTTTGTCTTTGTATTGTTCCAGGTTGTTAAATACTTTCTCGCCATATTTAGCAGACAGGGTAATCGAAGAACCTGAAGCAAACTTCATTTTGCCTGCATCAATCAATTCAAAGGTACAGTCTTGTAGTACTTCTGAGTACATGATCAAGTCTTCGAAGTTTGAATCTTTCAGACCGGTCAATACTGCGTTGGCAATTGAGCCAATACCCGCCTGTAATGGACCTAAGTTTTTTGGTAGACGCTCTTCAGCCACTTCTTTTTCAAAGAAAGCGATCAAATGGTTGGCGATGCTTTGCGTCTCATCATCTGGTGCAGTTACTGTAGATGGTGAGTCGTGCAAGTCATTGTTGAATACGATACCGACAATTTTTGCTGGATCGATGTTGATCGCATGTGTCCCGATACGCTCATCCACTTGAGTCAAAGGAATCGCTTGACGCGTTGGACGGTATGACGGGATATAGATATCGTGTAAGCCTTCAAATGCCGGGCTTAAGTTGGTATTGATTTCTACAATTACTTTTTCAGCAAAGATTGCAAAGCTTGCAGAGTTACCTACAGATGTGGTTGGAATGATGCCGCCATCTTCAGTGATTGCAACCGCTTCAATGATCGCAACATCTGGTTTTTTCAGCTGTTGGTTACGCATTTGTTCAACAGTTTCAGACAAATGCTGGTCGATGAACATCACTTCGCCGTTGTTGATCGCCTTACGTAAAGTATTGTCGACCTGGAACGGTAAACGACGTGCCAGTACGCCAGCTTCAGTCAGTTGTTTGTCTAGATCGTTTCCTAGTGATGCACCAGTAATTAACGTGATCTTTAATGGATTTGCTTTTGCTTGTTGAACTAAAGCTAAAGGAACCGCCTTCGCTTCACCCGCGCGAGTAAAGCCACTCATACCCACAGTCATGCCATCTTTGATGAATTCAGCCGCTTGTTCTGGACTGATGACTTTGTTGTGTAGGGAGGCTAAACGGATACGATCTAAAGACATTTTAACTCTCATTAATTCTTAAACTATGAGACGGATTGTACCGCTCAAAAAATGTATTGTGCATAGGTGTTAGGCTAAGGTCTAATTTTTTAGCTAAATGTAGGTATAATAAAAAATGATGATTTTTAAGTGATTGAATTAATGAAATATAAAATGAATTGTATAGAAAAACTACAAAATCATTTGCTCACTGACTGATCGTTTCTTAAAAGCGATCAGTCAGTGTTTGGCGGATTTTATCAAGTGTGGTGGCTGGGGGAGGCGTCTCTGGGTTAAGCTGATTCAAGGGGAGTGAGATGATGGCTTCAAGTCCGCCTTCAGGGCGATTATGAATGCGTAATTGACCTTGGTGAATATCGACAATCCGTTTCACAATGGCCAGTCCCAAGCCACTGCCTTGGACGGTTCGTGCTGAATTTCCCCGTACAAAAGGCTGCATCAGCGCTTCAATCTGGTCTTCCGGAATGCCTTCGCCATGATCTGCAACACAAATTAACAGCTGGTTTTCCTCGACATGTGCAGAGATTTCAATCGGTTCTGAACCATAGCGTTTTGAGTTATTGATCAGGTTGCCAATCAGTCTTTTTAGCGACATGCTGCGCGCCTGAATCAACGGTATTTCTTGCGGACTGAAACGGATATCGAGCGGTTTAAACTGCTTGACCAGTTCCTGAAGCAATACATTGACATTGGTGTCCTGTGGTTCTTCATCGGAACCATCGCGCATATAGGAAATGAACTGATCCAGAATCGCGTCCATATCTTCCACATCATAAATCAGACCTTCTTTGAGAAAGTCTTCATCGGGCATCATTTCGGCACTGAGACGAATCCGCGTTAAAGGCGTGCGCAAGTCATGTGAAATACCGGCCAGCATGATGCGGCGTTCCCGCTCGGTCTGGTCCAAGGTATAAATCATCTGGTTAAAGGCATGATTGACCTGACGGATTTCCAGTGGGCCATGATTGGTGTCCAGATAAGGTGCTGAACCAATGCGGCTATAACTGTTGGCGGCATTCTGCAAGCGGCGTAAAGGACGGTTGAGCTGACGCACCAAGGTCAGGATAATAATACCGACAATAATCGGCGTGCCCAGTAACCAGCCCAGAATCAGCTCATTACTATAATTGGCATAGGTTTTTAAAGGCTCTTGCACCCAGTGACCATTCATTTCAGGGGTCTGGATCCAGATGCGCGGGCTTGGTTTAAACTGGAAATAGACCGTGGCCTCTTCAATACGTAGTTCTTTGGCCAGCTTGGTTTCGATCTGCCGGGTAAAAAATTCTGCAATCACTTTTTCCCGGACAGTAGGATACTCTGCCGGATTGGTCACATATTCAATACCAACGCGGTTTTTTAACCAGGTATCAATATCGACTTCCTGCTGTTTATGATACAGGCGCAGATCGGGATTATTGAGAATTTCCAGTTCCATGGCCAGATAGCGCGCATGTTGCTGGATTTCAGGTAAAAATAAGGTACGCCAGAAGAACCACAAAGACATGAACAGGCTGAAACAGACCACAAAGACCACCAGAACTGTGGTACGCATGGCGGCAGAACGCGGTTTGATCTTGTCCAGAAAGCGTTCCCCACGGGTGCGTTTTTTTTCTGAGTAGGTAACAAAATCGGTAAATTTTTGTGGGTCGATGGGGTCGAGTTTCACACTGCGTCCTTTTGCTCAAAAGGGGAGGCTTCCCCCCGTAGTTGGATACACGTTAAGGTCATCCGCAACTGTTTGAGGCAGGACTCAAGATGGTCAATGATGTTTCTGCGAGAGAATTGCTTGAATGACGGAGGTTGTCGAGTTTTGCGGATGACAATGGTTTTGCTTACTTTTGTCGAAACAAAAGTAAGGCGAACCGCAGGTTAAACCCTATAAATGAGCTTAAACTATAAGACTCCGTCATGAATCAAGGTATTAATTTACTCCGCACCATCTGGAACAAACACATAACCCACACCCCAAACGGTCTGAATATAACGCGCACGCGCCGGATTTTCTTCAACCAGACGGCGTAAACGTGACACCTGAACATCAATCGAACGTTCCATGGCACCCCATTCACGACCACGCGCCAGATTCATCAGCTTGTCACGGGTGAGCGGTTCGCGTGGATGCTGAACCAGAGCTTTCAATACCGCAAACTCACCTGTGGTTAAAGTCACGACTTGACCTTCACGGGTCAATGTACGGGTTGATAAATCCAGTGACCAGGGGCCAAATGAGACCACTTCCATTTGCTGGCTCGGTGCACCCGGTACTTCACGCACTTGACGACGCAATACCGCACGAATACGCGCCAGCAATTCATTCGGATTAAACGGTTTAGGCAGGTAATCGTCCGCACCGGCTTCAAGCCCTGCAATACGGTCAGAATCGCTGCCGCGCGCGGTCAGCATAATAATGGGCGTATCGATATTGGATTGGCGTAAACGACGACAGATACTTAAACCGTCTTCAACCGGAAGCATAAAGTCGAGCACGATCAGAGAAAACAGTTCCCGCTGTAAAAGTCGATCCATCTGCGTGGCATCGTGTGCAGTTTTCACCACAAAGCCTTTATCTTCGAGGAAACGTTGCAATAGGGTACGCAGACGAACATCATCATCAACAACCAAGATGCGTTCGACTCGGTCTGTTTCGGTATGTACGGCATCGGCTTTTTCAGCAGGTACAACTAAACTCATGAGATGCTCCTTTATTCTTTATTGTCGTCATAAACAAAAAATGAAATATGCTTTGAGTATACGATTCATTGATATTAATTGACTATGCTCTAAAGCACCAAATATTGCAGTTAAAATCAAGACATAGATACCAAATATATACATCTAAATGGACAAAAAATATGATTTGGAGCGAGATAAAAAGCAAAGTTCATGCAAACTATATTCAGAAAAGCTGAAAACTGTCGCACTTCATAATATAAAGTTGAGACAAATTAATAAAAACAATGGTGGATTTTATAGGCCCGGTCTTTATAATCATGCCATTTAGTACTTATCCTTGTGGGATCAAACACGATGACTGACTTAGTTCAGCAGTTGGCAAAAGAACTTGCCGTACGTCCAAACCAAGTTGAAGCTGCCATCAAGCTTATTGATGAAGGTGCCAGTGTTCCTTTTATTGCACGTTACCGTAAAGAAGTAACGCAAGGCTTAGACGATACGCAATTACGTCAACTCGATACGCGTCTATCATACTTGCGTGATTTGTATGAGCGCCGTGACAAGGTGATTGAATCACTCAAAGAACAAGATAAATTGTCTGATGATTTGTTGGCGCGTGTGAATGCAGCTGAAACCAAAAATGCATTAGAAGAAATTTACGCACCGTACCGTCCAAAACGTACCAGTAAATCATTTAAGGCCAAGGAAGCCGGTTTAGGCCCAATCGCCGAGAAAATTTTTGCTGAAGCGGTAGATCCAAGCGACGCATTGGCCGGTTTTAGCCATGACGATTATCCAGATACTGAAAGCCAGCTTGATGCGATCCAGCACATCCTGATTGATGACTGGGCACAAAATATCGCGCTGACCACTGAACTGAAAGCCACTTTTGCCAAAACTGCAGTGCTGAAAAGTTTGGTTGCTTCTGAAGAAAAGAAAGAAGTCGGTAAAAAATTCCGTGATTATTTCGATTTCTCTGAAAACCTGAACAAAGTGCCTTCACATCGTTTATTGGCGATGCTGCGTGGCCGTCAAGAAAACGTTCTGGGCCTAAAAGTGGATGGCGAAGATGCTGCACCATTGGCACGCATTGAGACTGAATACAATTTAGACACGATTCAGCCGCAAGCACGTCAGGATTTCTTGAAGCAAACCGCAAAACTGTTCTGGCTTGGCAAAGTGCGTCCAAGCATTGAACATTCATTGCTGACTGAAAAACGTCTGGCTGCTGAAACAGAAGCCATGAACGTATTTGCTGAAAATTTGCGTCATTTACTGCTTTCTGCTCCTGCAGGCGCGCGCACTACTCTGGGCGTTGACCCGGGTATCCGTACCGGTGTGAAACTGGCTGTGGTAAATGCATCGGGTGATGTGCTGGCACACAGCACGATTTATCCATTTGCACCCAAAGATGATAAAGCAGGTTCATTGGCTGAACTGGCACGTTTATGCCGCGAGTTCAATGTTGACCTGATTGCAGTGGGTAATGGAACGGCAAGCCGTGAAACTGAAGCTTTAGTGGCTGAAATGATGGCTGCGAATAGCGATCTTAAACTGACGCGTGTATCTGTGTCTGAAGCAGGTGCCTCGGTGTATTCAGCATCAGAACTGGCTTCTCAAGAACTGCCAGAGCTGGATGTGTCGATTCGTGGTGCAGTGTCAATTGCACGCCGTTTACAGGATCCATTGGCTGAACTGGTGAAAATTGATCCGAAATCGATTGGTGTGGGTCAGTATCAACATGATGTGAACCAGACTGGTCTGGCGAAAACCCTTGAAGCAGTGGTAGAGGACTGTGTGAACTCGGTGGGTGTCGATGTCAACACGGCATCTGCGGCGATTTTGGGTTATATCGCAGGTCTGAATAAATCGATTGCACAGCAAATTGTGGAATTCCGTAAGGAAAATGGCCGTTTTGATAATCGCCAGTCCTTGAAGAAAGTGCCACGTTTAGGCGAGCGTACTTTTGAACAAGCCGCGGGCTTCTTGCGTATTCAAGATGGTTCTGAGCCACTCGATGCTTCTGCAGTGCATCCAGAATCTTATGCACTTGTATCTAAAATTGTTGAAGCGAAAGCGACGACAGTGAAAGATATCATTGGCAATACTGAAATCATTCGTCAGGTCAATGCTGAAGAATTTGCAGATGAGAAGTTCGGTCTGCCAACTATCAAAGATGTTTTAAGCGAACTGGAAAAACCGGGTCGTGACCCGCGTCCAGAATTCCGTACCGCGAAGTTCCGTGATGACATTACTGAAGTTGCGCAATTGTCTGAAGGCATGCAGCTAGAAGGCGTAGTAACCAATGTCACTAACTTCGGTGCATTTGTCGATGTCGGTGTGCATCAAGATGGTTTGGTGCATATTTCTGAACTTGCCAATGAATTTGTCGCGGATCCGCATAAAGTGGTGAAACCGGGTCAAATCGTGCAAGTGCGGGTCTTGAATGTGGATGCTGAACGTAATCGTGTGAACTTATCGATGCGTCCTGAAGGTTCTGAAGCGCCGGCAAAAGCACCACGTCAGCCACGTCGTGAGAATGAACAGCGCGGTGAGCGTAAGCCTCAAGGCAAACGTCCACAACAAGCACGTCCGCAAGGTGAGCGTCCTCAGGGCAAGAAACCGCAAGCGGCTAAACCACAAGAGCAAAAAATTGGTGGTTTGGGTGCGTTGCTACTTCAAGCAGGCATTAAAGGTTCAAAGTAATCTTTAATTGCTAAAAGAAAACCTCCCGATCGGGAGGTTTTTTATATGTGATTTTTATGAATTGATCATCGGTACAATCCAGCTGGTAATAATCAGCAAAATACCCAGATGCCCCATTTTTCGTGTCACATAGACCAGTTTCGACGGTGGCTGTTCCAGTCGTTTGGCATATTCTTCCATGGTAATGCCTGCTTTGGTTTTACTGCTAAATAAAAACACGCCCAAGTCAATACAGATCAGAATCGTACCAATATCAGCGACCAGCTCCATCAGGACAAAATCTTGGTTATACAGCGACATGCTCACGCTATAAGTCAGATAGACGGCAAAGGCCAGACACAGGTATTGCAGGACCACTAAAAACTTCTGCATAAATCTCAACAGTTCACAAAATGAAGGCAATTATACAAATAATCGGGCACTCTCGGTCAATTACAAGCCTTTCATGACCTCAGCAAAATTTTGCTTCTCGACCAGTTCCAGAAATTCATCGCCTAAACGCTGACTTTCAGCAATACAGGCTTTCCATAATTTGATCCGTTCTGCCTGATCTAGGCCCTTCAGGGTAAAATCCTTACGATCCGGTAAGCGGCCTGAAGGCAAACTTTGCAGATAGTCCTGCGATGGAGAAAGCAACAAGGTGCGTGCCTGATTTTCCGGATTTGAGGTACGTTTAAATAACTTGTCGAACCAGCCGGGAGTAATGCTGTCAGTAAAATGTGGATAGAGCACAATGCCTTTGCTCTGAAAGGGCAGGTCAATGTGATAGTCAATCAGGCCACCATCGCGGTAATAACCCTGCGGTGCGTCTGGAATATTGTTCACCGCTGCCATTACCCCGGGAATCGACGCCGAGGCCATCAGCCAGGACAATACACTCTGCTCGGTCAGGGCATGATAATGTGTAGTAAATCCATCTTCCGCGATTTGAAATTGTTCCCCCATATTCGGCTGGCTAATCACACGCTGCATAAAATGACGGCTGTGTTTACGTGCGACAGCAGTCGTTCCGACAATTCCGGCTACAGAAGCCAGCAAAGGCAGCGCTTTGTCACTCTGGAAAATGTGCTTGGCTTTAATTGAAATCACAGCGAGATGATAATCCGGATGATTGACCAGATCATTTTCCTTGCCTTGTACCAGGTCGAGTAGCATGCCGCGGCAAACTTCGCTGACCTCCTGGCGGGTCATTTTTTTATGGAAATAAAGGTTGGTATACAGCTCAGCTAAACGCTCGGTTCCCTGTTGAGCCCCATGTGCAGCCATACTGGCAAAACGCCAGCTACCAATCGAGGAACCAACGAGAGTACGCCGTTGTGGGGCACGTGGGAAAAATTCGCCAAAAATTGCCTGATCCAGACCCTGAATCCCGATTCCTTTTGGGCCACCTGCAGCACCTGGGATAATATCGACCTGTTCAGGTTGTAATCCTTGTTGCAGAATCAGCTCACGTGCCAGATGGCCAGCACGAATCGTCAGCGCAGGCGCCCGTTTTTGTAAAATCTGTACCATGATTCAACCCATACCAGCCAAGTGTGTGCTTATTTTAATCGATGCGTCTTTAGACCCAATGGCAAGATATGTCCTAAGGTGACTTGAGAGTCATGGCATCGGGTTGATGTAAGTGTGCATGAGTTCTTTATTGCGTAAATTTAAAAAAGGTAGATTAAATGAAATAATCAAAAGCGTGGTTATAGGATAGCTTGGCCAGTAAAAAGCATGAATTAGAAAGAAACTACCTGCAATACCTATCCATATTTTTAAAGCTAGTATTAGCTGTGTTTGTCGTAGACAGAATAGAAATAACAACGGAAGCAGGTTAAAGCTGACAATGAGCCAGAAATAGTCACTATGAATCAGGCGGTAGAATGTGGTATTGGCAGCAGGGGACCATGCAAGCCAATGGGCTGTTTGGTTGATATAGAAAAAAATATCTATCCATGTTGGGAAGCTGTAAAGTAGTGCAGTGAGAAAGGTTTTTTGTCTATTCTGGCGATACAGTGCGCATAAAAAACTATATTTCATTTGGATATTCTTGTTTTATTTTTTCAATAATTTAAGCATAAAAAAGCCTGACGAATCAGGCTATTTAAAAAATTATTTCGAAATTCGCCAGACTGCCAGAACGCTCACCAGCACAATCAGAAGCACCGACACAAACCATGGTGAAATAATCGCAATCGACAGCAGAATGGCCATGATACTGCCAAACATCCAGCTACGTTTTTGCTGAAGTTCCATTTGCAGGCGCATGCTTTGCAGTTCATTGAGCTGTTTGGCATGCCAGGCTGACTGGTTTTTCAGACCGTTCAGGCTATCAATCATCAAGGTTGGTAGATCCTGTGCCCCTAATAGCAGATCCGGAATTTTTTGTCCCAGTTCTTTCAGGTTCTTTTGCGGATTCATCTGCGCCTTGATCCAGTCCGTCAGGATCGGTTTGGCCAGACTCCAGATATCCAGTTCCGGATACAGGTCGGTTCCCAAGCCTTCGACATGCACTAGTGTTTTGAGTAGCAGCATCAGTTGCGGTGGAATTTCCAGATGGAAACGACGGGCAATGTCCATCACTTCAATCAAAATACCGGCAAAATCCAGCTCATGCATTGGTTTAGAGACCATCGGCCCGACACTGCGGCGCATTTCACGAGCCAAAGCATCCTGATCGGTGCCTGGTGGAATCCAGCCAGCTTGATGCACCACCTGAATCAGTTGCATGAAGTCGCTGTTCATGACCGCCAGCAGCATGCGTGCTACGGTCATCTGGTCGTGTTTGGACAGCTCACCCATAATCGCGCAGTCCAGCGCAATAAAGCGCGGATTGCTCGGATTGATGGTTTCGACAAAGACATTGCCCGGATGCATGTCGGCATGGAAAAAGTTATCGCGAAAGACCTGGGTAAAGAAAATAGTCAGGCCTTTACGTGCCAGATCAGCACGATCCATGCCGAGTCGGTCAAAGGTCGCGATATCTGAAATTGGCACTCCGGTAATGCGCTCGGCCACCAGCACATCTTTGCTGTCCATATACACTTCCGGCACGTACATCATGCTGGAGCCGGTAAAGTGATGGCGCATACGGCGGGTATTGTCCGCTTCCAGGGTCAGGTCCAGTTCATTTAAAATGATCTGACGATAATCCTGAATAATTTCAGACAAATGTAAAGCACGTGCAGCTTCGAGACGTTTTTCCAAAAAGTCCCCCAGCCATTGCAGAATTTCAAAATCCTGCAAAATCTGCTGGCGAATATTCGGACGGGTCACCTTGACCACCACTTCACGACCATCGTGCAGGGCTGCGGTATGCACCTGTGCAATCGAGGCTGCTGCGAGTGGTTGCACATCAAAACGGGCAAACAGGGTATTTACATCGGCTTTCAGCGATTCCTGAATGCGCATCCGCGCCACGTCATTGTCAAAGGGCTTGACCTGATCTTGCAGCAAAACCAGTTGCTGTAACAGTTCAGGTGCAATCAGGTCGCGACGAGTGGAGAGCAGCTGGCCCATTTTGATGGCCAGCGGTCCCATTTCTTCTAAAGCCAGTTTCAGCTTGAGTGGATTCTTACGTTCACGACTGGACCAGGCGGCCGGATGCATACGGATCAAAGACAGAATATGCCGGGCCTTTTCTGGTAATTCTTCCGCAGGAAACAACGTGTCGAGTCGATAGTGCGCGGCGATGCGCCAAAGTTCGAGTAAACGTGAAACATGCGGAATCATAAAGCGGCGTACCTAGTCTTGAGTAGAATTGTTTGAGGTATCGATCTGGGCCTGAAGCTGCTGGATTTTCGCTTCAACCCGATCTAAATTTTGATTCAGGATACGGGTGTCCTGATTCAGGTCATCCATTTGCCAGCGTGGGGCAAACAGACCACTGTCTTCTTTTAAGGCATCTTCGGCAAAGAATAGCTGACTTTGCAGGGTACGTTTCAGCTGTTTGGGTAATAGCTGTAATTTACCAATTTCATGTGCCAGTGCCGGGCCAATCCAGGGACTTAAGTGCGCCGCCAGATCCAGCTCTGCCTGTTGCATGATGCGCTGGATTTCCTGCAATAACTTGTAGTCACCTTGCAGTGGAATATTGCCGACTTCATCGGACAGCAGCAGCTTGAGTAATTCCACCACATTGCTGACCTGTAAGGTTGCAGTCGCTTCGGTGACTGTAGATGAACCAGCATCAAATGGACGCTGTTCAAAGATTGAAGATGCTTCACTATGACCAGTCGCGGTCGGCTCCAGACGAAGCTTGTCTTTATCAAAAAACACATCGACCGAAAGCTGCGGAGAAGCAATCACCACCCGCAGCATTTTACCAGACAAAGCATTTAGCTGGATGCGGGTAATCGCATCCAGATCAATCACATGGTGAATCACGCGTTCAACAGCACCGAGTGCCAGAATTGACCACATAGGGAGTGAACCTTAAAGTTTAAAACCGCGGTGAACTGCAACAATCCCGCCAGTCAGGTTGTGATAGTCACAATTCTGGAAGCCGGCATTTTCCATCATGCCTTTTAAGGTGCGCTGGTCTGGATGCATACGAATCGATTCAGCCAGATATTTATAGCTTTCAGAATCATTGGCAATGATTTTACCCATGATTGGCAAGGCTGTGAATGAGTACAGATCGTAAAGCTTAGAGAATGGCTCAAACACCGGTTTAGAGAATTCCAGCACCAGTAAACGGCCACCTGGCTTGAGTACACGATACATCGATGCAAGTGCGGCATCTTTATCGGTCACGTTACGCAGACCGAATGAAATCGTCAAAAGATCAAAACTGTTGTCTGCAAATGGTTCTAAGGTTTCAGCATTTGCCAGAACGAAATCGACATTGGTACAACCTGCATCAATCAGACGGTCACGACCGACATTCAGCATGGATTCGTTAATATCAGACAGTACCACATGACCCGTCGGGCCAACTTCGCGGCTAAAGACTTTAGCCAAGTCGCCGGTGCCGCCCGCGATATCTAGTACATGCTGGCCACGGCGTACACCTGACATATTGATCGCAAAACGCTTCCACAGGCGATGAATACCAAAAGACATCAGGTCATTCATGATGTCGTATTTGCTCGCCACAGAGTGAAACACTTCTGCGACTTTCTGGGCTTTTTCTTCGCTGTTGACAGTTTGATAGCCGAAGTGTGTGGTTGAGCCGACGTTACCGGTATTGGCACCACGCGGCAGATTATATTTAGGCACAGTACCCGTCACAGGCGTGTCAGTCAGACGTTGTTCTAAAGATTGTTGCTGACCTTGCGGGGTGCCTTGTGGAAGGGGTTCAGTTAAGAATGGGCTCACTTTGTCTGTCTGTTGTGCCGACTCGGGGGTAGGGGTAGGCGTTGTATTTTCATTCGACATTGGAGTCACTCCTAACATATCAATCGGGTTAATCTTGCATTGTCTGCATCATGACAGATTCTAAAGGCTTATTCAGCAATCATGATGCAATTGTTATGAATAATATACAGAAAAATTCACGCTTGGCAGAAATACTCATCGGGTATTTACTGAAATGGCAACGGATCGCCAGAATGTACTTTCTCGATAATCTGGCGTTCGGTTGCCGTGAACGTGCGTACAAATTTTTCTGCCGATTTAAGTGGCTTCATCGCTAGAAAACCATCCTGCATAAATTCATACATCACCTGAAAGTTATACTTATTCGCCGCGCCCTTACACATTTTAAAGGCGGTATAGACCACAAATGAACGCATGTATTTATCCAGACTCATGCCGAGCTGATCCAGTAGAGCCAGCTGTTTCAAGCGTGCTTCACCCTGATCCAGCTTCAAATAGGTCAGGCGCATCATCTCGTCAGTCAGCGGTTCATGTGGATGATAATCCTGTAATAACTGAATCGCGACCTGTTCATCCAGTTGTACCGCCAGAATAGCCAGCTCTACCCCTGAGGTGCCGGTTTTAATGGCATTTTCCGGAATAACTTTTTCTGCTTTATGCGCATATTTCATCAGCCGGGCAATCTGTTCTGCCAGCGCATCAAATTCAGCACCGCCGTAGAGACGGTTCAGGAAATATTCGGACATCAACAGGTTTTGTTTTTCAGCAAAATGGGCGCGATGAGTGCGCTGCATGCGGACTTTCTGCCAGGCCTGCACATCCTGTAAACGGCTTAAAATGTCAGGCCGGGTGTGATAAGCCAGTTGATAATAATGCGCTAACAGATCATCGAGTACGGCAAGTTTGGACATGAGGCTTCAATTATGATTGGAGGATGCAAGAATCTTAGAGGCTGCCGGGCAATCCTGCTATGACAAATTGAACACAGATCGGACATTTGTCTGTCAATGTGTTGTTTAAATAGCCAATTTAATCGTGTGAAAAATGTTGCCAGAGCTATTTTTGCGCCAAAACTCATCGTTATACTGCAAACAGAATAAAAACATCAGGGTTGAAGATACGCATGGAACAACCACAATTTCAGTTAATGGATGAAGATCAGTTATCGGTCGAGCTGATTGATGCTCAATATGATTTAAAAAAAACACGCGGCCAGAAAAATGCCAAAAGCCTGTTGATTCTGGTCAACGGGATTGAGCTGGCCGGTAAGGGTGAAGCGGTCAAGCAGCTGCGTGAATGGGTCGATCCGCGCTATTTGCGCGTGAAAGCAGATGCACCGCAAGTGGCCGGGCCTAAACAGACTTTGTGGCAGCCTTATGCGCGCTTTATTCCGGCCGAAGGACAAATCATGGTCTTGTTTGGCAACTGGTACAGCGACCTGCTGAGCAGCGCCATGCAAGCTTCAGATCCGATCACTAATGCACAGTTCAATCATTATCTGCAAGAGATGCAGGCCTTTGAACAGGACCTGAAAAATAATCATGTCGATGTGGTCAAGGTCTGGTTTGACCTGTCCTGGAAAGCCCTGCAAAAACGGCTGGATGCCATGGATCCGAGTGAAGCGCACTGGCATCAGCTGCATGGTCTGGACTGGCGCAACAGAAAACAGTACGACACCTTGCAGCGCTTGCGTCAGCATTTTACCGAAGACTGGTTCATTATTGAGGGTGAAGATGAACAGCAGCGTGACCAGCAATTTGCCCAGCATATTCTGGGTGCTCTCAAGCATTGCCCCAATCATCCGGCCAGAGCCAGTGGACGATGGAAACAGGCCAAGATTCCCGAACTGTTAAAACATCCTGCCGAAACTCGAGCCAAGGCAGAGGATTACAAGCCGGAGCTGAAGAAATTAACGGCTAAGGTAGCCAAGGCGATGCGGTCCGATCCGCGGAATGTGGTGATTCTGTTTGAGGGCATGGATGCGGCTGGAAAGGGCGGTGCGATCAAGCGCATTGTGAAAAAACTGGATCCGCGTGAATATGAAATTCATACCATTGCCGCACCAGAAAAATATGAGCTGAGCCGTCCCTATTTATGGCGCTTCTGGACCAAGCTGCAAAGCGATGATGATATCTGTATTTTTGACCGTTCCTGGTATGGGCGGGTGCTGGTAGAGCGGATAGAAGGTTTTGCCAGTGCCGCAGAATGGCAACGTGCGTATGCGGAAATTAACCGTTTTGAGCAAAGTCTGGTCAAGCATCAAACCGTGGTGATCAAACTGTGGCTGGCCATTTCCAAAGATGAACAGGCCGCACGTTTCAAGGCACGCGAAGATACACCGCATAAGCGTTTTAAAATTACTGAGGATGACTGGCGTAACCGGGAACGTTGGGAGGATTATCTGAAAGCGGCAGCCGACATGTTTGAACGTAGCTCGACCGATTATGCGCCTTGGCATATTATTGCGACCGATGATAAAAATACCGCACGGGTCGAGGTGTTAAAGGCCATTTTAAAACAGCTTCAGGCAGAATAATCTGCCTGAAGTAGCACGGGCTCAGCTGTTTAAAATATTGAGCTCAAATGTGCTTAACCTTGAGCGACCTGTTTTTGCTGGATATTTTTAGCCGCACGGTAGCATTCCTCGACATGGGCTTCGGCAATTTTTTTCATGACAAAATAGCCCAGACTGGCGGCAATCAATTGACCACCCAGGGGAATGAATTTTGTCACTTGCTTTGTGATCACTTTCGCTGCAACATTGTTCAAAGATTTTTTGACAGCAGTTCGCGCGACCACCAGACCAGAAAATTCTACGCCGCGTTTACGCAGCTCATTCCAGTGCACCTGACGGGTTTTGGGATCATAGACACTGATCTGATCAGGCGCCAGTCCGAAGCGGGCATTGATCTCGGGAATCAATTGCGACAAGATGCCGATGTCAATGACGACATCCATAAACGGCACTGGAATAATGGCGGCACCCGCAGAATAGTAGGCACGTTTTTTGGTGAGTTCCAGGCACTCGGCACGAATTTGTTCCAAATCTAAGCTTGGATCGATACGTTCAGGAATTTTATCTAATTTCATGGGCACTACCTAAGCTCTATGTTGTTTTTTTCTATGCAAGCATCATTAAGATGCTTTTTTCAAAGAAATTTTTCGACTGAAGTGTGATTTTAAAGTGTCATACAGCGCTCGAGATGTATAGTAACTAATCTTTATCATTTTGTAGTAAAACTAGTTCAGCAGTTCAGGGGAAACGATGGCAATCCATGTTATTCAGAGTCAACGCATTGATGTGCTTTTGGATAGTATGCTGCGTATTGTCAATCAAACTGCCCGGCATCCGTTTGAAGTGTTACAGCCCCGGCATTTTATTGTGCCGTCTCCGGCCGTAGAAAGCTGGTTGACTCAAAAAATTGCCGAGAAGAAAGGCATCAGTGCCAATAGCCAGTTCCATCACCGGATTCGTGCCTTTCAGTGGACGTCTTATCAGTGGGTGCTGAATGCGCCTAAAGAAGTCGAACAGGTTCGAGAAGCCAATATTCCGCGTATTATCATCAAATGGCGCGTGTTTCAGGCACTGCGTAAATGTATTCTGCCAGAACATATTCCCTTAGACGTCGATCATCCGCTGTATTCAATTGTAAAGCGGATTTACGACAGTGCCGACCGGCTGGAGCAGGGCACGGAAAAACAGCTGAAAAAACAGAGCATGCTGTACTGGGTGGCCGAGCAGGTATCGCGCCTGTTCAGCCATTATATGGATTATCGCGGTTATTGTGCACGTAACTGTCCACCGCAAAGCTGCAGCTGCCCGACCAACTGGCTAGAGGCCTGGGGACAAGATATTGCGCTGGATATCGAGCAGATGATTTATAGTCCCAAAGATGAAAATGGTCACGAAATGCAGGTGGCCGATTTCGTCAAAATTCAGGCGCGTGAGCTGGAAGCCTGGCAACGCTGGTTGTGGCAGCATGTATTTCAGGAGGATTATGCCAAAATTCTGGAGATTGAGCGCCTGTATTGGGAACGGCTGGAGAATCCGGAAACACGAAGCGAAGCCCTGAAACGCTTGCCGGCACAGATAGTGGTATTTAGCCTGCTGGAACTTCCGCCCAGCCAGCTGGACTTTTTACGCCGGCTGGGGCAATACATAGACATTTATATCTTTCATTTTAACCCCTCGCAGGAATACTGGGCCGACAGTGTCGATCCGGACTGGAAAGCCAAATTTGATCTGCAACGGGAAGAGCGCTTTATTCAGCGCTTTGAAAAAACTCGCCAACGTAAACCGAATGATGCTGAACTGAAAGAATTTCGAATCAAGCAGCTCAATTTTAATGCCGAAGATCGTGAATCGCGGCATCCGCTGTTGACCCGCTTTGGCAAGCAGGCGCGGGATCATTTCTCTTTACTCTCCAAACTGTCTTCTGGAGAAGAAGGTCTCTGGGCCGATGTTTTTGTCGATGACTATCAGGACAAGCTGCTGGCAAAAATCCAGTCAGATATTTTATATTTACTCGAACCTGAACAGCATCAATATGCTTTAAATCCGGCCGATGATTCGGTGCAGATTCATGTCTGTCATTCCTCGTTGCGTCAGCTGGAAGTACTCAAAGAACAGGTTATTCACTGGCTGGCACAAGGTACGGAACAGCAGCCACGGCAACCGAGCGACATTCTGGTGCTGAGTCCGAATCTGAAAGAACTGGAACCGGCGATTCGCAGTGTCTTTGCCCCGCCACCACGTGAGCGTGAGATCGGCAGCCAACGGTTGCAGAAAGATAACCTGTATTTACCGATCCAGATTGCCGGGGTGTCGCGTCTGGATGTTAGCAATGCCTGGCGCGCGGTACTGGGCCGGATCCAGTGGGTACGTCGCCGTTTCAGTATTGAGGACTTTGCCGACTGGCTCAGCCTGAATGCCACCCAGCAACGTTATGCTCTGGACTATAGTCAGGTAGAACGGATGTTGCAGTTGCTGACGGAGGCTGGCTTCAAGCGCGGTCTGGACCAGCAGCATTTACAGCAAAGCCTGAGCGCAGGCGATGATGATTACCGTTTTAGTTTTAAATTCGCGCTAGACCGTCTGGCTTTGGGCCTGGCCATTCCTGAACATACAATGTTTGAGGATACCTTGAGTTATGCCAAGGTTCTGACCAGTGATTTCCCGTTGATTTCAACCCTGATCCAGATTTATCAGGATCTGGTGCAGCGCCGTGACTGGCTGACTTTGCATGAGACCGGACAGCGCACACCGGTGAAAACCTGGCTGGAATATTTGCGGGCTGACCTGAATGAATTTCGTGATGCCGGGGTGGAATCGCTCAAAACTGTGGCCGAGATTATCGACAAGCAGATGCGGATGCTGACCTTGGCCGATTATCATGAGCAGGATGATTCACATGCCAGTCAGGAGCTGGTGGCACTGAGTTTGCCTTTGCCTTATGTGCTGGAAGAAATTCAGAATACGCTAGAAATGCAGCTGGATCAGGCCGAACCAACCGGACAGATCACTTTTAGCCAGATTGGCCAGATCCGGCCACTCCCTTATCAGCTGGTGGTGATGCTGAATCTGGATAGCGGTAAGTTTCCGAGCCGGAATCAGCAGGTGCCGTTTGATCTGATGCGCAGCCTGAAGCCGCAACTCGGCGATCGTTCGCGTCTGGATGATGAGCAGGGTGCTTTTCTGGATGCCTTACTATTGGCGCAGGATAATTTATGGCTGTTTTATAATGGCTTTGATCTGGACGATGGCGAGGCCCGAGATCCATCCACTGCCTTGCAGGAACTGATTCAGCATATCGCATTCATCTGTCAGTCGGAACAGCCGGATGCCGAAGTCGATCCTGTGGTGGAAATCAATGGTCTGTCAGTCGCCCAACATATCCAGCAGCTTTATCATGTACATCCCTTGCAGCCTTTTGATCCAGCCGGATTTGCAGATGCGCAAACACCGCGTTATCGGGATCAGTGGTTTGCGGTGGCAGAATATATCCGAAGTGCCGAAGGCAAGCGCAGCAGCTGGATCAATGCGTATTATCCGGCAGTTGAACAAAAAGAACTACGGGTGCTGAAAGGGGATGAGTGGATTCGGGACATGATTTTCCCGGCACGTTTATTTCTGAAAAGTGTCGGAATTTCCACAATTCGCTATGCAGATTTGCCGAGTTCCCGTGAGCCCTTGTTATTAAACAAGCTGGAACAATATCAGGTGCGGGATTTTCTATTACAACAAGATCAGCAGATTGAGCCGAGCTTGATGCTAGACCGTTTGCCAGTAGGCAAAACCCAGCAAGCCACCTGGCTCAGCAGTCAGCAGGAACAGCAGTTGTTGCAAGAACGTTTGCTACAGCTCGGCAAAGAACTGACGCCGGTGACCCAGCAATCCCTGCAATTTAGTCCTGAACTGATCATTCATATCAGCGTACCACAAGCCTCGCACAGCAGTTACTGGTTAAGTCTGCAATCTTCTTCGGCCTCGGAAAAACGCCGTGCCCAGATCTGGCTGGAATATCTGTTATGGCTGGCTTACTTAAATGATGATGCACGCTCACCAGAACTGGAACGTATTGTGATTTTCAGTAATAAGACCCTGAAATTTTCCGGCTTGAGTTCAACTAAAGCGCGAGAATATTTACAGTTCTGGTTCAAAGCCTGGGAAATTGGTCAACAGCAGCCGCTGGTGTTGCCAGCGGAATTGTTGATGAAAAAAGAGTGGCAGTGGGCCGAAAATGAACAGGGCAAAATGACCATTGTGGAAATGCCGGAACTGCTAAAAGCCTGGAATAATAGCTATGAAAGTGCCAAGCCTTTGGCTTCGGATGAATCCAGCCTGTTGCATCAGGACTGGCAGTTTATTTTGCAGGATCAGGACCCGGATCTGGCCTTGCAGCGCTGCTGTCATGATTTCGCCCATGCTCTGTATGCGCCGATTCACCAACATCTGGAATGGGTGAAATAGCAATATGACCGTGTTAAAGCAGCAGATGCAAAAAGCCATTTCTACCAATCCGATTCAGGACATGACGTTCCGGGGCTTACACTGGATTGAGGCCTCGGCAGGCACCGGCAAGACCTATACTTTATCCAGTTTGATGGTGCGGATTTTTCTGGATCAGTATTATCCGCATCAGGTGATTGCAACCACCTTCACCCGCAAGGCAACGGCCGAACTGAAAAACCGGGTACGGCTGCGGGTCGAAGAAACTTTGGCCTATATCCAGCGTCATCAGCAGCTCAATTCTGTGGAAATTGCAGCGAAGATTCAGAGCGAAACTGATCCTTTATTTCAGCAGGTGTTGAAAGATTATGGCACACGGATGGACTATGCCCGTCGCCGCTTGCGTCTGGTACTGAACCAGCTGGATGAACTGTTTGTCGGGACGCTGGACAGCTTTAGCCAGAAACTGTTACGTGAATTTGCTTTTGAAAGTGGCAAGATTGAACGTGCAGAACTGACCGAAGATCAGGATTTATATATCCAGCAACTGATTCATGATGTGCTGCGTGACTGGATTCAGCAGCAGCCACAATATATGGTCAATCATTTGTATGTGCAGAATCTGCTGAAACCGGTCGAGCATTATACCGGGCTGGTTCGGGATGCTCTGAATTTTAGCAAGCAGCAATTCCAGAAGGTCGAGCCGGCTGAATGTGATCTAGGTAAATTAGAAGCCTGTATTACCCAATTATTGAATATTCATGAGCATGATCTCGAAGTCATGCGGCGCTATTGTCAGGAAAGTCCAAAGTATTTTCACAAGAGTTTTTTGACCAAGTTAACCGACGTTTGTGAAAACTTTATGACCTGGAGCGCAGCCCTAAAAACTCAGGGTGGCATGAGTTTCTTCGATGCAGAATTGCAACCGATTTTACTGAATCTGTGCCATTTACGCCGTAAAAAAACTGATTTCCAGCCGACCACTCAGGTTTTTAACAAGAGCTGTCCGGAGGCGGAGCAGCAGCTGATTTTGCAACACAGCCTGATTGTGGCAATTGATGCACTGTGTGAGGTCAAACAGGATCTGGATGAGCAGTTGAAGCAGCTCACGACCTATCTGGAATTTCATATTATTCAAAGTGTGCAAACTCGTTTGCCGCAAACCCTGCAACAGCAGGGTGAAACGACTTTTTCCCAGCAAATCCGCACACTGGCAGAAGCACTGCAAGGACAACAAGGCCAGCGCTTTGCCCAGTTTGTACAGGCACGTTATCCGCTGATTCTGGTGGATGAATTTCAGGACACCAATCAGGATCAGGATGACCTGCTGGCCAAGATCTGGCGGGGTGCCAGCCGGGTGCAGTCCGGCTGCATGATTATGGTCGGCGATCCGAAACAGGCGATTTATGGTTTCCGTGGCGGCGACATGCTGACCTATAACAAGGCACATGCTGACGTGCGGCAAAAGCAGGGCCGCGAATATACCCTGATGCAGAACCATCGTTCGGTCAAAGCGCTGGTCGAAGTGGTCGATGCTTTATTTCAACGCCAGATGGATTTTGGTGAACAGGTGCAGTACACCCTGATTCAGGCCGGGAGTCGGCCGCATCCGGATCTCATCGATAGCGCTGTCTGCAATCCGCAGCCCTTACGCTGGATTCAGTTGGGTGAGTCGGATGTAGAAGCCGATCAGGTGGCCTGGAAAATCCGTGCACTCCTCAATCAGTCTGCTCAACAGCAGTTGTATTTTCAGCAGCAGAACAGTATTCAAAGCCTGAAAGCCGATGATATTGCAGTGCTGGGGTTTGGACATTTTGCCCTGGAACAGGTCAAGCAGCGCCTACAGCGTATGGGTATTCCTTGTTATAAAGAATCCAAACAAAGTGTTTTTGCCAGTGCCATTGCGCAGGATGTCGCGGCCGTCTTGACTGCAATCATGGATCCTTTTAATGAATCCAAGGTCAAACGTGCCTTACTGACCCGCCTGCTGGGTTTCAACCTGAAAAAACTGATTGAGTTACAGGCGCAGAGTGAAGGGCTCAGTCGCTATATTGCCGATCTGGATGCAATTCGGGAAATGTGGTTCGAAAAAGGTTTTCTCACGGCATGGAATTATGCCTTAAACCTGTTTCAGGTCTGGACTCATCTGGTGGCCAGTCAAAGTCTGGATAATGAACGGGTGGTTGTGAATTTGCGTCATCTGACCGAAATTCTGAGCCAGCAAAGTGAATATTATCAGGGTGCCCAAAAACTCTATCACTGGTATTTGCGTCAGTTACAGTCCCCTTCAGGCAAAGACAGTGAAAAAGAACGCAAGCTGTCTGGTGATCATGGGGTACAGCTGATGACCATCCATGCCTCTAAAGGGCTGGAATTTAAAGTGGTATTTTTATTGGGCGCAGATGCTGCTTTTGATGTGAATAAAGGCAACTTGAACTTTTCATTAAGTGGCACACTGTCTGAAAGTATTTTAGAACAATCCCGGGTGATTGCGGTCAATCATAAGAATTTGCACGAGCAGGCGATTTTACAGAATGCAGCGCGTAATGCAGCGGAAAATCACCGGCTTTGGTATGTGGCGCTGACCCGTGCCAGTCATCGGGTGTATGCCATGTTGCAAGACCACGCTTCACAATCCGATTCGGGCTTGGCGTTCTGGCGTGGCCAGGGCGATGCCATCTTCGAACATGCTTTATCTCTGGTCGAGCAGCCGCTGTCTCAGGAACCGGCACGTCTGGTCGAGCAGTCACACCATCATAAGATCGACATGCTGGCGCAACCTTTGCCAGAGCGACAGTTCTATCCACGCACCAAAACCAGTTTTACCGCATTGTCGCAACACCAGTCACATGCGCCAGTTTTGCAGGATGATCTGGTCAATGCACAGGAACACCCGGATAGTGCAGCGGATGAAATCAATCTGAATGCTTTAGCAGATCAGCCGGCTGTCACACCGCTAGACTGGATCAAGCTGAATTTCCCCAAAGGTACGGTGGCCGGGACTTTCTTGCACAGTATTTTTGAACATATCAATTTTCAGGACAGCAGTTACTGGAATCTGGAAATTCGCCGTCGTTTTAAAAATACTGCACCGCAAATCTGGCAAGAACTGAAAGAAAAATTTGAACAGGCCTTCCAGTTGCGTACTGTGCTGGAGCAGACCTTTGCGCCGCATTATCAGGCCGCAGCGGTGAATCTGCGTAGCCTTTTTCAAGCCGCAGCGCAGGCAAATTTCAAAGCAGATGAGTTGCAACAGAGTATGCAACGCGTTTTGTCCAGCCTGAACTATAAATTGCTGAGCGGCATTCGCCTGCATGATCAGAGCCAAGCTTATCGTCAACAATGGCGAGAGTTGTTTCAATCGGCACAGCAAGACCGATCAGCCTTGATGCTCTTTTTAAGCCAGTTTGAGCGTTATTTCACCGAGCTGGATGATGACAGCTTTATCCTGTTTTTTGAACAGGAAATGGCCCAGATTGCACACCTTGCAAGTCCTGAACAGCTCAATGTCGAAAGCATCTTTCAGACTGCTTTAGATGGATTGCTTGATGAAATTAGGGAAGATATTTTACTCAATCTGATGCATGACTGGGTGCATGACATTCTGGTCACTCCGATTCAGGCAGATTTTGTTTTGGCACAACTGGGTGATCAACAGTATCTGTCAGAGTTCCCTTTCTATCTGTCACTCACCGATGCGCCTTTGCAGATCCGACAAATTCATCAGCTCTTTGTTGAACATGACATTGTCATGAGCGATTTTAATGAAGCCAAATCGGCACGTTATCTGACCGGTTCCATCGATCTGGTGTATTTCGATGGCCAGCGCTACCATATTGCCGATTATAAAAGTAACTTTCTCGGCCCAGATCAACAGCATTATACCGCTGAGGCTATTCAGCAGAATATGAGCCAGTCCAGTTACTGGTTGCAGGCAGCCTTGTATCTGGTGGCCCTGCATCGTTATCTGAACGCAAATATGCAGGCGTATTCAATGCAGCAGCATCTGGGCGGCGCAAGCTATTTATATTTACGCGGTATGCACGGGCAGATGGAACAAGGTGTATATCACTGGCAACCAGACATCGAATTCGTTGAAAAACTGGATCAGATTTTGGGCTATTTTGAGCAGAAAAAAACAGCATAATTTTGCTGCCTGATAAAATATATAGAGATTAAACAGAAAATTATCCTGTGGATAACTTTGAGGATAACTGTGTGGAAAATGAGCAGAATCACGTGTCGCAACAAAACGCCAGTTTGATGGCCTGGATTGACTATTTATGTCAGCCTCCATTTAGCTCGGCTACATTTGATCCGGCAGCAAAATTACTGATTCAGCAATTGCTTGAAGCAATGCAGGCCGGCGATAGCTGCATTGAGGCGCTTCCTCAACAAATGGCATTATTGCATAATCTGGTGCGTGATCATGCTCAGCAAGGCACGGGTATTGCCCCCTTGGTGTTTGAAGATCAGCATTTATATCTGTACCGCTACTGGCAGCTGGAACAGGCAGTGGCAACGCATATAGCACGAATCAAGACCCAGTCTATTGCAGCCCTGGAGTTAACAGCACGTGACCGCAGTCTGCTCTCAGATCCACAGCAGCAAAAAGCCCTGCAAATGGTGGCAGAGCAAGCCTTCAGTATTATTACTGGCGGGCCGGGAACCGGTAAAACTTATACGCTGGCGCATATTATTGCAGTTTTATATGATGCGCTGCCGAATATCCGGATTGCCATGGCCGCGCCGACCGGAAAGGCTGCACAGCGGATGAAAGAAGCGCTGCAAAAAGCCTTACAGACTGAAGTTTTGCAGCAGTTTGAAATAGCTGCACTACAACAGTTACAACCCGTGACCCTGCATCGTTTATTGGGATTGGGCACGCGCGGACAGCCACGTTTTCATGCCAAACAGCCTTTGCCCTATGACGTAATTGTGGTCGATGAAGCCTCGATGCTGGATTTAAGTCTGTCACAGATGTTGCTGGCTGCTGTACCATCTCAGGCACGTCTGATTTTACTTGGCGATGCAGACCAGTTGGCTTCTGTGGATGTCGGTACCGTTCTGGCAGATCTGCAACAGGTTGCGACTTTGCAGGATAATCGGGTCAACTTAATCACCACACGACGTTTTAAAGCAGGGGCCAAGATTGGGGCAATGGCTGATTTTATTCAGCAGCAGCATGAAGCTGCCAATGTCCTGCAAAAATTTGAGCAGCAGATTGTCACTGCCAGTGAATTACAAGCCCTCGCCTTGGATCAGGTTGAGATTGACCAGCTCCAGTTGCAATATTTAGCGCCTGGTGCTGAACAGACGGCCACTACATTGAATCAATATTATGACCAGTTGATGTATGGTTATCAGGCCTATACACAGGCTGTCAAAAATAAGCAAGGCTTAGATGATTTCGAGCAATATGTACAACAGGTGGTGAGATCATTTGATGATTACCGTATTTTAACTGCGATTCGTTCTGGTGATCTGGGCTTATTCAAAATCAATCTACAGATTGAACAACGCTTTTTAGCCGCTCAAGGTCAACTGAAGCAGGGTGACTGGTATGTCGGGCGGCCGGTCATGATGACCTATAACGATTATCAACTGGGTTTATCCAATGGTGATATTGGCATCTGTTTTTTACGTGAGCAGTCTGGTCAGTGCCAGTTTGAAGTCTATTTTCCGAGTCTGGAAAAATGGGTCTTAGCCACCCGTTTGCCAAAGAGTATAGAAACCGCTTTTGCACTGACCATTCACAAATCTCAAGGTTCAGAATTTGCCCATACCGCAGTGGTGCTGGATCAATATGCGCAAAATCTATTAAGTAAAGAGTTGATTTATACTGCAATTACCCGTGCTAAAAAAGTGGTCAGTTTATTGGTAGATTGTGACGCTTTTACACAAGCCTTATGCGTACGAACCACACGTAAAAGTGGTTTAAGTCAAAAAATACTTGAACAATCTACTAGTTTATTGGCAAAAAATAATCAGATCTTGTAGGTAAAAGCTTACACGGATTCAAGAAATTGCCGCATAGAGCTTTTAATCAGTTTTTGAGAAGATTGGTCATACAAAATAACTCAACACGGAAAGTTGAGCATAATCGTATAATTATAAAAAGAATGTCAGTAGACAGCGAACTTACAGTGAGGTAAGTAAAAAGAGGAAACTTACAGCCGCTAAGCCTTGTAGTTTTGGGAGAGACTACAAGGCTTTTTTATATTTAATTAATTTATATTTCAAAATACTAGATATTTACCTTAATTCTAAAGTTGGATATTGTTGTGGAATGGCTGGATTTAAGCGAATTAGGTTAAATAAAGTGGTATTAATGTAATATTATGCAACTTTTAGGCTAGTTATTGTACGAAATAGCTTACAGCAAGATACGCTAAATGCCTCTACTTGTCTTTGTAGAATATGGCAAAATCTACCACACAAGGAAGGTGATTTTTCAACAGGATGTTTGAAAATAATAACAAGCGTAAAACGCTATAAAAAACACAATAAATAATAATGATAAGAGAAAGAACTACAGCGCCAAAAAGCCCGACTAAACTCGGGCTTTTTTTTATCTATTTTTTATTCAGACAGACGACGGTACATAAAACAATAGAAAAAGCGTTCTAATTGCTTAGGTCGATTTCTCTATTTAAGTGGTCTAGACGATCTCGCTTAAAACAGTACAGATCTTGAATAACTCAGGATCAATGGACAACAGCTTCGCTTTAAATAAATCACCGATTGAAAACATTTAAAAGTGCTGATCTATTTTTGCAATTTGGCGCATTTTCCCTTAAAATATACAACTTGCTGTAGTGATGCACGGCAGTCAAAGTTTTGAATTCTCATTACATTGATTTTTATCAAAATATATAAGCATCTCGGAGAAATCGAATGGCTTTAACTAACGCAGATCGCGCAGAGATCATTGCTAAATTCGCACGCGCTGAAAACGACACTGGTTCACCAGAAGTTCAAGTAGCTCTTTTGACTGCTCAAATCAATGACTTACAAGGTCACTTCAAAGAGCACAAACACGACCACCATAGCCGTCGCGGTCTAATCCGTATGGTTAACCAACGTCGTAAGCTGCTTGACTACCTAAATGGTAAAGACCACGGTCGTTATGTAGCATTGATCGGTGCTTTAGGTTTACGTCGTTAATTCGATTTAAACTTTATTTTCGGGTTATTGCATGCTTTGTGCTTTATTGCTGAAAACTAAAGTCGGTTTAGCTTTTGGCTAGGCCAGTGGAAGGGGCGAATGTTTCGCTCCTTCTTTGTGTTTAAAAATAGTATTTAATCTGGTGAGGTCGGCTTCTAAGCTTTGTCATTTGTTCGTCTATATAGTCGTGAATGCCAAACCTTAGGGGTCTCCACTAGAATAATTGTTCACAAGAACTAGGAAAAAATAAAACATGTCGATGTTTAATATTATTCGTAAAGAATTCCAATTCGGTCAACACAACGTGATTCTTGAAACAGGTCGCGTTGCACGTCAAGCAAACACTGTTGTGATTACCATGGGCGGCGTACAGGTTCTTGTTGCTGTTGTAGCGCAACCTAAAGCAAAAGCCGGTCAAGACTTCTTCCCATTGACTGTTAACTACCAAGAAAAGCAATATGCTGCAGGCCGTATCCCGGGTGGTTATGGTAAGCGTGAAGGCCGTCAGTCTGAAGCTGAAACTTTAATTTCACGTCTGATCGACCGTCCAATTCGTCCATTGTTCCCAGAAGGTTACTTCAACGAAATTCAAGTGACTGCAACAGTAATTTCATCTGACAAAACCATGGATGCTGACATTGCTGCAATGCTGGGTACTTCTGCTGCATTGTCGATTGCAGGTACGCCTTTCCGTGGTCCAATCGGCGGCGCGCGCGTTGGTTTGATCAACGGTGAATACATCCTGAACCCGAACCACGAACAGTTAAAAGAGTCTGATCTTGATCTGGTTGTTGCAGGTACTGAAGCTGCAGTATTGATGGTTGAATCTGAAGCGAAAGAACTTTCAGAAGACCAAATGCTGGGCGCTGTATTGTTCGGTCATGACGAAATGCAAATCGCGATTCAAGCGATCAAAGAATTTGCTGCAGCAGCTGGTGCAGTTGAGTCAACTTGGGTTGCTCCAAGCAAAAATGAAGCGCTTCTTGGTCAATTAAAAGATGCATTCGAAGCGAAAATCTCTGAAGCCTACACAATTGCTGTGAAACAAGACCGTTATGCGGCGCTTGATGCACTTCACGCAGAAGCTGTTGCCCAATTCGTTCCTGAAGAAGATGAAACAGGTATTGCTGACGAAGTAAACGAACTCTTCGAAGATCTTAAATACCGCACGGTTCGTGACAACATCTTGTCTGGTAAGCCACGTATTGATGGTCGTGATACTAAAACTGTTCGTGCAATCGATGTACAAGTGGGCGTATTAGGTCGTGCTCATGGTTCTGCATTGTTCACACGTGGTGAAACTCAGGCATTGGTTACAACAACTTTGGGTAATACCCGTGATGCGTTGATGGTTGATACCCTTGCAGGTACTAAAACTGACAACTTCATGCTTCACTACAACTTCCCTGCATACTCTGTAGGTGAAACGGGTCGTGAATCTGGTCCTAAGCGTCGTGAAATCGGTCACGGTCGTCTAGCACGTCGTGGTGTTCAAGCAGTTCTTCCTGCAGCTGACCGCTTCCCGTACGTGATCCGTATCGTATCTGACATCACAGAATCGAACGGTTCATCTTCAATGGCTTCTGTATGTGGTGCTTCTCTATCACTTATGGATGCAGGTGTTCCACTTAAAGCACCAGTTGCGGGTATTGCAATGGGTCTAGTAAAAGAAGGCGAGCGTTTCGCAGTTCTTTCTGACATCCTGGGTGATGAAGATCATCTTGGCGACATGGACTTTAAAGTCGCAGGTTCTGCAAACGGTATTACTGCACTGCAAATGGACATCAAGATCGAAGGGATTACTGAAGAGATCATGGAGTCTGCATTGAACCAGGCTTATGCCGGTCGTATGCACATTCTTAATGAGATGAACCAAGTAATTTCACGCGCTCGTCCTGAAATTTCGATGCATGCACCAACCTTCCAAGTGATCAACATCAACCCGGACAAAATCCGTGATGTAATCGGTAAAGGCGGCGCGACGATTCGTGCGATTACTGAAGAAACGAAAGCTGCAATCGATATTGAAGATAACGGTACAGTTCGCGTATTCGGTGAAACTAAAGCGGCAGCCGCTGCTGCAGTTGCTAAAATTCAAGCATTAACTGCTGAGATCGAACCAGGTACAATTTACGTGGGTAAAGTGATTCGTATCGTTGAATTCGGTGCGTTCGTGAATATTCTTCCGGGTACTGATGGCTTACTTCATATCTCTCAAATCTCGAACGAACGCATTGCGAACGTTGCAGATGTATTGAAAGAAGGTCAAGAAGTGAAGGTACAGGTTGCAGACGTTGACAACCGTGGCCGTATCAAATTGACCATGAAAGACATCGAACAAGTTTAATCATCTGAATATTCCCATGAGTTAGCTCATGGGAATGAAATATCAAAGCCCTGAGCTTGATCAAAGTGCTTACTTTGGCTGTTCAGGGCTTTTTTTATGCTTCGGAAAATCTCCGCACATCTGGCCAAAATGTTTGAATCGCCCACAGGCTGTCAACGATTGTCGCACGATGGTATTGAACGATCTGAGTCTGTATTAAGCAGTTGATCTTAGGTCAGGGGATCGGCTTCAGAACTTTTTAACAGACGATAAATTTCATCTTTCAATTTTAGCTTTTTACGCTTGATCGCTTCAATATCATTGTTGATATGATTGACCGGGTCGAGTTCAAGCTGACTAATTTTCCTGTCCAGCTCATTATGTTCCTCAAATAATTTGGCAAAGTATGGATTTTCCTCGCGAAGTTGCACAATCAAGTCGCGGTATTCGGGAAACATGTATTTCATTTTTTTATTACAATCTTTGGTTTTCATAGCGCTTTTTATACTCTAATCATCAAATTAAAAATAAATATGCCCTGATCTGCAGCGAAAGATACAGATAGACAGAGCATCAAAGGACTTACTTAAAATGCAAATGTTTGACCTCGCGGCGTAACTCCTGCACTTCATCGATGAGGTCCAGCATCATCGCGACTGCGGTAAATGACGCATCAAAATCGCGTTGCAGGCGATAGGCGCGTTGTGCACGTGAAATATCCTCACCGAGGAAAGTGCTGGCTGGCGTGATAGGAGAACGATCGGGCAGAATTCCATGTTCAATCAATTGCATGACCCATTCCGGGCTTTGTCCGCATGCTTCTGCGAAGTGGATGAGGTCAAATGAGTGATCGTCCATAATTTCTGACGGGGTATAGTCCTGTGAAAAGCTTTCTTGGTACTGAATTGTAGTCATGGCTCTACTCCTTAAACAGCCAAGTGTGCAAAATTGAGAGAATGAAAAGGTGCTGAAGTAAAACGCTTTCTATTCTTCGGATATGCAGACTCAGAGTGATGACTCAAATGAT
Organism: Acinetobacter sp. YH12156; assembly: GCF_013418235.1. Taxonomy (NCBI): domain Bacteria; kingdom Pseudomonadati; phylum Pseudomonadota; class Gammaproteobacteria; order Moraxellales; family Moraxellaceae; genus Acinetobacter; species Acinetobacter sp. YH12156. Next base: position 260,340 of record NZ_VPCL01000002.1, read on the forward strand.
CACGAGAAAAAAATCGATATGTTCCGGTATTCAATGCCTCAGGAACGCGCGAATAAGAGAAGGTGAAAGTGAACGCTGTTTTTATAGTTTTATGTTTTATTGACCGAGTGTGTTCAAACACTTTCCTGTGTTGAATATACGCTGCCCTATGAGGACAGCAAAGCAGACCTGATGACAGAATTAAACAAGGCTGAAGATTGATCATCATAAATGGATAAAAAATAACCGTCTTCAATCCATTATTATGACTTTAGCTGCGCCAAAACAGTTTTTATTTGTACCTTATTGTTTCAAATCATGACAAAGAAAAAGCCCCTGATACAGAGGCTTTGAAAATCTTTCTGAAATTAATGTTTTATCCAGGTTACACTGCGGCCAATTACTGAGACACCGACATAACCACGCAAGGTTAGACGTTTGCCATTGGCACTTAGGCGTGCTTTGCCTTTGTAAATTTTGCCACTGATCGGATCAAGCACTTTGCCGTCATGGTATTCACGTGGCTTTTTCGGATCTGCTTTAAAATCCCAGATAAACGGCAGGCCTATAAACGGTTTATCTTTGAGCTGACCTGGACATTTATGACAGATGCCCATTTTCTCCGCGCCAGGCAGGCTACGTGTTGCGACAATTATTCCTTCATAGCTACCATCCGCTTTCTTACGAACTTCTACATCCGCACGAGAATAGCCTGATTGATCATCAATGGTTTTCCATTTACCCACTAACGGATCTTCATAGGCAAAGGCCAAGCTAGAAACCGCAGCCAAACTTATCCCCATCACTAGAGTGTTCAATAATTTTTTCATAACATACCTGTTAAATTTGATACTGTATTCATTTTAGAATTATTACTCTAATTTATTTTAAAAGCATAATTAAATCAATACTATAAAATGTGATTGTATTCTCATAATTTTTTTAAAACGATGATTATTTGGTCTTTGTTAATGTGAATAGTCTTATAATTTAAATGGGATTTTGGGGTGGGGTTTATCTGAGGATCTGATTCAGTGAATAGGCAGGTTTTCTACTGGAGGTAAATATGCTCTGTTGAGCTTCGTCATGTAAATTTTAAAACATAAAAAAGCACTCCTGAGGAATGCTTTTTTAAACTCATGCTTAGCACCGTTTAGCTTAGATGTTCACCACATAGACCTAAGGCCTCTTCGGCTGTAAAGGTATATTGGCTATTACAGAACTGACAATCCATTTTGATCGGATTCTGGAATTCCAGTGTTTCACGTATTGATTCTACGCCAATCTGTTGTAAGGCCACTGCACAGCGCTCTTTAGAGCAGGTACAGCCAAATTTCAAGGCTTCAGTTTCTGGTAAGCGCACCTCTTCCTCATTATATAAACGGTAAAGAATGTCAGTGGCTTGCAGGCCGATTAGTTCTTCAGTTTTCAAGGTTTCAGTGAGCATGGTCAGACGCGGCCATAAATCTTCATCAACACGGCGCTGTTCTTCTTCACTATTCCGTGGCAATAGCTGAATCAGTAAACCACCGGCGCGCTGATAGTCGCTTGCCAGTACAATGCGCGTTGGAATCTGTGCAGACAGGTCATAATACTGCATGAGGCAGCCAGCCAGATTTTCTTTGTCCAGCGGCACAATACCTTGATAACGCTCACCAAATTCTGGTTCGATATTGATAAACAGCACTGGAGAAACCAGTGACTTTAAGATGGTGCTGCTGTCTTCACCCACCAGAAAGTGCGGATCTTCTTCATAGTCCGCCAAAGCGCGAACTTCACCCAGGTGGTTGCATTCAGCCATTGCCCATTTAAATGTGCCTGATGCCTGAATTTGCAGGCTGATACGCCCTTTAATCTTCAAGGTGCTGGCAAGCAGTGCAGTCGCAGTGAGCATTTCACCCAACAGAATCTTGACCGCAGGTGCATAGTCACGTTGCGCTAAAATGGTTTGTAAAGCTTCTTCAAGATGCACCACTTCACCACGAACAGGGCTATCTTCAATAAAAAAGCGTTGGCGTAAATCAGACATAAAATTCTCCATAACCCTGCTTTAATGGTGTCATTATTGTAAAACACAAGTTATGACAGATCATCTCTTAACGCATCAATTCCTGCGCCGTTTGTATCCTGTTGCGGCTGTGTATCTGTTTTTTGAACTTTGTTGCGTTGATCCTGCGCAAACAGATGTTCGAGTTCTGCCAAGCTACTGCGGTGATGTTCATAACTTGCGTGTTGATCCGAATCTAGATGGTATTGACTGTTGAGTAATTTTTCATCATGTGCGCGGAAGTATTCAATCTGTTGCTGACTTTCTTCCGGAGCAGTATTCAACTGGCTTAACAAAGCCTCACTCATTTCCAGTGCTGAAAAGTAGTTTTCACGCCAGATTTTCTCTACACCTAAATCCTGTAACAGATGCACATGATGACGATCACGCGCGCGTACCCATAAACAAGTTTCAGGATAATTCAGCCGGATATACCGCACGATCAGCATCGAATCTTCAATATCATCAATGGCAATAATCACTTGCTGGGCCATCGCAATTCCTGCATGTGCCAAAGTTTCTGGCTCTGTCGCATCGGCCTGATAGAAAGGAATTTGATACTGCGCAAGCAGTTCAGTGGCTGGCACATTGCTGTCCATGACACTAAATGCATGCTGTTGTTGCAGTAAAATCCGGGCAATAATTTGTCCAAAGCGGCCAAATCCAATCAGCAAAATAGGGGGGCTGGCTTGAGGACTGGAATCGGTTTCAAAGGTCGCAGCCAGATGATTGTTTTGATCCAGACGCGGTAAAACCTGACTGTGTAATAACCAGTAAAATGCCGGGCTAAGTAACAATGAGAAACTCACCATCCAGAGCAAGGGAGACAGCAGATTGGCTGCAATGATCTGGTCGGATACCGCAATCACCAGCGCCAGCAAGGCAAATTCGCCGCCTTGCGCCAGACTAGCTGCTAACAAAGTACTATTGCGCCAGCTATTTTGATGATAACGCGCCAAGGCCAAAGTCATGGCAAATTTGACCAAGATTAAAGCTAGAGTGCCGCCTAAAATGATCCAACGGAAATTCAACAGATCGGGCAGTTGCAGTGACATACCCAGACTGATAAAGGCTAGGCCCATCAATAAGCCCTGAAAAGGCCGAATGGTGCTTTCTACCGCGGGCCGGAAATCTGTATCTGCCAGTAAAATCCCGGCAAATAAAGCGCCAAGAAACAGATTCAGTCCAAGCGTATTCATCAAGAGCAGCAGTGCCAAAGTTACCGCAATCGCCACAATGGCATGCAGTTCGTGACTGCCACTTTTTGCAATCCAGCGATATAGTGGCTGCATCAGATAGCGATTACACAGGAACAAGCCGGTAAAAGTGGTGATCATTGCGGCAAAATAAGCCACTCCGTGTTCGGTCGAGGGAATTCCGCTAAATAAAGGAATGGCGGCAATCACAGGAATGGCCAGCAGGGCATGCAGCAGCAGGATTGAATAGGTCTGTTGACCATAGCTGGTGGCAAACTGTTCCTGATTGTGGAGTTGTTGAATCACCAAGGTCATGGCTGACAGACTGCCAGCAAGTCCAATCACAATACTGGCAAGCAGGCTTTGTTGTAGAAAAATCCAGGCCAGCAGGCTAAAAATCAAGGTACTCATTAGTACCTGCAAAGCAGCCGTCATCCACAGAGATTGACTGATCTGGGCGATGCGTTGTGGTCTGAGTTGCAGCCCGATCCAGAACAGCAGTGCCAACAGGCTGACGTTCATGAAACTGTTCATCAGGTCTGGAGTCTGAATCAGATGCAAAACACCCGGACTTAAGATCATTCCTGTTAACAGATAGCCCAGTACGCTTGGTAGTCTGAGCCTTTTACTCAGTGGCACTATTAACAGTGCGATCACCAAAACCAGTGTTATTTGTAACAGTATCGACATTTTCCTGTCCTAAATTTTATGCTTGATCCAGACGTTGATGCGTATGTCCCGGACATGGACTCAGATGCAATTCTCTTAGCTGAGTTCTTGCGGGTCAATGTCCAGTGTCAGCTTCATGCTGGAAGGTTTGTCCTGCAGCATATTCTGCCACCAGCTGCGCACATAGTAATGCAAACGTGGACGATCTGCTGACAAGAGCACCATATGCGACTGATAGCGCCCAGCCTTACGTTCCATCGGCGCAGGAATTGGACCCCAGATGTCCAGCGCCAGATCAGGATATTGCCTGAGGAATGCCGCATGTTTCTGTAAGAATTCGGTGTTTTGTGCCTGATCCTTGGATTCGCAGCGAATCAGGATGGCATAACGATAAGGCGGCATCTGGGCAATTTGCCGTTCCTTTAAGGTCTGCTGGGCAAACACACGATAATTTTCATTGACCAAGGTATTCAGCAGGGCATGATCCGGTCTGAGCGTCTGCAAATAGACATCGCCTTTGTGTTCACCACGTCCAGCCCGGCCTGCGACCTGAACGATCAGTTGTGCGGTACGTTCGGTGGCACGGAAATCCACACTGAGCAGACCGGAATCAATATCCAGAATCGCCACCAGCGTCACATAAGGAAAATGATGCCCTTTGGCCAGCATCTGGGTGCCGAGCAGAATCGCGGGTTCACTTTTTTGAATCTTGTCATAGATTTTTTGCCAGCTACCCACCCGGCTTGTGGAATCGCGATCGACCCGAATCACTTCATGATCCGGAAAAAGTTCATTCAGATGTTCTTCGACCTTGCCAGTGCCCATACCCAGTGTGACCAGTTCCTGATGCTGACACTGCGGACAGTGCTCCGGCATTCGGTGAATGGTGCCACAGTGATGGCAATGCAGATGCTGATAAGGCTGGCGATGCACAGTAAAATTGGCATCGCAGTGCGGACATTGTGCCTGCCAGCCACAACTGCCACAAAGCAGGACGGGGGCATAGCCACGGCGGTTTAAAAAGATCAGTACCTGTTCTTTTTTCTCCAGACGCTTTTTGATATCCTGAATCAATTGCAGACTGATGCCATGCTTTTTCTGTGCCACCTTTAAATCCAGAATATGGATTTTCGGCATTAAGGCTGTGCCGGCACGTTGATTCAGCTCCAGCACCTGCATTTTGCCATATTCAACCAGCGCATAACTGTCAATGCTTGGCGTCGCTGATCCCAGCAGCACTGGACATTGCTGTAAATGGCCGCGGTACAGGGCGACATCGCGGGCATGATAGCGGAAGCCTTCCTGCTGCTTAAAAGACAAATCATGTTCTTCATCCAGAATGATCAGACCTAAATTCGGTATGGGGGTATAGATGGCGGAACGTGTGCCGAGGATGATTGAAGCTTTGCCAGTTTCTGCTGCCTGCCAGGCTTGCAGACGTTTTGTATCATTTAGGCCTGAATGCAATAGCGCGATATGACACTGAAAACGCGACTGGAAACGGCTAATCGTTTGCGGGGTCAGACCAATTTCCGGCACCAGCACCAAAATCTGCTTGCCCTGTTTCAGCACCTGTTGCATGATTTGTAGATAGACTTCGGTTTTACCACTGCCGGTCAGACCATCCAGTAAAAAAGCCTGATATTGATTGCGATACTTTAATACCTGATCAATGGCATGTTTCTGTTCAGGATTAGCGGTCAGCGGCATTTGCGCCAATTGCATCGGCTGTGGACTGAAATCTTGTGGCTCCAGCACACAGGTACAAATCTCTTTTTTCTCCAGTGCTTTTAAGGTCGCAGTTTCAATTCCGGCCAAATTCAATACATTTTCAGTGGTGCTAACCGGATGCAGTTTTAAAATCCGGTAGGCTTCCTGCTGCTTTTCCGAACGGCGTATTTTAGCTTCAGCATCAGGGTTCAGAAGTTTCCAGGTGCGGGCCAGCAGGTTATAAGGCTTACCTTGGCGTAACAGCGTTGGCAGGGCACTGTGCACCACTTCACCCATCGGAAACTGATAATACTGTGCCGACCATGTCAACAAACTTAAAACTTTAGGGTCTATGATGGCACGTTCATCCAGCAATTCAGTGACGGGCTTGAGTTTAAAACGTGGGTCGACCGGAGTATCTGCGGAGAGCTTTTCGATAATCACCCCAACCAGATTCTGTCGTCCAAAAGATACCAATACGCGTGCGCCGACCTGGGCCTGCTCAAATTGTTCTGCATTCATACTGTAATCAAAACAATCGAATACATGCACAGGTACAGCAACGCGTACGCGACAAAGTGGACTAGAATCGGTATGAGAATTTTGCATGTCTGGTGCTGGATATCCTGAAGAAATTTCGTCGTGCTTAAAGTTCGATTATGGTAGAGTGAGCAGATAATTTATATCAAAGAATATGAATGATTTCGGTGGTCTGACGCAACAGCGTTAAGCAAAATTTTGGAAAATTAGAGCATTACAATGCCTGCATATCAGTTTATTGCGCTTGATGCTTCAGGAAAGCAGCAAAAAGGCGTGCTGGAGGGGGATTCTGCACGTCAGATCCGGCAACAGTTAAGGGATAAAGCACTTATTCCGGTCTCTGTTGATCCTGTCGAGAAAAAAGACAAACATGATCGGCGGAAATGGTTTGAAAAAAGCATTACCGCTTATGATCTGGCCTTAATGACCCGGCAATTATCTGTCCTGGTCGCCGCCGCGATTCCGCTGGAAGAAGCCATCCGCGCCGTCGGCAAGCAAAGCGAAAAAGTACATGTACAAAATCTGCTGATGTCGGTGCGTTCCAAGGTTCTGGAGGGGCATAGTCTGGCGCAGGGTCTGCAACAGTCCGGGCGGTTTCCAGAATTGTATATTGCCACCATTGCGGCCGGTGAACGTTCCGGGCATCTGGATCTGATTCTGGATCAATTGGCTGACTATACCGAAAACCGTTTTGCCATGCAGAAAAAAATTCAAGGCGCGATGGTCTATCCAATTATTCTGATGCTGATGTCTTTTGCCATCGTGATGGGGCTGATGACTTATGTGGTGCCAGATATCGTCAAGACTTTTGATCAAAGCAAAGATGCCTTACCGTGGATTACGGTCGCCTTGATGAAAGCCAGTGATTTTATTCGTATTGCGTGGCCATTTCTCTTGGTTGGCGGTTTCTTGGGCATCTCCCTGCTGATACGATTCTTAAGAACCACAGCCGGGCATTATGCCTTCGACCGTTTAACCCTGAAACTGCCTTTATTTGGAAAATTATCACGCGGGATTAATGCCGCACGTTTTGCCAGTACCTTGTCCATTTTGACCCAGTCAGGCGTGCCTTTGGTCGATGCCCTACGGATTGGCGCTGCAGTCAGTAATAACTGGGTGATTCGTGATGCGGTCAATCTGGCAGCGGAAAAAGTCACCGAAGGCGGCAACCTGGCAACCCAGCTGGAGCGCAGTGGTTATTTTCCGCCGATGATGGTACAAATGATCAAAAGTGGCGAAGCCTCGGGCGAACTGGATCGCATGCTGGAGCGTGCATCACAGATGCAGGATCGGGAAGTCACCACGCTGATTTCGACTTTACTGGCCTTATTGGAACCTTTAATGCTGGTGCTAATGGCCAGTATTGTTTTGGTCATTGTGATTGCGGTGATGCTGCCAATCGTCAATATGAATAATATGATTTAAACAGAATCAAGTTAAAATTCTCGTGGTATTAAAATTAAATTGAATGTTGTGAATGATGCAAATGAATGAGAGAGATTGAATGAAAAGAAATCAATTAAATAAACAGACGGGCTTTACCTTAATCGAAGTGATGGTGGTGATTGTGATTCTCGGTGTGCTTGCTGCACTGATTGTACCGAACGTGATGGGACGCGGTGAAAAGGCCAAAGTGGATACCACTGTGATCAAGTTACAGAGTATTGCTGGTTCACTGGACCAATATAAGCTGGACAATGGCAAATATCCAAGCATGCAGGAAGGTGGTCTGGATGCACTGGTGAATCAGCCAGCGACTGCGAAAAACTGGTTGCCGGGCGGCTATGTCAAGGGCGGCTATCCTAAAGACAGTTGGGATAATGATCTGCAATATGTGATGCCGGGCACCAATGGTCGTACTTTTGATCTGTATTCATTCGGTGCAGATGGTCAGTCGGGTGGTGAAGGCACCGATGCTGATATTTATTATCAGCCTTGATTGAGAATCAATATAAACTCTCAATAGATGAAATATATCACTTCACTTAATAGACGTTTTCAAGACTAAGTGAAGTGATAATAACTCTTAATTATAAATTATAATCTAAGTTTTTGATATTTATTGTAATTAATTAATAATTTGTATATGCGAGTTATAATAAGAATTATTCCCATATTTATCTATTACAATTATCGTAAAATATGAATAAATATAGACTTTCTATTTACTCAAAAAGGCTCATAATGATCTGAACGGCACTTGACGAGCCAACGGAGAAGAATATGAAAGCATTAATCTTAGGGGATGAAATAAACCAATTTCATTGGTCGATGCTGAAATCTATTCTTTTGGTTTTAAGCATGTTACCGATTAGTCAGGGCATTCTGCATTTATGGCAGACTACCGAGGGTAGCAGCCAGATTATGGTAGGTTTTTTTGCCATCAGTTTGATGAGTTCATTATTTGCATTGTGCTTCTGGTCGGCATTGAAAGCCTCGGTATTGCAATTAAAACAACGGCAGATGTCTGTATTCGAAAATATGATGGTGCAAACTTACCGCTATCTTCCAATGTTATCCCTCGCCAGTATGATTTCTTATCTAGCAGTTCAGTTCTAAAATTTGAAATATAAAAAACCGAGGCATTGACCTCGGTTTTTTATTGCCTTGAGTGTCCGTCCCTTTCGTAAAGGGAGCTTAGGAGAGATTGATAAGATGTTATATCTAGGAATTCACCTAAATCTCCCTTTGTAAAAGAGGGACTTGAAGAAATTATCTTCTCGACTTAAAACTGACATCCACTTTACGGGGACGGAAGCGCCATCCCACCAGCAAAAGTAAAACTGAAAAGATCATCACCGGCCAATCACTGAGTTTCATATACAATGTTTCACCTTGCATGGCTGGAAGTTCACCCCGCAGTACCGCTTCCTGATCCATCGGGGCTTTTTTCACAATATGGCCATTGTGGTCAATAAAGGCGGTCACGCCGGTATTGGTGGCACGGATAAACCAGCGGCCATTTTCCTTGGCGCGCATTTGCACCATTTGTAGATGCTGCAAAGGTCCTGCCGTGCCGGTAAACCAGGCATCGTTCGAGACCGTAACTAAAAAGTCACTTTGACTGGCATTGCGGCGTGTCAAGTTTGGATAAGCAACCTCATAACAAATTGCGGAACCTAAAGGATGGTTTTTCACATTCAAGGGCTTTTGATTGTCCGCCCCACGGGTAAAGCCGCTCATAGAGGGATCATTCTGTAGACCTGGCAATACCCAGCTTAACCAGCCTGACAGCGGAATATATTCACCAAAGGGCACCAGGCGCTGCTTTTTATACAAACCCTCCGACTCATCACCCGTGGCCATAATGCTGTTGTAATATTTCGGATAACCCGCAGCTTGTGATTCTGGTAAGTCCCAATACGGAATGCCGGTGACCCATGCAGTACCGGATTTTTCAGCCTGTACTTTCATCGCTTCGAGAAAAGCTTCAATATCGGTCTGGAACATCGGAATCGAGGACTCTGGCCAGACAATCAGGTCACGGCCCCATTCGGTCTTGCTCAGATTGGCATAAATCAATAAAGTTTTTACCTGATATTCAGTCAGCCATTTCAGATCTTGCGGAATATTGCCCTGAATCAGAGAAACCGTAAGCGGCTTTTCATTCTTTGGTTGCACAAAACTCAATTGAGCCGCGCCCCAGGCACTGAATAGTAAAATTGCAGCAGGAACCGCCCAGAACAGACGTCGGTTCAGAATTTCGACCAGTGCACAGGCCAGAATAATCACGACAAAAGATACTCCAAACACCCCAAACAGAGGTGCATAGGCATCTAGGTAGCGTTCGGTAAAGGCATAGCCGGCAAACAACCACGGGAAACCGGTAAAGACCCAGGTTTTAGACCATTCAAACAGAACCCAAAGCGGGGCAAAGGTCAAAGGGGTTTCCGGGAAAAAGCGGCGATAGACAAAGGTTTGAACGGCGCTAAACAGGCCCATCACCAGTGCCATGATCAAGATCATTACAACACTGAGAAATGCACTGGTATCGCCATAGACATGAATGGAGGTATACAGCCAGAATGCGCCCACAAACCATAGGCCAATTCCATAGGCCCAGCCAATTCCAAAGGCCTGTTTGGCACTACGTCCACGCAGGCAGGCATAGAGCAGTGCCGGAGACAGGATGGCCAGCCACCAGTAATGATAGGGAGCCAATGCCAAACTGAAGATAGCACCTGCAAATAAGGCAATTAAAACAGGATAGATCAGCGGCAACGGTTTTTGCTGTTGATCAGAACTCAACAGCTTGTCGAAATACGCTCTCATTGGCGCACGGCTCGAATTAGGTGAATAGAGCGTGAATCTGCTTCAAGAATGGTAAATTGCCAGTTTTCCAGTTCAATGGTCTGACCTTCAAGATCGTTCACCAGACCAATTTCCTGTAATAACAAGCCGCCCATGGTTTCCACTTCATCGTCAGAAAAATTCGCATCCAGCATATTATTGAAATGCTCAATCGGGGTCAGAGCTTGTACTATCCAGGTATTGGCGGTGTTTGGATCGTTATCCGGAACAATGAACTGTGCCTCTTCATCGGCATTGTCATGTTCATCTTCAATTTCACCAACAATTTCTTCCAGAATATCTTCCAGCGTGACCAGACCCGAGGTGGTGCCGTATTCATCAATCACCACGGCAATATGGGTCTGGGTATTTTTCAGCATCCGCAGCACCTGATCGGAACGGGCGCTCTCTGGCACAAATAAGGGTTGACGCATCAGTGCGCGAATATCGACTTTGGAGGTTGGTTCGGTCAGAAAAGGCAATAAATCCTTGGCCAATAGAATGCCGACCACATTATCGGTTTGATCGGAGGAAAAGACCGGAAAACGCGAATGCGCAGATTCGACCAACACATGCAGGATATCCAGCAGTTGGTCATCTTCCTGTAAGCTGATCATCGACGTGCGAGGCGTCATGACTTCGCGAATTTTGGTTGCCGGAAGGTCAAGTACACCTTCAAGCATGGCAACAGTATCGGGTTCTAAAAATCGACGTGAATCTTGTACTAATTTTAGCAGTTCGTCGCGAGTTTCGGGTGCAGTTCCCAGCCATTTACGTAAGCCGCGCATACCCCACGACGGGCCTGATTCCTCGTGCATGATTTTTCCTGAAGACTCTTAATATCTAAAAAAACGTGGTTTTATCATACCGCAGAAAATACGCTTGTCTATTGTAAATATGATGTGCAGGCATGATCGTATCAGTCAGGGCTGCGTTTAGTCGTGTGTACTTTGGCAAAGCCGCAATGCCCGAGCGGGATTATGCTAAAATATTTTCAGTCTTCCACTCTTGAGTCTATCGATGTCCCCAACTGAAATTATCCCAAGCCTGCAATTAAATACCCGAGGTTTACGCTGTCCTGAGCCAGTCATGATGTTGCATCAGGCCATTCGTAAATCTAAAGCCGGTGATGTAGTTGAGGTGTTTGCTACCGATAATTCAACCTCTTGGGATATTCCAAAATTTTGCATGCACTTGGGACATGAATTGCTGTTGCAGGAAGAGTGTCTGGATGAAAATGGTAATAAAGAATTTCATTATCTGGTGAAAAAGGGCAGCTAAATTGGCCGAAATTTTTTTGAAATTTATGATCTGATAAGAGTTCTTATTCGATCTTAAAAATAATATTATCGTCATTCTCCAGAAAATAAACCCGCTCGAAAGCGGGTTTATTTTGTTCTCATGAGAGCTTAAATATTCGGATATGAGAACTTGCGGAATATATTCCTCATTCGCAAGATTACCCTAACATTACATGTTAGGGTATGAACTCGCGCAAGGACTAGCCGAATTACATATTCGGATACTAATTACATGTTAGGGTAATTAGGACCACCGCCACCTTCTGGTGTTACCCAGGTGATGTTCTGAGACGGATCTTTAATGTCACAGGTCTTGCAGTGCACACAGTTGGCTGCATTGATCTGGAAACGTTTTGAACCATCATTATTTTCCATGATTTCATAGACACCCGCCGGGCAGTAACGCTGCGCCGGTTCATCCCATTTAGGCAGGTTTACTTCAACCGGAATAGAGGCATCAGTCAGCTTTAAATGCGCAGGCTGGTTTTCTTCATGCACGGTATTCGATACAAATACAGAAGATAAACGGTCAAAAGTCAGCTTGCCATCCGGTTTTGGATAGTTTGGCTTGAAGCTTTCAGCGGCTTGGGTTTTCAGTGCAGCATGGTCTTGCACCAGATCATGCAGGGTAAATGGTACTTTGAACACGTTCTGGTCGATAAAGTTAAATGCACCACCCATCCATTGACCGAACTTGTGCATCGCCGGGCCAAAGTTACGTGAATTGTATAACTCTTCTTTGAGCCAGCTGTTGTTGAACTTGTCGGTATAAGCGGTGAGTTCCTTAACAAAGAAATCGTCACCCTCAACCACACGTGCAACCGCCAGATCACCGCCTTTTTCCACACCAGCCGCAATCGCTTCAAATACCGCTTCACCGCAGAGCATGCCGGATTTCATTGCGGTATGTGAGCCTTTGATTTTGGCAAAGTTCAGGAAGCCGGCATCATCACCAATGAGTGAGCCACCCGGGAAAGTGAACTTCGGTAACGAGTTAAAGCCACCTTTGGTCACGGCACGGGCGCCATAAGAAATACGCTTGCCGCCTTCTAAATACTGCTTGATTAAAGGATGGGTTTTCCAGCGCTGCATTTCCATGAATGGATACATATGCGGGTTGGTGTAGGACAGATCCACGATCATGCCCAAAGTCACCTGATTGTTTTCAGCGTGATACAGCCACCAGCCGCCTGAAGAACCGGTTTCATTCAATGGCCAGCCGGCGCCGTGCATCACCAGACCTGGTTTGTGCTTGGCAGGATCAATCTCCCAGAGTTCTTTAATGCCGATCCCGTAATGCTGTGGATCTGCATCTTTGGCCAGATTGAACTGTTCAATCAGACGTTTACCGAGGTGACCACGACAGCCTTCAGCAAAAATCGTATATTTGGCATGCAGTTCATAACCCGGAGTAAAGTTATGCGTCGGTTCGCCATCTTTACCAATGCCCATGTCACCGGTCTGGATGCCTTTTACCGTACCATCTGCATGATACAGAATGTCTGAGGCGGCAAAGCCCGGGAAGATTGAAACTTCCAGTTCTTCAGCTTTTTGGCCTAACCAGCGCACCACGTTGCCGAGCGAGATGACGTAGTTACCATCATTGTGCATGGTTTTTGGCACCATCCAGTGTGGTGCTTCTTGTGATTTTTCATCTGAAAGCAAGAAGAAAGTTTTATCTTCAGTCACCGGCACATTGAGCGGTGCGCCTTGTTCTTTCCAGTCCGGGAACAATTCATTAATGGCACGCGGTTCAAGCACAGCACCAGACAGAATATGTGCGCCAACTTCGGAGCCTTTTTCTACGACACAAACGGACAAATCATTTAAGTTATTTTCAATTGCAAGTTGACGGATTTTGATCGCAGCAGATAGACCTGCAGGGCCTGCGCCGACGATGACGACGTCAAACTCCATCGATTCACGTTCGATGTGTTCCATGTAGGACTCCTCATATTACTATTCGGTGGCAACCATAATCGGATGATTGGGTGCTGCCATAAGTGTTCTTGGTTCCTAGACACAAAAATACTGGTGTCTTTGATAATCTGGGCTAGTATAGTTTTAAACCGAGTTTTAGCCAATTGGCTGAAACATATTATTTTTCCGTCATTAAGGTCTTCTTTTATGGATAAGCCAGTACCCAGCAAACATCTGACGAAAAAAGTAACTTCTCCTGATGATAAAAATTTAATGGATATCGCGCAATACTTAAAAGATGCACAGGGCGGTCACAAAAGGTCAATTCCCCCTTTGGAGCAATGGCAGCCAAAGCATTGTGGCACAATGGATCTGAAGGTTTTGGCCAATGGAGAATGGTGGCACGAAGGTCAATTGATCAAACGCCAAGCCATGATTAACCTGTTTGCAACCGTCCTTTGGAAAGAGCAGGGAAAATTCTACCTAAAAACACCGGTAGAAATGATTGAAATTGAAGTGGAAGATGAACCTTTATTGGTCAATCAGGTCGATCAGGTCGAGATTAATGGACTGAGTTATTTACAACTGGGCACCACAACCCAAGACCTGATTATTGTGGATGCTGAACATCCGATCTTTATGCGTGAATATAAAGATGAGTTGCGACCTTATGTGCATGTACGTTTTGGAATCAATGCCCTGATCCAGCGTGCCGCATTTTTGCATCTGGTCGAGATGGGAGAGCTTGATGAAAATCCGGCAGGTGAAGCCGTTTTAAGTTTGAAAAGTGGCGATTTAGACTTGCATTTGAGCACCTGAGGTTTAAGCTTGGTCGCTAGAGTTTTTGACACCGCAATTCAGACCGTTATGAGCGCCATTCAACCCATTTCCCCGCTATTAGACCCGATGCCCAACGCAACAGCAGATGCGCCGATTGGTATTTTTGACTCGGGCGTAGGCGGCTTATCGGTGGCTCTGGAAATTGCCCGCCATCTGCCGAATGAACGCTTTGTCTATTATGCCGATACTGCACATGTGCCTTATGGCCCGAGAGATGATCAGGAAATCCGTAGCCTGACTGCTCAGGCGATTGAATGGCTGTATCGTCAGGGCTGTAAAGTGGCAGTCGTGGCTTGTAATACGGCTTCTGCCTTTAGTCTGGATTATTTGCGTGACTATTATGGCGAGAACTTTCCAATTATCGGTTTGGTGCCAGCACTTAAACCTGCAGTCTTGAATACCCGGTCGAAAACAGTTGCGGTCTTGGCAACACCGGCCACTTTTCGCGGGCAGCTGATTAAAGATGTGATCTCCCGTTTTGCCGAACCGGCTCAGGTTAAAGTCCTGCCTGTGACCAGTCTGGAACTGGTACCTTTTGTTGAGGCTGGAGAGCAGATGAGTGAAGCCTGTTTACAGACATTAATAGAGATTTTACAACCGGTTGTGGATCAAGGCGCTGATTATTTAGTGCTGGGATGTACGCATTACCCCTTCCTAAAAGCGTCAATTCAGTATATTTTTGGTCAAAAGCTGACATTAATTGACTCAGGATTCGCAGTTGCGAGACAAACGGCCCGAATTTTAATTAAAAATGAGTTATTATTTGAGCATGAGTGTAAAGAAAGCATGAAAATTGAATTGGTGGTGAGTGGGCAGAATGCTGAACAGCTCCGGCCGGTTTTGCAGCACCTGATTCCTGCCGGTTTAAAATGGCAGATCAGTAATATGAGTGCAGTTTAAAACTCATTTTTATAATTTTAAAAGAACGATATTTTTTCATTTTGGGGTGGTCATATTGTGTCAAAATGCATGAATTCATGCATTTTTTATGCAAATGTACAGGAGAAGAGGATAGCCCATGCTGGATAAACGATACCAAGTGTTCATCTCAACCTCTGGGGCAGAAATGCAGCCGGAACGTATCATTTTGTCTCAAACATTAGTGGGTATGGGGTTCTTCTCTTGGGGACTGGAACAGCGTACGCCGCTGAATACTGCTTTTTCACGCCGCCAGATTGATGATTGTGACTATGTAGTGATTTTGCTAGGCAGTCAGTATGGGGAACAGTCTGTCTCGGGTGTCGGTTATATGCACCTCGAATACATCTATGCAGTGACCAAGCAAAAACCGATTATTGTGTTTATGCATGACGATCCGGCATCACGTGAAAGCTCATTACATGATACCAAGCCGGAATTACGGGAAAAGTTTAAGGAATTTCGTCAATTACTGCAGCAGGAAGTAGACCAGGTCTTTACTTATCGCAGCTTGCGCGATCTGGAAATGGCAGTACGTTTTAATATGCCGCAAATGCTGGAGCGTTATCCGGTGACCGGATGGGTGCGTCCGCAAAATACCCAGGCGCTGCATGACGAGATTGATCAGCTTAAGGCTAAAGTGAGCCAACTGGAGCGTGATGGTGGAACGGCGGAAATAGATCCGTTCCTGAGCCTGCCTAAAGTATCCATGCATGAAGTTTTTTCTTTTGAATACCGGATGCAGGCTTATCAGGATGGAAACTTTAAGGAAATTAAAGTTCAGAAGAAGCTGACTTGGGCGCAATTATTGGCCCTGCTGGGCTCTACCTTTGTCAATCCGACACCGGAAGAGTTTTTCTCCAAGCGGATGAATGAATATTTAAATGAAAACGGTCTGGAAGATGCACGGGCAGAAATGCCACGTGCACATGCCGTGGCTCGTGCCCAGATGAATATTCGTGCCTTGCATAGCTTGAAAATTCAGATGCGCCAGAATGACTGGATTGTGCCATCAGGTCGGGATGACCGCCAGCGCATGCTCTGGCAGATTACGCCGAAAGCTCAAAAATTACTGGACAGCAGTTTGCTGGATTTAGATCGTACTTTTCAATCTAAGTCAGTGTATTAATCCATATAGAGAATCAATCAAAAACTGTTAAAGTACAGGGGTTGATACCATGACGGATAAACTGAATGTCTTCTCCTGCTAAAGCTAAAGTGACGATTATATTGGCCAACTTGGGTACGCCAGATGCGCCCACGATTCCAGCAGTACGCCGTTTCCTGAAGCAGTTTTTGTCTGATCAGCGGGTGATTGAAATTCCGAAACCCATTTGGCAAATAATCCTGCGTTTATTCATTTTGCCATTTCGGCCTAAGCGGGTTTCACAGGCCTATGCACAGGTCTGGGGAGAGGATTCACCGATGCGTGAAATCCTGTTGCAGCAGGTCAATACAGTCAAAACCCATTTGACCCAGCTCTATCCGCAGTTTGAGTTGAATGTGGTGCCAGCAATGACTTATGGCAATCCGAATATTCAGCAGGTTTTGGCCAGAGTGTCTGAACAGCCGCAGGACCATGTGATCTTATTTCCACTATTTCCCCAATATTCTGCTACTTCGACTGCACCTCTCTATGATGCCCTGGCAAAATGGGTGGTGAAGCAACGCAATTTGCCTGGTTTGAGCATCATTCGGGATTATTATCAACATCCTTTATTTATTCAGGCTCTGGCGCAAAGCGTGCGTGACTATCAGGCAGTGCATGGTCAGCCGGAAAAACTGTTAATGTCTTTTCATGGTATTCCGCAGCCTTATGCCGACAAAGGCGATCCTTATGCCGATCGTTGTCGTATTACCGGACAACTGGTTGCACAGGCGTTAGGGCTGAGTGCAGAGCAATATGCGATTAGCTTTCAGTCACGCTTTGGCAAACAGGAATGGATTAAGCCCTATACCGATGTTTTGCTGGAAGACTGGGCCAAACAGGGGGTGAAATCCGTGCAGGTGATGAGCCCGGCATTCTCGGCTGACTGTCTGGAAACGCTTGAGGAACTGGCCATAGAAAATGCCGAAACTTTTAAATCTCTGGGGGGAGGCAGTTATCGTTATATTCCTGCTTTAAATAGCCGTGAAGATCATTTGCGATTGCTGAACAGTTTGCTACAGGCTAATCTGGATGCATTGACACAAACGCTTGCTCATTAATTTTTCCGAGGTTTTTTGCCCTATGTTACAAGTCAAAATTGTTCCGGTTACTGCTTTTCAGCAAAACTGTTCGATCATTTGGGATACGGACACGAAAGAAGCCATTTTGATTGATGCAGGGGGCGAAGCTGAAAAACTCAAAGCTGAGGTCGAAGCTCTGGGCTTAACCGTGAAAGCTTTATGGCTGACCCATGGACATCTGGATCATGCAGGTGCAGTAGGCGCCTTGAAAAAGGCCTGGAATGTACCAGTAATTGGGCCACATAAGGAAGATGCTTTCTGGCTGGACATGATTCAGGAGGTTTCAGCGCGTTATGGTTTTCCTATTCCAGAAAAAGTTGAAGTGACACAATGGCTGGAAGGGGGGGAAATACTGAAGCTCGGTAATGAAGAATTTGAAGTGCGTTTCGCGCCAGGGCATACCCCGGGCCATGTGATGTTTTATAATAGCAATCATGCCCTGTTATGGACGGGCGATGTGCTGTTTAAAGGCTCGATTGGCCGTACGGATTTCCCGCGTGGCGATCATCAGCAGCTCTTGGATTCAATTCAGCGTGAATGTTTTAGCCTGCCGGATGAAACCCAGTTTATTTCAGGACATGGACCGATCAGCACCATTGGTTTTGAAAAGCAGCATAATCCCTTTATTGCAGGCAAAGCGGGTTAAATATCGACGTGAATCAAAGACCAAGTATCCTTGGTCTTTTATTTTGAAAATGGATCACTGCTAAATTGACGAGTTTGCATGTGAATTAGCCATGCCATAAAAGCAAAAAGCACACCCAGTACAATAAACAAGCTATCTTGTTGGAAAATACCGACTCCCAGAGAGAGAAGTGCCAGTAGACCCACCCCAACTAATATGACTTTTAAAATAATATAGCTCATATTATTGCTCTAAAGATAATGTGAAGATTTAAAGTAGAACAATAATGCTAAGGCACGATGAATGGTGTTAATTCGTGTTGGCTTTTCAGGGTGATTTTATAAACTTTATGTGATTTTGGGCTAATTTTCTACATAGTCTTCAGTTCAGAAATGTTTTTTTACTGTACAGAACTTCTAATCCTCAGAAGTGTCCGCCTGCGGTGCATCTTGAGTGGGCAAGCTATATTCTTCATTGGCCCATGCGCCCAGGTCAATCATCTTGCAGCGTTCTGAACAGAAAGGACGGAAATCATTCTCTTCCCAGGTCGTCAGTTTGCCACAGCGCGGACAGTTTAAAGTAGTGGGCATGAGATCAACTCCAAAGAAAAATAAAGCTTCGATTAGGCAAATATAGCCGCACTTGGTAGACTTATGCGGTTTTTATTAGTTTGATCTGATTATGCCGATTCGTCAATTTCAAGCACAGCGTATGCATGCACCCCGTGATTTTCAAAGCATCAGTCCTGAAGCGGTCTGCATCGAAGTCGGGGCGGGTAAAGGCAAACATGCTTTGTTATTTACCAAGACCCACCCCGATACTCAACTGATTGCGATTGAACGTACCCGCGAAAAATTCCTGGCCATGCAAAAACAGCACGGGATTGAAGGTCAGGCCAATTTACAGACCGTTCATGCCGATGCTTTGCCGTGGATCGTGCATGCATTGTATCCAGAGCAGGTAGAACAATTCTTTATTTTGTATCCAAATCCTGAACCGCATAATCCGGCGCAGCGCTGGGTCAATATGCCATTTTTTGAGTTTTTACTTTCCCGTTTAAAGACGGGTGGAACCATTACACTGGCCAGTAATATTCCTGCTTATATCGAAGAAGCAGAACAGCAGGCGGAACAACTGTGGAAATTACCTTTTATTAAAGAAGTCATTGCCCAGGATTCAGCACGCACTCATTTTGAAATTAAATATCTGGAACGTGGGGAATTGTGTCAGCAACTTATTATTACTAAACCTGAAGCTTATGTGACACGGTTTGATGATTTCCAGCCTTTGCAAGGGCAGAATGCTAGCATCGCGGAATAATCAGATGAGCAAACGTATTGCCATTGTTGGCGCTGGCCCTGCCGGGTTAATGGCCGCAGAAGTCCTTAGTCAGTTTGATTATGAGCTGCACGTCTATGAGCAAAAACCGTCTGCTGCACGTAAATTTTTGATGGCAGGCAAAACCGGCCTGAATATTTCCCATGCCGAGCCTGTGCCACAGTTTGTACAGCGTTATGATCAGGTGGAGTGGTTGTCTCCCTGGATCAAACGCTGGGATGCGCTCTGGATTCAAGACTGGATGAAACAGCTCGGTATAGAACCTTATATTGGTTCATCCGGCCGGGTATTCCCGACTGAAATGAAAGCCGCACCCTTGTTGCGTGCCTGGCTCAAGCGTTTGGCTGGTGATGGCGTTCAGTTTCATTACCGGTATAAAGTCAGCCAGTTAGAGCAACAACAGCTTGAGCTACATGATTTGAAAAATAATGAACATCGCACTGAATATTTTGATGCCATTATTCTGGCTTGTGGTGCAGTGTCCTGGTCAGCGTTGGGTAGTGATGGTGCATGGCAAGCTTGGTTAAAGCCGGATGAAATTGAGCCATTTCAGGCCAGTAATGCCGGAGTGGAATATTCCTGGTCTCAGTTTATGCAGCCAGTCTTTGGTCAGCCGTTGAAACGTGTTGCAGCCTGGGTCGGGCAAGGTGAAAAGACCATCGGCGATATCGTAATTAGCCATTACGGTCTGGAAAGTGGTCTGATTTATAAGCAGAGTCGGAGTTTACGTGAGCAGCTGAAACAGGGGCAGTCTATGCATCTGCATCTGGATCTATTCCCAAATCAAAGCATCGAACAGCTTGCGCAAAAATTACAGCCAAGTAAGAAGCAGTCTTTAAGTAATGTCTGGCGTAAAGCTGGATTGGACGGTGCCAAGGCGGCCTTAGTACGGGAATTGGTAGCCAAAGCGATATGGCAAGATGCTGCTGAATTAGCTAAAAAAATTAAACATTTGATCCTTCCACTCACAGGTTTCCGCCCGATTGAAGAAGCCATTAGCTGTGCAGGTGGTGTCAAGCGTGAAGTGTTGTCAGAACAGCTACAACTTAAATCCAACCCGCATGTCTTTCTCTGCGGAGAAATGCTGGACTGGGATGCACCGACAGGCGGCTATCTGCTGACCGCCTGTTTTGCCACAGGGCGTGCAGCGGGTGAAGGCGTGCATCAGTTTCTGACAGCAGATTAAGTCATTTCTGGCGCTTCTGCTGAGATTCAGGCTCAGCAAAACAGGTCTTGCTCATCCACGCTGTTTTCAAACTGCCAGTTCAGCTTAGATTATTTTTGTATTTGATCTAAGCTGTGTGCCAATCTAGCCTCCTAGACTATTCCTTCACTTGCCGGGAAGCGGGTTCTTTCTTGGCGAGATCTGGATATTGCGAACGCCAGCGTTCCAGCTGTTCTTGGGCGTGTAGATATTTCCCTAGACCTTTGATATTCTCACTGGCTTCATTCACGGGCGCAGCTTGAGTCTTGGGAGTATTGAGTAATTTGTCCTGATGTTGCCAATATTGATACATCATGCCCTGAATATAACGGCCCTGTTCGGTTTTCAGTTCTAAATCCTTCAGCATATTCAGGGCTGACTGTACATGATCGCGCTGGCGTTGCTGAATAAACTCCGGACTCAAGCTATCTTCATCACGCATGCTGTTTAATTCTTTTTCCAGCTCCGCACTCATTTCCTGAAAACGTTGCTCATAATCGGTCAGTACTGCAATATCATGTGGATCCTCAGTGGTTTTGGGGAAGTCTTTCAGCGGCTCGGTTTTCAGTTCCTGCATCACCTGATCTGAAGCCGTACTGTCTGCAGCTGGTTCGGTACTTTCTGATGTTTTCTGGTCACATGCCATGAGCAGCATGACTGCTGCAAACAGGGCAGTGCGTGTCATTCCTGATATTTTATGCATGATTGACTCCTGTTTTTAATTAGTTTTTTTAAATACGTATATATGAGTAATATAAGGAAAATCAATCATTTCCTCTATACCTTTGGCTGTATAGTCCCAGATAATCTGTTCAAACTGTTGTTTGAGCTGTGCTTGCCGGGATGCCGGCATGGCTGCAATAAAGCTGGTCGAGAGTAGCCGTTTTGATACCACCTGCTCCACACTGCCATGGTGTTGCCGGGTCATGCTGGTTTCTGCATACGGCTGAAACAGGGTTTGTTGTTCAAACACCTTGCGCCACGCTCCGCTATGATAACGCGGGGTATCACCTTCTAAGGGGGCGATACACTCTGCCAGTGCCTGAACCCAGGCTACCCGGGTATCCCGCTGATTCCAGACCAGAACCAGATAAGCATCGGGTTTGAGGACTCGGTTGAGTTCCTGTAAGGTCTCTGCATTCGCAAACCAGTGAAATGACTGTGCACAAAATACCGCATTCAGGCTATGATCAGGCAAGGAGAGTTGATGGCTCAGGCCTTCAACAGCCTCAATGTCCGGATGGGCCAGTTTTAATTGTGCCAGCATTTCCGCAACCGGATCGACAGTGATGATGTTTTTACTGAGCGGGCGTAAATAAGGAATAAACTTGCCGGTTCCACTGCCCAAATCCAAAAGACGCGCATCGACAGGCAAAGTCAAAGTATCGGCCAGCCACTGACTGATCTCTGCCGGATAATCGGGACGCACTTGCTGATACAGCTCGGCAGATGCACTAAAACCCCGTTTTGCTGCCGGATGTAATGATTGTGTCATATTTTGCGCTTTTTAATCTTTTTGATCGATATAAAATAGCATATTCACTTTTTTGACAGCATTCATTGATTGAATTGTTGTGGAAGGGTTCGATTTACCAGCACGGGAAAGTTATGGACAAGCAGATTGTTTTTGAAGATGAGCATATACGCGCGATTTTTATGCCGGGATCTTCTTCAGAACTGATTTTTTCATTTGGCGATTTGATTACCCGTGCCAAGGGCCTCAACATCAATGCAGAAAAGTCACTGGCGAAATTCGAGTTTAATGTGCTTGGCATTATGCCCAAGCATAAATCCTGGTTCCCAAAAGGTTCCATGTGGAACATGTTACAAGCCATCGCAGATCTGATTGCGCCGTTTCAGCAGCGGGTTGCCTATGGTGGCTCGATGGGTGGCTATGCCGCGATTAAATATTCCCGTGCCTTGGGCGTGCAACGGGTGGTGGCGATGGTGCCGCAATACTCGATTGATCCGGAAGATGTACATGATGCCCGCTATAACATGTTTTATCAGCCAGAGCTGAATGCAGGAATGCGGGTTGAAGCCGAAGATATCGATAGCACGTGCGAATATATTATTGTTTATGATCCGTATTGTGCCGAAGACCGTGCGCATTATCTGAAATTACAGGCCCTGATTCCGCAGCATCATGTGCTGCATTTGCCATTTACCGGACATGATGCCATTGCCGTTCTGGCCAGTTCCGAATTGCTGTATGACTTTTTGGTACATGATTACGAACCGAGTTATTTTTACCAGAAAATGCGTCGGGTCAAGAAAAACAGCAAGTTCTATTATCGCAAAGTCATTGAAAATGTTTTGCCACGCCATCGTATGGCCTTGGGGCGTATCCTGAAAAATAATGATCTGCAACTGGATAATCAGTTTTTTGATGCCAGCCAGAAACAGGTGATCTTAAGAGAATTATTGCAAAATAAACAGGTCGATCAGCATGACCTGCTCAAGCTCGGCATTCATGTGAATTTGCCGCAGGAAAATCGTCAGTTGCTTCTGGATCAATATGGACATGGTCTGGTATTTAATGTCATCAGTCATAAAATCGAAAGTTATGCAGAAGGCGCGATTGCCCTGAACCATAAATTCCTGATTCCGATTTATGCCAAAGGCAATGGCCTATTGAGCATCAGCTTGAATGATGAGCGTTATCTGGTGGTGATGAATGACCGGCATGTCATGAAACTGATCAAGGAGCAGGATGAACTCAGTCTGGGCATGCACCCGATTCTCATGAAACGTTATAGCGATTATTATATGTTCAGCTATAAGCACTTGAATTTAAGTACCAATGAGTATGGCGCTGCGGCCTTTATCGATGAAAGTGACAAAAATACGCAGTTTGTGACGCACAATGAGATAAACTAGCTTTATTTTTTAATAAAAAACAATTACTTGACATGTGATTGGCTAGGCATAATATAGAGATAGGCGGTACAAATAATATCCACCCGTACTGCTCCCGATAGTTGAAACGAACCAGGGGGTCTCTATATGATGCAATCTGCCCAGATGATACAAGTCTGTTTCATGGTCGGTTTAGCGCTGCCCAATCTGGCACATGCAGAAAGTGTACATCCAGCCGTGATTATGATGAGTGCATCGATTATTTTCATGATCATTCTGGCGGTGTATGTGATCTATAAAATCCGGCGTTCATTGCGCAATCATCTCGATAAACCGCTAGATTAAGATTGGCAGAGCGGAAACTGCTTGAAAAGCCTCAATGACTTGTTTTAAATGATAAAGATCAATGGTTCAACAGGATTGAGGGAACAGCCATGAAAGCCGTTTATTTAGACTATGCTTCTCTAGACCAACAGGATTTGGACTTTCAGGCACTGCATGCAGCCTTTGATCCGCTTGTGTTGTATCCAACGACTTCGGCGGCCGAGATTGCTTCCCGTGTGGCCGAGGTTGAGGTCATTATTAGCAATAAAGTACTGATTGATGCTGCGACCATTCAGCAATGTCCTGAACTGAAACTGATCCTGATTTCTGCGACCGGCAGCAATAATGTCGATCTGGCAGCAGCCAAAGCACGTGGCATTGTGGTCTGTAACTGTCAGGCCTATGGAACGTCTGCGGTTGCACAACATACTTTAATGTTAATGCTCAATCTGGCCACTTCATTTCTGTCTTATCAACGTGCGTTACAACAAGGCCAGTGGCAAAAAGCCAGCCAGTTTTGTTTGCTGGATGCGCCAATTGTCGAGCTGTCCGGAAAAACACTGGGCATTGTCGGTTATGGTGAACTGGGCCATGCGGTGGCGAAACTGGCTGAAGCTTTTGGCATGAAAGTTCTCATTGCTGCGCTGCCAAACCGTCCAGCAGATGCATCCCGTGTAGCATTTGCCGAGTTGCTTGCTCAAGTTGATTTTCTCAGTTTGCATTGTCCACTCACTGAAGACACCCGACATTTGATCAGTCATGCTGAACTCGAAGCCATGAAGCCAAGCGCATTTTTAATTAACTGTGCGCGTGGTGGTATTGTCGATGAAGCAGCCTTGGCGCAGGCGCTGCGTGAGGGTCAGATTGCTGGTGCAGCGACTGATGTCTTAACGGTTGAGCCACCCAAAGAAGGCAATGTCCTACTCGATGCAACAATCCCAAACCTGATTGTGACGCCGCATAATGCATGGGGCAGTGTTGATGCACGGCAGCGCATTGTGAATCAGATGGTCGAAAATATTGAAGCTTTTAAAAATGGCCAGCCGATACGGCAGGTGAATTGATTTTTAACCCTTCTCTTGAAGTGAATATTTTTTGCTGAAAGATAAATAAAAAGCCCATGACGGGCTTTTCTTATAAATCAGTCACTGCATAACTGGTGGCAGTGCCGGAACCGGATTGAGGCTGCATCTGCGGTGTTGTGGTTTGCTGAGGCGCAGAGGATTCACTCAAAGGCTGTTGCACAATCGGTGCTGCTTGTTGAGGGTTGGCGCGCCACACTTCTTTGGTTTGCTGGATTTTCTGATTGGTTTGTTGGGCTGCTTGCGTAGCTCCCTGATCGACTTTTTGTGCGGTTTCTGAAGCCGCTGCCTTGGTATTTCCCCAAGCACGATCTACACCTGGTTTGACTTTGGCAATGCCTTTTTCAGTCACTTCACCGACTTTTTCTGCGGTATTGATGACGCCTTCCTGAGCTTTATAGGCAAAGACATGCAAAAGATTTGGATTGGTGCCATATGGCGCAATAGGTTTGCTGGTTTGTGCTTCTGATTCGGTTGCAGCTTGTGTCAATACCGGAATGCAGATTAAAAATGCAGTGCCGAGAATAATAGATTTTTTCATCATCATAATGTGATCGACCTCGAAGTAGTCAAATAGCGATCTTTTGTTTGATTTTGAGTGTAGCGGATAATTTCACGAAAACAATGAAGAACTGATGGATTCGCGAGCGCTTCCAAGAAGTACAATTTAGCTTTTTTGTAATGAAAGACGGCGCGGTGAGATATGAAACCGGTTTTTATTTATTTTAGATAAAGAATTGCCCCATTTTCTGAATAAAAACAGGGCAGGATGCTTAGTCACATTGAGTTAATGCATCTTTGGCAAAGTGATGGCGGAGTGAAATAAAGTTTTTTTGTACATTTTCGGCATGTAGATCAAACTTTTGTGCAGTGCTGGTGCCGTCGCGCTGGAAAGTTGCTGAACCTGCATCCATCAGGGTAAGGCCTTTAAATGACCATTGTTCAACGACACGGTTATTGCCAAGATCGCCGGTAAATTCAATCACGCATTTGTCGAGGAACTTGGTCAGTTTTGCCTTGTTGTTGGTGGTTTCTGGAGATACTTCGAGGTTTTGTACTTCCTGTAAGACGCCAACTTCAAGCTGCGGGATTTTTGGTGCAGATGTACAAGCTGTAACTGCGATACTCGCAAGACCCGTCAAAATAAGAGCTTTAAATTTCATATGATTCTTTCTTGTTGAGTGTTGTTAGGTTGAGTATAGGCAATTCAGATGAAATTGCCTATGATTTGAAAACTAATTTTAAAGAATACTCTACCCGTATAGATATAAGTATGGATCATCTACTAGACTCTTTAGATCAAATAGAAAATTTAGAAAATCAGCTGCGTAATTATATTAATTGTGGAGTTCTTCATTACCAATTATTAAATGATAAGCACAGATGGTGGATGCTATGCAGTGCTTTAGATGTGTTAGGAGACACATCCTTCGCCTTTAAGGATTATCTGCAAACGGAGTTTCCTAAAGAAACAGGGCTTAAATACATTCATTGCTATGGAATTTTACAATGTTTCATTCTTCAACAAGATAGCTTGAAGCATCTATATGAAGTATTCAAAGTTCAATGGGAAGCAAATAGTGAGTTGAAAAAGATCCGTAAGGTTCGGAATGCTTCGATTGGGCACACAATCCTAAATAATGAAGGAGGAAGAAGCGAAAAAGATAAGGATGAATTTAATAATTTTATTTCTCGTATCACAATTAATAAATCTGGTTTTGACTTGTTGAGATATTCTAACAAGAAAGAAGATACAGTTTATGAAGAAATTTCTATTTATGAGTTACTCAAGAAGCAATTAGATGAAGCAATTGTTCTCTTGAGAAGACTGAATAAAGAAATAATTATTATGGAAAATGAAGTTAAAAAGAAATTTGAAAATGAAAAATTAGTTGGCTTGTTGCCAATTTCTTATTGGTTTGAAAAAATTCATAGTATTTATGATGAGCAGAATAAACTATTTGCTTATACAGCTTTAGATAATATCCAGAGAGAATATTTAGCGTTAAAACAATCTTTAGAAAATCGATTATTACATGGTGAATATTGGTTTAATGAAATTGAAGATTATCTAGTTGCAATCGAGTTAATGAGAAAAGCAATGCGGAGCAATGATGAACGAGCTGGACGAATATATAATTTTTATCTTAATGAAAAAAATGACTATTTCAAAAGCTTAATGGCTGAAATTGATGAAAAGTATGAAATAAAAAACCCGCTTTAAAGCGGGTTTTTTATTAAATCGGAACTTAGTGCTGTAACACCGAAATATCAGCCACTTTCGTAAACAAATCACGCAGCTGAGCAAGCATACGTAAACGGTTTGCTTTCAAGTCAGCATCATCAGCCATCACCATTACACCGTCAAAGAAAGCATCGACTGGCGCACGAAGTGCAGCTAAAGCTGAAAGTGCAGCAGTGTAGTCTTTGGCAGTAAATAACGGCTCAACCACAGGTGTAATTTTTGCAAGTTCAGCGAACAATGCTTTTTCAGTATCTTCAACCAGGTTTGCTTCAACCACTTGACCTTCAGGAGCAGCTTCTTTTGCAAGAATATTGGCAACACGCTTGTTTGCAGCAGCAAGCGCAGCAGCTTCAGGCAAGGCACGGAAGTGATTGACCGCATTGACACGCTTGTCAAAATCAAGCGGTGATTTAGGCGATAACGCTTGAACTGCTTGAATCACATCAACTGCAACGCCTTGATCTTCGTATTTGGCACGGTAACGACCTTCTAAGAATGCAACAGCATCATTTAAAGTCTTGTCGTGATCTTTCAATACATCGCCATAAGCAGCTAAAGCAAGTTTGATCAAATCTTCAATTGATACATCAAGTTCATTTTCAGTCACAAGACGCAAGATGCCAATTGCAGAACGACGTAGTGCAAATGGGTCTTTAGAACCTGTGGGTGCTTGACCAATACCGAAAATACCCGTCAAAGTATCTAAACGATCCGCAAGGGCAATGGTTGTACCTGTTTTGGTTTTCGGTAAAACGTCACCCGCGAATTTAGGTAAATACTGCTCGCCTAAAGACTCAGCAACTTCATCATTTTCGCCTTCAAGACGTGCGTAGTAAGTCCCCGCGATCCCTTGAAGTTCAGGGAACTCACCCACAAGTTCAGAGGTTAAGTCACATTTTGCCAGAAGGGCCGCTTTTTCAGCATCGGCAGCATTTGCACCTGTAATTGGCGCTAAAGCCACAGCCAATTTTGCAATACGTTCCGACTTGTTCCAAAGCGTGCCCAATTCTGCTTGGAACACCATGTTCGCCAATTTCTGTTTACGCGATGCAAGCGGTTGCTTTTGATCTTGCAGGAAGAAGAATTCAGCATCCGACAAACGTGGACGAACCACTTTCTCGTTACCTTCAATAATTTGTGTCGGGTCTTTCGACTCAATGTTCGACACCGTAATGAAGTACGGTTGCAGTTTATTGTCAGCATTCACTAAACAGAAGTACTTTTGGTTGTCCTGCATGGTGGTAATTAATGCTTCTTGCGGAACAGCAAGGAAGCGTTCTTCAAAGCTTGCACGAAGCGCAACAGGCCATTCAACCAATGCTGTTACTTCGTCACGAAGGTCACTTGGTACAATTGCAATGGCATTGACTTCATCAGCCAATGCTTTCACTTG
This sequence comes from Acinetobacter sp. YH12156, assembly GCF_013418235.1. NCBI lineage: Bacteria > Pseudomonadati > Pseudomonadota > Gammaproteobacteria > Moraxellales > Moraxellaceae > Acinetobacter > Acinetobacter sp. YH12156. Next base: position 289,049 of record NZ_VPCL01000002.1, read on the forward strand.
CTGATCGATGATGGCTTGACGTTCTTCAAAAGAAGCCACAACATGCGCTGCTTTTAATTTTGCTAAGTATTCGTCAGCATGCGTTAAAGTGATTGCTTCAGGTGCATGGAAACGATGACCGAAAGTCACGTTAGCTGCTTTGTGATCCTGAATGGTTGCATCAACAATATCGTTGTCTTTAAGCAATACCACCCATTTCACAGGACGTACAAATTCAGTACGGCTCGCCGCAGAACGCATGCGTTTTGCAATTGGCAGGTTGTCCAAGGCATTTTGTAAAATTTGCGGGAGTAAAGCGTCTAGGCTTTGACCTTTCACGTCTTTCAAGTAGCACACTTTTTCAACTTTACCGGCTTGGAAAGTCGATACTTGATCAACCGTGATGCCTTGACCACGCATAAAGCCTTCAAGCGCTTTAGTCGGGTTGCCTTCCGCATCAAAGGCTGCTTGCTTTGCAGGGCCGTCGAAACGTTTTTGCGTGTCAGCTTGCGCGCCGTCAACATTTTTAATTTTTAATGCCAAACGACGTGGTGCTGCATAGGCTTCGATAGAATCAAAAACAAGACCAGCATCTTTTAAGCCTTTTACGGTTTCTGCTCGCAATGCATCACGTAATTTTTTTAAGCTTTTCGGTGGAAGTTCTTCACAGCCTAATTCGAACAAAACGGTATGTTTAGACATTATTTGCTCTCCTTAGATTCAACTTTTGCTTCCGCTTCAACTTGTGCTTTTAACTGCGCTAACACTTCATCACGAAGCTCAGGTTCAGCCATCGGGAAGCCTAACTTCGCACGCGCTGCTACATAGCTATTTGCAATGGCACGTGCCAAAGTACGCACACGTAAAATATAACGCTGACGTTCAGTCACCGAAATCGCGCCACGCGCATCTAATAAGTTAAAGCAGTGTGAGGCTTTAATCACTTGCTCATAAGCAGGCAATGGCAGTTCAGCTTCGATTAAACGTGTTGCTTCAGCTTCGTAGAAATCGAACAGCTCAAACATTTTTTCAACGTTTGCATATTCAAAGTTGTAAGTTGACTGCTCAACTTCATTTTGATGGAACACATCGCCATAGGTCACAGTACCGAACTGACCTTTGGTCCAAACTAAATCGTAAACCGAGTCTACACCTTGCAAGTACATGGCAAGACGCTCAAGACCATAGGTGATTTCACCTGTTACCGGGTAGCATTCAACACCGCCCACTTGCTGGAAATACGTGAACTGAGTCACTTCCATACCGTTGAGCCAGACTTCCCAGCCTAGACCCCAAGCACCGAGGGTTGGCGATTCCCAGTTGTCTTCTACAAAACGAATGTCGTGTACCAGTGGGTCGATCCCAATCGCTTTAAGCGAGTCAAGGTAGAGCTGTTGGATGTTGTCCGGGTTTGGCTTCAGTACCACCTGGAATTGGTAATAATGTTGCAGACGGTTGGGGTTTTCGCCATAACGGCCATCTTTCGGACGACGTGACGGCTGAACGTAGGCTGCGTTCCAGGTTTCAGGCCCTAAAGCACGAAGGAAAGTCGCTGTATGGAATGTTCCTGCGCCCATTTCCATGTCGTAAGGCTGCAAAATTACACAGCCTTGCTCCGCCCAGTAAGTTTGTAAGGCAAGAATTAAGCCTTGGAAGGTATCAATATGCGATATGGCGCGACTCATGGTCATCCACTTAAAATTAGAGAAAAATTGTGCTCAATTATAAGGACTTTGCAGGGGAGTGGCAAAGGGTTAATGTGTGGAACCTTTTTTGAAAAAACCCAGAATACCTTTAAACAAGAAGAGTCATCTATGCATCTGTCGTGATTTCAGCTTTACTGGCCGATTGAGGCTAACTTAAAAATCAAGAATAAATCAGATATATGGCATCCGATTAACCGGAGCATTATAAAGCTCAACTGATCTTATACGATTAGCATCCTAAAATTAGTTTAATATTCACACAATATAATAATGCTTAAAAATAAGGAAATTCATGACCACTTATCAAATTCAATGTCATTTAAAATATAAGGTTGTCCAGACCACAGAATTTGTTTTTCTGATTCAGGCGGCACATCATTCCGATCAAACTATTCTTGAACAACAACTGACATTTAATATGCCTGTCGTATGGCGTGAATTCCAGGATTTAAATCATCAAAATCGTTATATACGTCTGCATGTCCAACCTTGTGATGTCTTTGAAGTGCACTATGACGCGACAGTTGAACGTCATCCGGTGATCAATGCAGATGCGCAGCATAATCTGAATGAAGTGCTGATTCCGAATTTGCCTGATGCGGTGCTGCCTTATTTGCTGGCCAGCCGTTACTGTAATTCGGATTTATTTGCAGAAATGGCTAATCGGTCCTTTGGCTGGATGACGCCGGGTTATGCGCGGGTCAAAGCGATTGAACAATGGATTTATAACAATATATTTTATGTTTCTGGCAGCACGGATCAGTTTAGTACTGCAACAGATGTGCTCATCCATCGGGCGGGCGTCTGTCGTGACTTTGCTCATTTAGGTATTGCGCTGTGTCGTGCTTTAGGCATTCCAGCACGCATGGTGGTCGGTTATGTCGAAATCGAAAAGTTTTTACCCGATTTTCACGCCATTTTTGAAGCTTATTTAGAGGGTGGGTGGGTACTGTTTGATCCGACCCGTTTGGCGCCTGTAGAAAATTTAATTCGGATTGGCACTGGCATCGATGCCGGAGATGTGGCATTTTCGACCTTCTATGGTGAGGTCGAGCTGATTAAAATCGAGCCGATTATTCGATCTGAATCAGATGAAAATCCGTTATCAAAGCCCACTAAAATTACTGCAAAATAACATGATTTTAAACAGTTTTATCAGCTTCATTGTAAGTCACGATGTTGTTGGAATATGCATGAAGTATAAAGCCTCAGCCCTTCAAAACCATTTTGATGATGAGCAATCATACCGACATTTTTTTTCTAAAAAGTAGGCATACCTGCAGCATTAAAAGATATAAAACAAATATACCTTTAAGGCTGCTTGGTTCTATAATGCGGAAAATCGATAAAAAGTAAATCAGGTAGACTGTGTTTCACTCAAATCTAGACTGGCTCAATACCTTAAAACCAAACTTCAAAGTCCTTCCGCTCAAAGACCGTCTGTTATGCGGCATCGGTGCCCTGATCGGCTTGGCCGTATCCTCATTGCTGAGTTTGTGGATTCTGGGTGATTTTAAGGCCTGGTATATTGCACCGATGGGGGCGTCTTCGGTGTTGCTGTTTGCAGTGCCGGCCAGTCCTCTGGCACAGCCCTGGAATATTATGGTGGGGAATACCATTGCGGCTGTGGTCGGCGTAACCTGCGCATTATTCATGGCCAATCCGACTGAAGCTTTTAGTGTCGCCGTCGCTCTGTCGATTATGCTGATGATGACCACAGATTCCTTGCATCCCCCGAGTGGTGCGGTCGCGATTACTGCGGTCTTGGGCGGAAATGCGGTACATGATCTGGGCTATGCCTTTGTGTTTTATCCGGTGCTCTTAAATTCACTGCTGCTGATGATCATCGCCATTGTATTTAACCGCATGATTGGCAAGAGCTATCCGCAGCAGGCGCAACTGAATACCCGTTCTAAAGATCCAACCCCGACCCAGAAAGTTACCATTCAGCCGCAGGATATTCAGGACGTGCTAGACCAGCAAACAGAATTGCTGGATATCAGTGAATATGACCTGCAAAAGATTATTCTGGAAGCACAGGATATTGCCAATGCGCGGGCGGTGCATGAATTTACTTGTCAGGATATTATGACCAAAGATGTGGTCACGCTGCATGAAAATGACAATATTCATCATGCGCTGGACAAGTTTAAACAGATGAACCTGATGAGCCTGCCCGTGGTCAATGCAGAAGAAAAACTGGTCGGCACTTTGGCCATGTATGACGTGGTGGAATGGTTTAAGCGTGCTTCGGATATTCGCAGCAGTTGGGAAGATCAGGTCAGGCATATTATGAGCTTAAAAGTCGTCACGGTGCAGCCGACCCAGCCGATTCAGGATCTGGTGCCTTATTTTGTTGAACGTTCTTTTAATTATATTCCGGTGGTCAGTCAACAACAGCTGGTGGGAATTATCAGTCGTGCCGATATCATTGCTGCACTGAATCAGGAACTCAATCAACTTAAGATCAAAAGCAGAACTGAATAAGATGATTTTAGAGAAATTATCTGAGTTTAATGCATCTGCTTTGAGCAAGGATTTTGCTTAAAAAGCAGCGATACTTGCCAATAAAAAAGCACGCCAAAACGTGCTTTTTTATTGGACTTGGTTTAGAGGAAGAACCAGTAAATAAACAGTGAAATAATAAAGATACACATAATATTCAGTACAAAACCGACTTTCATCATTTCGCTTTGCTGGATATGACCGGTTCCAAAAACAATCGCATTGGGCGGGGTAGCTACCGGCAGCATAAAGGCACATGAGGCACCAATACCAATGACAATCACCAGAATTTCTTTGGGCATGCCCATCTGATCCGCAATTGCGGCAAATACTGGTACCAGCAGGGCAGCCGAAGCGGTATTACTGGTAAATTCAGTCAGGAAGATAATAAAAGTGGCGACTACAAAAATAATCATCAGCGGGGAGGCATCACCAAAGGCATTGGCCAGAGTTTGCCCCAGTACCAGCGAACTGCCTGAATCCTTCAGAATGGCACTCAAGGTCAGACCACCACCAAATAGGTACAAGACCCCCCAGTCGGTATTTTCTGCAATCTGTTTCCAGCTTGCGGTACCTAGAATTACCACCAGACAGGCAGCCGAAATTGCAATCCAGGTATCCGGCTGAGAAATACCAAAAATTTCGGTGAATTTTTTACTGAAAATCCAGGCAATTGCAGTACAGAGAAAGAGGATCATGGTGGCTATACGGGTGCCGGTCCAGGGAATATCTTCGGTCACAAATTGTACTTTGTGATTTAGTTTTGGACGTAGTACCAGATATAAACTGACTAGCATGGCGGGGAGAATAATGAACATCATCGGCAAGCCGATTTTCATCCAGTCGGCAAAATCATAGCCGAGTGCCTTGGCGGCAATGGCATTCGGAGGGGAACCGACCATGGTGCCCAGCCCGCCAATACTGGCCGAATAGGCAATGCCGAGCAGGATAAAGACAAAAGTTTTACGATCCTTGCTGACATCCAGATGTGAAAGCAAGCCTAAGGCCAAAGGCAGCATCATGGCAGCAGTGGCCGTATTGGAAATCCACATGGACAGCAGCGCCGTCACCACAAAAATCGCCAGTACAGAAATACCCAAATGCCCACCAGACATGGAGATAATCCACATGGCAATTTTCCGGTCCAGCTTCTGGATATGCAATGCCGTTGCCAGCGCAAAACCACCAAAAAACAGGAAAATGACAGGATCGGCAAAAGTGGCCAAAGCGGCTTGTGTGGTGATGGGAACCAGTCCCCCGTCAGAGGCCATTGGCATGGCGAGTAACACCGCCATCACTGGAACTAAAAGTGCGGTAATGGTGATATGAATCGCTTCAGTCAGCCAGAGAATACCGATAAAAGCCAGCAGAGCCAGACCCTTATTGGCATTCTGGTCATAGGGCAGATAAAGATAGAGGCTATAGGCCACAATAGCTGCAACAACAATAAGGATCCAGCCTTTGAGCAGCCCTTTAGGCATCGCATTGGTTGGGGTGGCTAGATTGGTCTGAGTCATATGCTCTCCTTGCAAGGTTTTTATTTACGTCATTTTTTTATATCAGCTTTGAATTTGTAATTTTGCTTTGTTTAAAAAATACCCTATTTAAAGATACTATAACCAGATTGTTGCAATAATCCAGCACTTTGCCAGAGGGCATACAGGCCCAAGCCAAAAAGTAAAGCCAGGACAATCCATTTGAAGTGCTGCTGAGATAAACGATGGCGTATTTTGCCTCCGATCCAGACACCAGCAAGGGCGAATAAGCTGATCCCGATCAGAATATGCTGTTGATGGGTTTCCAGTGTGATCAGAATTGGAAATAGTAAAATCAGCTGAATCAGTTTACCGGCAATAAAATTGAGATTACTGATAATAACAATATCTATCTTTGAGAGCTGGCAACTCATCAGATACATCATCAGAAAAGGTGCCATAGCATTGGTCGCACCTCCAATAATGCCGGCCAGTAAACCAAAACAGAGCATGCTGGAAATATGCGGACTAACTTGTAAGGGTCGTGCCCGTAACTGGTCCAAGACATAAAATACAATTACCAGACCCAATAACAGTTTTAAATAAGCCTCATTTAGCCAAAGTAACAGCTTGACCCCGAGTACACTGCCGATCAGGCTACTAAGCATTAATGGCCAATAGCGTTTTATATAATAGCCAATACTATTCAACAGACTATGTGCAGGATCGGCATTCAGCATGATCAGATTCAGCAGCAAACAGGGCAGAATGACAAGGGTAACCGCGATGCTAAGCGGATATGCGCTGGACAGAACAGCCGTACTCATCATGGGAAAGCCGAATCCGCTTAAACCATGCAGCAGTGCAGCTAAGGCACAGAGCCAGAGCATCATCCATTCTGCCTGAGTCATCTGACATCCATTTCAAACATTAGAATATTGAATCTATCGCTAATGTAGCTAAAAGATAAAGTAAAAAGCTGTCATACAGCATAGAAATAACAAAAATATAGGCAAAAAAAAGCCACGATAATCTGGGGGAATTACCGTGGCATCAAAATCTCACCCCATTAAATTGGGTGAAGGAGGAAGCACTTCAATACATCTTGCTATAAATTAGGATGCATATTAATAGCGTTTATCCTGATTAACGGTGCGCACAGGATTTTGATAGCCCTGAACTTGCTGAACCTTGTCCTGTTCAATGCTGTACTGCTTTTTTGGCATGATTAACCACAGAACCAGATAGACCAGAATGCCCGGAAATGCAGCACTCATGACCGAAATCACCACAAAGATAAGGCGTAATAAATTTGCGTTCCAACCAAAACGTTCAGCAATACCACCCATCACACCTGCAATCATGTTTGAGCGGTTAGAGCGATATAAACCAACATTGGCCATTAAAATCTCCTGATTAAAAATAGGGTTGAATCCTAAAACAGATCCATACTTCAAAAATGGAGTTGTTTCAAAATTTTTAAAGTGCTGATTGCAAATAAATTCGTTAAGTAATGTTAATAAAGATTAAATCCAGCTTTAAGAGCCACTAACATAGTGAAAATTCTATTGAACTCTTATGTAAAGTTCATTGGCTTACAATGTGCTGTGTTTCCTAATTTAGGTATGCTTTAAAATGAAATTGGATGTATCAAGTTGTACATTAAGCAGTTTTTTTAAATTCGGCCTAATGTTGGGGGGAGTGGGCTTGCTACAGGCTTGTGATCGCCATCAAGTCAAGCCTGAGCAGGAGCTTCAGGCAGAATCAGGACAGGAGGGGGTGAAAATTTCCGCTGCGAATTCACAGCCTGATGTCGTGCCGGTGAGTGCAAAATCTTTAACTCAGGTAGCAGGGCAAGCTACCCTTCGGGCAGAAACCGAGTCAAATCTGGCCGTCGTACCAGATTATGCCAAAGATTTTATCGGCCGCTATTATACCGAGATCGACTGTGATGGTAACTTTGCGCCCTGCAATGAGGGTAAGGCAGAATTTATTTTGACCTTAATGCCGGATGGTACGGTGCATCGCAGCATTTTGCAGTATGGCAAAGTGTTTATTGATAATGCCAAAAGTAGCACTGCCAGCAATATCACCTATCGCAAAGACCGTTGGTTTATCAATCCGGAGCGTACCGAGGTGGTGGTGAGTCGTAAAGAAGGGGCGAGCTTTTATTATACGATTAAGGATTCGAACCATCTGGTGATGAATCTGGACAAAATCTATAGTGAAAAGGAAAGAATCAATCGTGAATTATTTGATCGCGGCTATCCTGCACCCTCTAAAGCTTATGAGCTGGTAAAAGACACCACATTTGATATTAGAAAATAATGCGATAAGAAACGGCGCTGCTCTTTTTTTTAGAATTAGATTAAAGAAAACTATTTATAACTGTTTAAAAATCAAAACAAGTTTTGAAGACAAATCAGCCTAAAATCCAAGCGTGAAAATATAATAGCAGCTGATAGAAAGCAAATGAAAATAGTGTAGGGGATGTTTCAGAAGACATTCTAAGTAAAGAATGGTGGGCCGTCCGCGACTCGAACGCGGGACCAATGGATTAAAAGTCCACTGCTCTACCAACTGAGCTAACGGCCCATTCTGGGTAATCAAAATGAATTTGATTGAGATTTCTAAAACTGATGTTTTAGAATGATGGTGGGCCGTCCGCGACTCGAACGCGGGACCAATGGATTAAAAGTCCACTGCTCTACCAACTGAGCTAACGGCCCATCAAGGGATATCAAAGAAATGGTGGGCCGTCCGCGACTCGAACGCGGGACCAATGGATTAAAAGTCCACTGCTCTACCAACTGAGCTAACGGCCCTGAACCGGCATTCAAACTAGGTTTGAATGTATAGTGCAAGTCAAGCTAAATAGCTTAAAGCACCACTTTGTTTGATGGAGCGTATTGTAGCAAGATCTCATTTCAGCGCAAGCAAAAAATAACAAAGTTGCCCATGTTTGATTATAAATAGAACAATTGTGCTTTATCTAAACAAAAAATAGGCAACTTCAGTACTTAGAAGCGATATTGGTAGGCCTGAATGTTGGCAAAAATCTCTGCTGTGAGCTCAGAATAGGCCGTTGCACCTGGTAAGAGAACCAACAGGCGTTCATCGGTTTTATTCGGATCGAATGCTTGCTCTTTCAATCTGTTTTTCTGGTATTTAAAGGTGCCTGTCGTTTCGACTTGCTGCTGGATACGTAAAAACACCGGAACGGCATAAGCAGGCAAGCATTGCTTAAAGGTGCTGACCATCTGTTGCAGGTCTTCTTGATTCAGTTGCATATCTGGTTTTAAGGTCAGTGCTGCCATCCCGGCACGACCATTGGTATTTGGAATTTCAACGCCATAGACTACTGCTTCAACAATTTTGTCATACTGGGTGAGCATATTTTCGACTTCGGTGGTCGAGACATTTTCACCTTTCCAGCGGAAAGTATCACCTAAGCGGTCGACAAACTGGGCATGACGAAAGCCGATATTACGTACCAGATCGCCCGTATTGAAATAAGCATCACCTTTGCCAAATACATCCTGCATGATCACGGACTTGTTTTTTTCCGGGTCGGTATAACCATCAAAGGGTGAGCGACGGGTAATTTTACCAATCAGTAAACCTGTTTCACCTTTTTTCACCCGTTTGCAGTGACCCTTGTTATCCCGAACCGGTTCATTTTTATCTTTATCAAAGGCAATAATGGCATAGGGTGTCGGGGAGAAACCGACGGTATTGTCAAAATTGAAAATATTGCTAAAACCGACATTGCCTTCACTGGACGCATACAATTCCAGCACTTCCTGAATCCCAAAACGGGATTTGAACTTGTCCCAGATATTCGGGCGCATGCCATTTCCAATCATTCGGGTGACCCGATGGTCTTTTTCCAGTTCAGAGGGAGGGGCATCCATCAGATAGCGGCACAACTCACCGACATAGCCAATCGCAGAGGCATCAAATTTCTTTACATCTTTCCAGAAGGAGGAGGTCGAGAATTTACGTCGAATCGCAAGCGTTCCTGCACCTGCAATCACGCCACACCAGCACACCACCATGCCTGTGGCATGATAAAGCGGCAGGGTGCAGTACATCACATCATCTTTCTTCAGGTTTAGCACATGGCCATAGGTGCCATAAGCCAGCGTCCAGCGCCCGTTGGTAAAGATCACCGCTTTAGGTAGGCCCGTGGTACCCGAGGTGTAAATATAGAACAGCCCATCTTTGCCTTGCACCGAATGGGTGGTCGGTGGATTGAATTTCGGGGAGAGATCGATTTTTTCAGCCAGGTTGATAAAGCCTGCAGGTGCCTGACCCGGATCGGCTTGAGTATTTTGATCTGCAAACCAGTGCAAGCGGTCACTGCTAATATTCAGGTCATTACGAATTTCGTTGACTGCATGACGACATTCTTCACCGACAATCAGGGCAATCGGTTTGACCAGATTGATACTGTGGGTCAGCACTTTGCCGACTTGAGAGGTATTGACCAGTGCCGTGGTGACACCCAGTTTAGCCAGACCAATCACGCTGGCAATCAGTTCAGGGCGGTTCTCGACCATCAGCGCCACGACATCACCTTTTTTGGCACCCAAGGAAAGATAGAAATGGGCAATCTGGTTGGCCCAGGCATTAAGAGCGGTATAACTATAGCTTTGATCTTCAAAACGCAAAGCGATACCTTCCGGATTACGCTGTGAAGCTTTTTCAAAAGCCAGACCCAGACCGGCCGGTGTATTCGGAGTACGTAAATAAGCCTGTCTTAGCCCAGTCAGCAAATTAGGCACTTTGATTAAGAAGGCCGGGATTTTGGCAGCGACATCTGCAATACCAATAAGATCGTGCGGTTTCATTTGGGTCATGAGAATCCTATTTGTTTTTCGTATCCGATAGGTTTAATTTATATACAGTAGACAAGCTATCCATCTTTTAACGTTAAAAAGCTAGTGCAATCTACCTATTTTGACCAAATCTAGCAAAAAAAACCTAGTCATCGAAATGACTAGGTTTTTTTATGTGACTGCAATTGGGCAAATTATGACTCAGTTGCAGTATTGGCTTTTTTCGGTGGACGGCCACGTGGACGGCGCGGGCGAGCAGCTTGCTTCTCGGCTTTTTCCGCTTCGCTGGCTTCAGCTTCCTCTACGGTCGCTTCTGCCACATCTTTGCTTTTTGCCACAGGCGCTTCTGTTTCAGCACTTGCTTCAGCTGGAGCAGCTTCTTCGACCTGAACTTCAGCTGGTGCAACTTCAGTGGTCACTTCTACTGGTGCTGCGGTTTCAGTTGCTGGTTCCGTCGGTTGAGTATTTTCCGTCGTTTCAACCACTGCTTCCGATGCTACAGGTGCTTCAGTTACAGCTGCTTCAACAGGTTCAGCTGGTGCTTCTACTGCTACAGGTTCTGGCGCAGCTTCAACTGACGGCGCGGCTTCTACTTTTGCCTGCTGTTTGGCTTGTTGCAAAGCCTGTTCCGCAGCCTGTTTGGCCAAACGGCGACGCTCACGTGGATCGTTGGCAACACGCTTGTCTGAGACCGGTTTTGGTGGGTTCAGGTCCAGGACTGGAGCAGGCTCTGCTTCAACCTTGGCTACCGTTACTTCAACATCACGGGTGACCGGTTTTTTCTCTGCAGCAGCAGGTGCTGCGGCAGCCACCAGACTCGCGTTGTACTCTTTCGTGAACTTTTCTAAAGCACGGTTGAAGGTTGGTAATAAACCAAACTGTTCAATCAGCACTGAGCAGTCTTCACCATAGACATGACGAATCAGGCTACCAATGGTGAACTGGCCCAAAGTTGGCACTTGTGACGGTGTTAACTGCTGAGCTGCAGGTTGTTGCGACTGTGCTGCACGCTGCAGGCGACGACGCTGACGCGGATCGTTGCTAGCCCGGGTTTTTTCAGACGTTGCTTCAGTCGCTACAATTTCTTCCACAGGAGCTGTCAAGGTGGCTTCAACCACATTTTCAGCTGCAGCCGCTTCAACTGGCGCATCTGCCGGTGCAGTGACTTCAACTGCTGGCGTTGCAACTGTAGCATTGTCATTCAATGCCACGATTTCGCTTTTTGCCTGGTCAATATTTACGACCATTGCTGTTGGCATCACATCCGGACGGGGTGCATCGACCAATTCAACACGAAGCTGCTTGTCATTGACGGCCGGCGCTTCAACAACTGCAGGAGCTGCCTGAGGCGCTTGTTCGTTCAGAACACTTGGATCGCGGTGGCGATTTGGGCGTTCCGGACGTTGCTGGTTGCGGCGGTCACGGCGCGGCATTGCCTGTTGTGGCTGTTGTTCATTGTTCTGAACATCATTTTGCTGCGCTGGCTCGTTGTGATGCTGACGGCGAGAATGACGCTTGTTTTCACGTGCTTCATGGCGTTGTTCTTGACGAGACACCTGAACCACTTCTTCATGCACTTGATGTTGCTGAGGTGCAGGAGCTTCAGACTGAACCTGCTCGCGCGGTTCTTTGTGCTTCGGGTTCGGGTTGCGCGGTTTCTTGTTGTGACGTGGTGCTCTTTCTTCACGCTCTGCCGGTTTTTCTGCCGCATCACGTTCCTGTTTTTGTGCAACAGTCGATGGTGCCAGGTAAGCATTATTGTTGCTTGATACAGCAGCAGGTTGTGCTACGTGCTGTGGTGCTGGCTGTGCAACCGGTGCAGCCACCTGACCGAACTGGCCACGACTTACCGCACCGCCATTGATCATTTGTTCAATCGCTGCTGCAGCATTATTGGCAGTACGTGATGGATCAACAGTCGCTGCCTGTTTTTGTACAAACAGGTTTTCTAACCATGCACATGGGCTGCTTGAAGCCACTGGAGCTGCTGCCTGTACAGGTGCTTGCTGTGCCACTTGCGGTTGAGCCGGCTGGTTTTGTGGATTGCGGCGTTTATTGTTATTACGGCCGTTGTTTTGTTGCGGCTGTGAAGGCGCTGGTGCTGCGTGTTGCGCATGCTGCTCTTCTTCTAGATGCCATTCAGAAGACTCATAGCCCAATTCTTTTTCACTTGAACGGGTCGCTTCGGTACGTTCATAGCTGGTTGGGGCAAAGCCTTCGGCATTATAGGTAATTTCATAATGCGGTGTTTCTAGATGTGGATGCGGCAATACTGTCACACGTACATTCGAGGTCTGTTCCAGATATACCAGGGTATGACGCTTTTCATTCAACATGAATGCAGCAATTTCGACCGGAACTTCGACCTGAACTTCACCTTGACGTTCACGCAGCGCAATCTCTTCCACTTTACGCATGATTGAAAGTGAAAGTGAACGCAAGTCACGTACCATGCCGGTACCATGACAGCGTGGGCAGACATAGCCAGTCGCTTCTTCAAGAGAAGGACGTAGACGCTGACGGCTCATTTCCATCAGGCCAAAACGTGACAATTGACCGAATTGAATACGGGCACGGTCACTCTGGGTCGCTTCACGAAGTTTCGCTTCCACCATACGCTGGTTGCGATCTTTGGTCATGTCGATAAAGTCGATCACCACCAGGCCGCCGATATCGCGTAAACGCAATTGACGCGCAATTTCTTCTGCAGCTTCAATATTGGTGTTCAGCGCAGTATCTTCAACATCACTACCGCGGGTCGATTTTGCTGAGTTGATGTCAATCGACACCAAAGCTTCAGTTTGATCGATGACGATCGAACCGCCAGAAGGCAGTTTTACTTCACGTTCATAGGCAGTCTGAATCTGGCTTTCAATCGCGAAATGAGCAAATAAAGGCTCATTTAAGGTATAGGTTTTTAGTTTGTCGAGTTGACGTGGCATCACTGCTTTTACGAAGTTATAAGCTTCGTTATAGGCTTGCTCAGAGTCAATCAGAATTTCCGCAACATCATCACGCAGGTAGTCACGAATGGCACGTGTCACCACACCCGCTTCCTGATGCACCAACATTGGAGATGGGCCAGAACTTGCTGTTTTCTGGATTTGTGCCCAAAGGTCAAGCAGATGTTGCAGATCAAGTTGCAGCTCTTCTTGTGAACGGCCGATGCCGGCAGTACGCACAATCACGCTCATGCCACGTGGTACGTTAAGCGTCGCCAGCATTTCTTTCAGTTCTTCACGCACAGCACCAGAAATTTGACGGCTGATACCACCACCTTTCGGGTTGTTTGGCATTAAAACCAGGTAACGGCCAGCAAGTGAAATAAACGTAGACAGGGCAGCGCCTTTATTGCCACGCTCTTCTTTTTCCACCTGAACCAAAAGCTCGGTGCCTTCCGTGATCAGTTCACGGATATTTGAGGTCTGGCGTGGATCGGCTTTGTAATATGAGTTTGCGATTTCACGCATCGACAGGAAGCCTTGACGACCTGCACCATATTCGACGAATACAGCTTCTAAAGAAGGCTCAACGCGAGTCACGTGACCTTTATAGATATTGGATTTTTTTTGTTCACGGGTACGATTCTCTAAATCAAAATCGTAAAGACGCTGACCAGTGACAAGTGCAACGCGAATTTCTTCGGCATGTGTTGCATTAATCAACATACGTTTCATGGGTGTAACACCTTATAGTGATACACAGCAAAAAATCGCTATACACGTAGCGAACATCACACATCACGGATCAATGGCTCAAATCTGCAATGAATTTCATTGTGGTCTGAGTCTTTTCTTACCGGCTTCTACTTGTATAGATAGGCTTCGGTTTTGATTCACGTATTGATGATGGCAATACGGCTTCAATCTTTAAACGGATTAAAGTCACCTGAACGCTTCACTGGCGGACGAGCGGTGCATTGGATGTATGTAACTTTCACTGTCACATTGCTCGAAGATCATCCCTTCTTTATAGAAAGTGTCTTGATACGGAATTGTCGTCGTATCTTTACAAACTGTGCAGATCCAATGCATCGACGCTGTAGCCTGAAGTCGTCTTCAGGGTGCGACTAATCTGATGTGTATCAGTTTACGTTTAAAAACCAACGAAAGTTGGCGACATATTTTTTAAGACAAACTGATTTATGTACCTGAGGTACAATTAAACGCAACAGTTTGCTTTGTTTGCCGATATAATAAGCCTTCGGCGTCGGCATAATTCTTTGGGGACCTTCCCGTATCATGTGAGTCTTTAATTGAACAATCAAGTTCAGAAAAATCTGAAATGATTCAACTTTTACCCACAAACGATGGTTTCCGTGCGCTGACTATATCAAACCTTGCATCATCTGCCTATGGGCTAAGCTTATGTTTCTTGTGTAAAGCATAACCTAAGTGATCAGTTTTTAATCAATTTTAGTATTTTTTGGGTCATAGTAACTGTATGAATTCTACGCAACAATGGCAAAACGTCACTTGGTTTGAAGTGGATGAACATCAAGATGGACAACGCATCGATAATTTCCTGTTTAGTCGTCTGAAAGGTGTGCCAAAAAGCCGTATCTATCGCCTGATTCGTGAAGGCCAGGTGCGCGTCAATAAAAAACGCATCAAGGCGGAAACCAAACTGGCGATTGCTGATCAGATTCGCGTTGCGCCGATCCGTTATGAACAAAAAGATGAGTCTGCTGCACCGGTTTCCGACAAAGTGGCACAAGGCTTATTGGCCCGTGTGATTTATGAAGATGAAGGTCTGATGGTCGTCAACAAACCCTCCGGGATTGCCGTGCATGGTGGTAGCGGTGTGGCCTATGGCCTGATTGAAGGCTTACGTGCAGCGACCGGTAAAAAGTATCTGGAATTGATTCACCGTATTGACCGTGATACTTCCGGTCTGGTGATGATTTCCAAAAAGCGCAGTGTGCTTAAGACTCTACAAGACATGCTGCGTGAACATAAAATCAAAAAAACCTATGCCGCCGTGGTAAAAGGGCAGGTCAGTCTGGATAAACAGCTGATTGATGCACCTTTACATCGTTATGAGCTGGCCAATGGTGAACGTCGTGTCTGTGTGTCACCGAAAGAAGGCAAAGAGTCTAAAACCCAGTGGAATGTGCAGGAACGCTTTATGCATGCCACACTGGTATATGCATCTCCGCTTTCTGGTCGAACCCATCAGATTCGTGTTCATGGTTTGAGCATTGGTCATCCGCTAGTAGGCGATGAAAAATATGGTCATGAAACTGGTTATAACGGGCCGAAACCGCGCCGCTTGTGTCTGCATGCCATGCGTCTGGAGATTCCGGGTTATGCCATGATTGAAGCACCTTTGCCGGAAGATATGCAGAGTCTGGTGGCGCAGTTAAGAGCACAGAAAGCGGATAAGCCGACGGCTCAGTAAAGACTTATTTTTTTTCTTTTAATAAATTCAATCCACCCTAACCCTCCTTTGAAAAAGGAGGGAATTCCCCTCTTTCTTAAAGAGGGGCTAGGGGAGATTTTAGGCATTAAACCTCTCTCTAGCCCTCTTCTACAAGGAGAGGGCTAGAGAGAGTTGGTAAAGCTACCTAACCTTGAATCAAATCTAGGAAATCTTTATGAACTCACCTGTAAAATTGGTCATTTTCGATTGGGATGGCACTTTATTTGATTCAGTCGGTCAAATCGTGGCGAGTTTGCAGTTTGCCGCACAGCAGTTTCAGCAGCCGTTAACGGATGCAGATGCGAAAAGTATTATTGGACTGGGTTTACCTGAAGTTGCACAGCGTTTATTCCCGACAGTACCAGAATTACATACGGATATTTTGCAGGCTTATTCCGATCATTATGTTGCCAACTCATCAGGAGATTCCTGGTTTGAAGGGGTGGCGCATATGCTTGCGGATTTGCAGCAACACGGCGTGAAATTGGCTGTGGCGACGGGTAAAAGCCGTAAAGGTCTGGATCGTGTCTTGAAGCAGACCAACAGTGAGCAGCTGTTTGTGACCACGCGTGCTGCCAGTGAAACCCGTTCCAAACCAGATCCACTCATGTTAGAAGAAATACTGGCAGAAACAGGTGTGCAGGCCAAACATGCGCTTATGGTCGGTGACACTTCTTATGATCTGGAAATGGCACAAAATATGGCCATGCCAAGTGTCGGTGTCAGCTATGGCGTGCATGAACCTGAGCTTTTGGCGCAATTCAATCCGGTCTGTATCGTGGATGATGTGACCGCTTTACATGCGGCATTGTTGGCTAAAGTCCAATGGAAACAAGTGATTTAATATATTATCTTGGTTACAGTAAAAAATGGTATTTCCCCGGTTTAAAACTGCCGGGGAGCGCTACAGATTTAAGCATTTGCTCTTATCTTTTAGTCTAAAGTCACAATTATGTTGATTTTATTCGGTCGGATTAGCAGAGTTTTTCTGCTAAATGATGATGTATTTTAAATACTAAGATTTTGTTTTGTCTTGGTTTTTATGGATTTTCTTTATAGATAATAGCTATAGCAAAAAATAAAATAACTATTGGCATAAAAGCCGTATTTTTCCCATTCTAAAACTGTTTATTCCTATGCTCGCTCTGAGAAAGGTAATCCTGACGGATTATCGGCCTGATCATGTCCATATTTTCTGTCCATCTTAGATCTCAGCATAAGCCTAATTTTTGCAGTTTAAGGAAACATTGATGTCGAATTCTGCTGTTGTTGAATCAGTTGCACAAGCCCTTCGTAGCGCTGAATTATCACAAACTGCGATCGCGCCGATTCGCCCAGAACTGGGTGGTGAAAGTGCTGACGTAGATATTGCCTATGCCGTTCAAGAAGTGAATACCGAGCGCGCTTTGTCTGAAGGTCGCCGTCTGGTCGGCCGTAAAATTGGTTTAACCTCTAAAGTGGTTCAAGCGCAACTCGGCGTAGATCAGCCTGACTTCGGCATGTTGTTTGCTGATATGGCCTATGGCGATGGTGAAGTAATTCCTGCAGGTCTGCTGATTCAACCTAAGGTTGAAGCGGAAATCGCATTGGTGATTAACCAGGATTTGACCAAAGAAAAACATACCTATGCTGACATCATCAGTGCCACTGACTATGCCCTGCCTGCAGTTGAAGTGGTCGATAGCCGGATCGAAAACTGGAAAATCAGTTTAATTGATACAGTTGCAGATAACGCATCTTCCGCAGCATTCGTTTTAGGTTCTCAACCTGTAAAACTTGAAAACCTTGATCTGGTGAACTGCAAAATGGTCATGACCCGTGGTGACGAAGTTGTGTCTCAAGGTGTGGGTAAAGCATGTCTGGCCAATCCACTCAATGCTGCAGTTTGGCTGGCAGATGAAATGGTACGCCGTGGTCGTCCATTACTTGCAGGCGACATTATCTTAACAGGTGCCTTAGGGCCTATGGTTGTGGCTCAACCAGGCGATGAATTCAAAGTTGAAATTGAAGGCTTCGGTTCTGTTACAGCTGCATTTGCTGCTGAATAATCGAGATTCCAAGAGAGTACATTCATGAAAAAGATTAAATGTGCAATGATCGGTCCAGGTAATATTGGTACGGATTTGCTTTACAAGTTACAACGCAGCGAATGGTTAGAGCCAGTGTGGATGGTGGGGATTGACCCGACCTCTGAAGGTCTGGCACGTGCTGCAAAAATGGGTTTAAAAACCACCGCTGAAGGTGTGGATGGTCTTCTGCCTCACGTGATTGCAGATGATATTAAAATTGCATTCGATGCAACGTCTGCTTATGTACATGCTGAAAACAGCCGCAAGCTCAATGAACTTGGCGTACTGATGATTGACTTAACGCCTGCTGCGATCGGTCCATTCTGTGTACCACCGGTCAACCTTGAAGCATTGCTTGCGGGTGGCGAAGTACCAAACGTAAACATGGTCACCTGTGGTGGTCAGGCAACGATTCCGATGGTGGCTGCAGTTTCTCGCGTTCAACCGGTTGAATATGGTGAGATCATTGCAACGGTATCGACTAAATCAGTAGGTCCAGGTACACGTAAAAACATTGATGAATTTACCCGTACCACTGCCGGTGCCATTGAGAAAGTGGGCGGCGCGAAACAGGGTAAAGCGATTATCATCATCAACCCGGCTGAGCCACCACTGATGATGCGTGACACAGTTCACTGTCTGGTAGAAGGTGAGCCAGATCAAGCTGCGATCACTGAATCTGTACACGCAATGATTAAAGAAGTTCAAAAATATGTACCGGGTTACAAGCTTGTCAATGGTCCAGTTTTTGATGGCAACCGCGTGTCAATTTACTTAGAAGTTGAAGGGCTTGGTGATTTCCTGCCGAAATATGCGGGTAACCTTGACATCATGACTGCTGCTGCAGCACGTACTGCAGAGATGTTTGCAGAACACGTATTCAATAAAGACGCTTAAGGAGCAACCACATGTCTAAGATTATTGTTCATGATATGACTTTGCGTGATGGTATGCACCCACAGCGCCATCAAACCACTGTTGAGCAAATGATTGCGATTTCAACAGCACTTGATGATGCAGGCGTACCTTTAATTGAAGTCACGCACGGTGACGGCCTTGGCGGTTCATCCGTCAACTACGGTTTTGCTGCTGCGACTGACGAAGAATATTTAACAGCTGTTGTACCACGTATGAAGAATGCAAAAATTTCTGCATTACTTCTACCTGGGATCGGTACGGTTGACCATTTAAAAATGGCGCATGAAATTGGTGTTTCTACTATTCGTGTTGCAACGCACTGTACAGAAGCGGATTGCTCAGAACAGCACATCACTGCTGCGCGTAAGTTAGACATGGACACAGTGGGCTTCCTAATGCTTGCTCACATGGCGACTCCTGAAAAACTGCTTGAAGAAGCAAACAAGATGGTGTCTTACGGTGCAAACTGTATCTATGTCACTGACTCAGCAGGCTATATGCTTCCTCAAGATGTCATCGATCGTGTTGGTCATTTACGTCAACACTTGGACCCAAGCATTGAGCTCGGTTTCCACGGTCACCATAACTTGGGTATGGGTGTATCGAATACGGTTGCTGCGGTACAAGCCGGTGCAGTACGTGTTGACTTGGCATCTGCAGGTTTGGGTGCGGGTGCGGGTAATACACCACTTGAGTTGTTCATTGCGGTTGCAAACCGTATGGGCATGGACACTGGCGTTGACTTGTTCAAAGTACAAGACGTTGCTGAAGATCTGGTCATTCCAATGATGCACAACCCGATCCGTGCCGATCGTGATGCAGCAACTTTGGGTTATGCGGGTGTGTATTCTTCATTCCTGCTGTTTGCTAAACGCGCTGAAGCAAAATATGGCGTTTCTGCACGTGAAATCCTGATGGAGCTTGGTCGTCGTGGTACGGTCGGTGGTCAGGAAGACATGATTGAAGATTTAGCATTAACCATGTCTAAAGCGCGTGAGTTACAAGCTTAACTTTTAATCGCTCAGTATTAAAATAAGTTTGATAAAAAAGCATCCAAATTGGGTGCTTTTTTATTTTAAATGAGACTGATTAATATATTAAAACTCTGGGGTGAGATGTTTTAGTGATAATATTGTAGGGCGATTACTTTGGCTTTATATTTTCCTTAAACATAAAAACGATAAATAAAAAATGGCTGCTGAAAGATTTTAAAAAATTTACTCTTATTAATAGAAGAAACAAAAGTTTGAATTAAATATCTGGTCAATTTTTTATTTTAATTAATCGTTTTAAAATCTAAGCGATTGGTTGCTTGAGGAGAGGTCTGAAATATCGGCCGATGAAAGCAGAAAATCTTAATACTGTGGTCGGATTTTTTATTTAAATCAACTTGCGCATGATGGCGACATAGATTTTATCTGTTAAATGGGGAACTCATGATGCGTCGTCAAAACTTATGGATAGCAATGTTTGCTGCGATAGCAACTTTAGGAACAACTGCAGCGAATGCAGATTTTATTGACGACAGTAATGTGCAATTAAAATTTAAAAATTTCTATTTAGATCGCCAGTATCAAGATGATGCTTCATCACGTAACTGGGGTTCTTGGTCACAAGGGGTGACTCTGGATGCCAAGTCGGGTTATCACGATATCGGTGGTGGTGTGCAGGTCGGTGCAGATCTTCTTATTCAGCATGCGTTCCGTTTGAATGGTCGTGATAATAATCCTGACTGGGTTTTACCGCATGAAGGACCAGGCAAAGGGCAAAAAGATAATTTTGGTAAAGTTGGTGCGACCTTAAAAGCCAAAGTGTCACAAACTGAACTGAAAGTCGGCGAGTTATTGCCGGTATCTCCAGTCTTGGTATTCGATCCATCGCGTCAGTTATTGACGACGTATAGTGGTGCCTGGTTAGAGTCTAAAGACCTTAAAGATACCAAGTTAACTCTTGCGTATATTGATGGCATTAATAACCGTTATGACAACCAGTTCCGCGACTTAACTAAATTTGCTCCACCAAGTTTCTATGATACGGGTGCTGAAGCGGATGGTATGTACATTGCGGGTATTGATCACCAATTTACACCTGAGATTGGTGCAAGCTACTGGTATGCCGATGTACAAGATATTTATACCCAGCAATATGTTGGTGCAAACTATAAAACCAAGTTAGGTGAAAAAGCCAAACTTGATAGCCATGTACGTTACTTCGATAACTCAGATTCGGGTGACAAATTATATGGTGAGATCGACAACCAGGCATTATCGGTAGCTGCAAAAATCAATCATGGTACGCATACGGTCGGTGTGGGTTACCAGCAAATGTTTGGTGATAGCGCATTCCCGACATTGGGTGGCTGGGTGCCACAGCCTTATTTGGCAAACTGGGGAGTCGCAACTTTCACAGCGCCGGAAGAAAAGTCATGGCATGTGTCTTATGGTTATGACTTTTCTGAAGTCGGCTTGAAGGGACTAAATGCAACAGCGATTTATTTCAAAGGCTATGATCAGCAAGGTACCGGAGCATATCAAGGTCAGAACTTCAATACGGATGAAGTGAATGCAATCGTCAATTACACTGTGCCAGAAGGTAAATTAAAAGGTTTAGGCGTACAGGGCATGTATATTGATGTGAATTTTGCAAATCCAGCAAAACCAGACCTTCAGGAATACCGTGTAGCAACCACTTATACCTATAAGTTCTAATTCTGCTGCCTTGATCAAGAGCGCTATCCGGTGTAGCGCTGTTTTTCTATCTGCACATAAACTAAATCCTGAAAATAAATAAGGATTTTGATATTAAAATAACCATATAAAACATAAACTTAAATTATATTTATTTTGTAGTGTGCAATCGTAATTTTGTATCAGTTGACCCGTCTTGAGCGGTTAAGATAAGGATGTAAAAAAGTCATTTTAATGAGTCAACTTGACGTCGAATTCTTGAAAAGAGAGGGACACGCAAGCGAAAGACTGTAAGAGGAAGTAATATGAGCACTGTTCAAATCCCTGACTATCAAACAGATCCGTTCTTTGGCTTGGAAGACAAATGGATTGAAACTGCTGAAGGTGAGTTGACCCATTACCACGAAATTGGTGAAGGTACACCAATTCTATTTTTACACGGTTCAGGTACAGGTGTATCTGCTGCTGCTAACTGGTGGTTGAACCTACCTCAAATTGGTGAACAAGCACGTTGTATCGCAATCGACACGATTGGTTATGGTCAAACTGTTGTTGCACCGAATACTGCGTATGGTATCCGAGCTTGGGTTGATCACGCCGTGCGTACGTTAGATGCACTTGGTATTGAAAAAACTTGGTTAGTGGGTAACTCACTTGGTGGTTGGTTAGCATTCCAAATGGCGCTTGACTATCCAGAGCGTATTTTGGGTATCGTTTCTATGGGTACAGGTGGTGCGAAACAAACTGCAGCACTTAAAGCACATGCAAACCCAGTATTAACTGAAGAAGGGATCAAGAAAACTTTGTCTATGTTTGTTGTAAACAAAGACTTGATTACTGATGAATTAGTAAAAGTACGTTTCGCTTCTGCTGCAAATGACTATGCATCAAATCGTTTGATGGATGTAGTTGGCGCACGTGACCGTGACCGTTTCGAATTCCCGCTTGATTTCGAAAAAATGAAAGATATTACTGTGCCAGTGTTATTGATTCATGGTACGCAAGACGTGGTCATTCCAGTATCACGTACTTGGGACATCCTGAATGTGGTTCCAAATGCTGATGCGCACATCTTCAGCCAATGTGGTCACTGGTCTCAAGTTGAGAAAGCAGACGAATTCAATACTGTGATCAAAAACTATCTTGCTGTTCACGGCGTAAAATAATTTTACCGTGTTTTAAAAAGGGATGGCTTCGGTCATCCTTTTTTTGTGGGCAAAATATTGAACAGAATGTATTTAAGTGCATATGATTCTCATTTGTATAGGTTGATGTAAAAATCTAATTATTTTTAGCAAGTTATTAAATTTAAGCCGAGAAAAAACTGACTTAACTTTTATTAGACTTAAGTTGTAAATGAAGGGAGTTTAGGGTGAAAAACAGGCAGTATTAGCCTAGATCAGGCGACCAATTAAGGAGCTACAGATTGATCCTTTATCAAAAAATAGAATTTAAAATAAATTTTTTAGCAAAAAATGATAAAACAAAAAAGCACATGCCACTCAAAAGTTGAATGGCATATGCTTGATCGGGGATGGAGCGGCATTAGTCCTGTTCGTCGCGGTTAATGTCCAGATAAAACACCCGGGTTAATAGCTCAAGGAATTTGGTTACCGCATAGGATTTGTTGTTTTTGTGGTAACTGACATACAGATCCAGATATGGCAGTTCCACGTCCAGAGGGCGAATTACGGTATTGTCCATGGTCAGCGGTACAATATAGCCCGGTAATATGGTGCAGCCCAAGCCAATACCAATCGAGTTGATATTGAACAGGATGTTATCCGCTTTCTGTACGATGTTGAGCTCAACATTATTGGCTTTGGCAAAGTCCAGAATGGCATGATGCAAAGTATGTGACTGCTCTGCTGATGGAATAATAAAATCAATACCATTCAATGCTTTAACTGGAATTCTCTCGTATTTTGCCAATGGGTGATCTTTAGGTAATATAAAAATCAAAGGCTCACGAATCACAAACTGGCTTTCAATTTCATCACTATTGAAGTTATGACGGGTAAAAGTCAGATCCAGATCGCCTTTTTTCAACAGACGCATTTGTTCATTATTGTTCAGGCTGAGCAATTCAATTTTTAAATCCGGATTTTGCACACGCAGATTTGGCAAGATATACGGGAAGATTTTCATCTCGGCCACCGGAACAAAACCAATCCGTAGCATTTGCTGCTTGGCTTGTGACACCTGACGTGCCATGGCAACGGCCTTGTCTGCTTGTGCCAGGGTCAGGCGCGCCTGTTCCAGAAATACGGCACCTTCTTCGGTCAGCTCCACTTTACGTTTGGTTCGGTTGAGTAGCTTGACGCCGACATCTTCTTCCAGGTCTTTGATTTGCTGGCTAAGTGAGGGTTGAGCCGTATAAAGTTTAAGTGCTGCCTTACTAAAGTTCAGTTCTTCAGCAACGGTGATAAAGTAGCGAAGGTGTCGTAATTCCATGTCATCAGCCCGAAGAGTAATCCAAAAAATGTCTTACTATAATTTCATAGAAGTATAATCTATAAACAACTATGTCGTGAAGGTTATTTTGATATTTAGAAAGTAAATACTCTTGAGATATTTATTAATGTTTTAATATCAGAACAAGCACGTGGAATAATTGCTTAAAGCTATTAATTGAAACAAAAAAAATATTTCCCCAAAATCAATCCAAAATCCATTATCCATTCGAATTGAGTCTATTTACTTTGTGCCTTGATGGGTCACAGGAGAGCTTTTCATGAGTGGAAAAATTGATGTGCGTGAAATCGACGCTTTAGTCGATGCACAAAATGGGCGTATCACTCCATCTATCTATACAGATCCAGATATTTACGAATTAGAACTTGAACGCGTTTTTGGCCGTACTTGGTTGTTCCTTTGTCATGAAAGCCAGATTCCAAAGGCGGGTGACTTCTTCAATACCTATATGGGTGAAGATCCGATCATCGTGGCACGTCAAAAAGATGGCTCAATCAAAGCATTCTTAAACCAGTGCCGTCACCGTTCTATGCGTGTGAGTTTCGCAGACTGTGGTAATACCCGTGCATTCACTTGCCCATACCACGGCTGGTCTTATGGCATTGACGGTTCTTTAAAAGACATTCCGCTTGAAGAACGTGCTTACCCACAAGGTGCATGTAAAGAGCAATGGGGCTTGGTCGAAGTGAATCGTGTCAAGTCTTACAAAGGCCTGGTATTCGCTTGTTGGGATGAAACCACACCTGATCTTGAAGAATACATGGGCGATATCGCTTGGTATCTAGATGGTGTACTTGACCGTCGTCCAGGCGGTACAGAAATCATCGGTGGTGTACACAAATGGGAAATCGAGTGTAACTGGAAATTTGCAGCGGAACAGTTTGCATCTGACCAGTATCATGCCTTGTTCTCTCATGCATCTGCGATCCAAGTCCTTGGCGCAAAACCAGATGATGAAGCATCGAAAAAACTTGGTGCTGCACAAACGGCTCGTCCAGTCTGGGAAACGGCTAAAGATGCACTTCAGTACGGTTCACGTGGTCACGGTTCAGGTTTCTTCTTTACAGAGAAACCAGATGCAAACGTATGGGTCGACGGTGAAGTAGCCAACTACTTCCGCGAAACTTATGAAGAAGTGAAAGAGCGTTTAGGTGAAGTCCGTGCCCTGCGTCTTGCAGGTCATAACAGCATGTTCCCGACCTTGTCTTGGTTGAACGGTACGGCAACGCTTCGTGTATGGCACCCACGTGGTCCAAACAAAACTGAAGTATGGGCATTCTGTATTGCGGATGCTGAAGCATCACAAGAAGTGAAAGAAGCATTTGAACGTTCTGCAACGCGTGCTTTCGGTCCAGCTGGTTTCCTAGAGCAAGATGACTCTGAAAACTGGATCGAAATCCAGAAAGTTTTACGTGGTTATAAAGCCCGTCAAAACAAACTCATTATGGAAATGGGTAAAGGCAACGAGAAAATCCGTGAAGACGGTATTCCGGGGATCACCAACTATATTTTCTCTGAAACTGCAGCACGTGGCATGTACCGCCGCTGGGCAGATTTATTGATCCATGAAAAATGGGAAGACGTTGAAGCAGCAGCTGACGCATACGAGAAGGAGCTTATGAAATGAGTCAAGTGAGTTTAGAACTTCATCATCAAATCAGTCAGTTCCTGTATCGCGAAGCAAAATTGCTGGACGACTGGAAATTCCGCGATTGGTTGGATACCTTGGCTGAAGATATTTCTTATACGCTACGTACCACACCAAACGCGCAAACCCGTGACCGTCGCCGTTCAGTTGAGCCACCGACGACTTGGGTATTCAACGATACCAAAGACCTTTTAGAGCGTCGTGTCGCACGTCTTGAAACCGGTATGGCTTGGGCTGAAGAGCCTCCATCACGTACCACTCACATGGTGAGCAACGTGATCGTAGAGCCAGCTGAAGTTGAAGGCGAATACGACGTATATGTAACCTATTTGCTATATCGTACGCAAAAAGAGAAAGACATTGTCATTTACTGCGGTAAACGCCATGACAAGATCCGTAAAGTTGAAGGCGGCCTCGGCTTCCAGATCTTCAACCGTAAGATCATGCTGGATCAAGCGACCTATAGCTCACATAACCTGAGTGTATTCTTCTAATGAATAAGATTTTTGTTTGCCAAGTTGACGAATTAGACGAAGGCGAAGCGCTAAAAGTAGATTGCGGCGTGAATGGTATTGATGCATTGGCAGTATTCAATAACGGTGGTGAGTTCTTCGCAATGAACGACCGCTGTTCACACGGCAATGCGTCTATGTCTGAAGGTTATCTGGAAGACGACGGTACAGTGGAATGTCCACTTCATGCTGCACGTTTCTGTTTGAAAACAGGTGAGGCACTTTGCTTGCCAGCAACTGATCCAATTCAAACATTCCCGGTAGTGGTTGAAGACGGCGCATTATATGTAGAGATGGCAGGAGAGTAATCATGGGTTGGCTACAAGGCGAAGTTGCACTTATTACCGGTGGTGGTTCAGGCTTAGGCTGGGCGCTAGTGGAACGTTTCCTGGAAGAAGGTGCACAAGTTGCCGTTCTTCAACGTTCAAAAGCAAAAGTGGAGGCATTAAACGAACACTTTGGCGGTAAAGTTCTTGCGATTGAAGGCGATGTAGCCAGCTATGCAGACAACGTTCGTGCAGTGAATGCCACTGTAGAGCGTTTCGGCAAACTCGACTGTTTCGTCGGCAATGCCGGGATCTGGGATCATTATGCCGATATCGTCAATACCTCTGGTGAGCAGCTGGAAAAAGCCTTTGACGAGATTATGGGGATTAATACCAAGTCGCTCATTCTCGGCGCGAAGGCTGCACTGGATGCATTGATCGCTTCTGAAGGTTCTATCATATTTACTTTGTCTAATTCGGCACTGTACTCCGCTGGCGGAGGCCCTGTATATACTGCATCTAAGCATGCAGGAGTGGGTATTATGAAAGAATTGGCCTATGAGCTTGCGCCTAAAGTACGAGTGAATGCGGTTGCACCGTCAGGTATGAATGTGAATATCAAAGGCGCAGCGTCGCTCGGTCAGGAAAATATTGGCCTGCTCGATGCACGTGATCCTGAGAAAATTGCACGTGGTATGCCATTGAATTTCTTGCCTGAACCGGAAGATATGACAGGTTCATACGTACTCTTGGCATCTCGTCAAAATAACCGTCCTTTGACTGGCGTTCTGATCAATGCAGAATGCGGTCTGGGAATTCGTGGCTTACGTCAGCCCCGTGCCGGTTTCTTTGACGAATAAAAATCTGCTTTTAAAAATCTCCCCTTACCCCTCTTTATAAAAGAGGGGGAAAGAATCTCCCTCCTTTTAAAGGAAGGATGGGGAGGATTTAAGTCTTCCTTTTTGGAGTCTCTCATGGCCGTTAAACTTATTTGTGCATCGCACAGTCCTTTAATGGAATTTGCTTCACCACAGGAAAAGCGTAAAGAACAAGCCGTTCGTGATGCTTTTGAAAAACTCTCTGCTGAAGTAAAAGCTTACGACCCAACCCTGATTATCACCTTTGGTCCTGACCATTTTAATGGTTTCTTCTATGACCTGATGCCAAGTTTCTGTGTCGGTATTCGTGCCAAAGCTGCGGGTGACTGGGATTATGGTAAAGACAATGATCACATTGATGTACCTGAAGACAAAGCATTAGGTTTGGTTCGACGTGTACTCGATGAAGGTGTCGACGTTGCATATTCTTACCGTATGCAGGCGGATCATGGGGTGACTCAGCCATTGCACTTCCTGTGTGACGGCAAACTCGATCGTTATCCAACGATTCCAATTTTTATTAATGGCGCTGCAGCACCGATGCCAACCCCCAAGCGTACCATTGCTTTGGGCCGTGCTGTAGGTCAGTTTATTAAATCTTTAAACCTTGAAAATGAGCGTGTCCTTGTTTTAGGTACAGGTGGTCTGTCGCATGATCCACCCACACCGCAAATGGGTTCGGTTCCACCACAAGTAGAAGAATTCCTGATTGCAGGTCGTAATCCAACGCCTGAAGCACGTGAAGCACGTCAGGGCAAAGTCATTGCAGTCGGTCAGAAACTGGCAGCAGGCGATACTTCGGTTGCAGTTCCTTTAAATGCTGAATGGGATCGTGCACTACTTGAAACCTTCAAGAACGCTGATTTCGCGACCTTAGAAGCCATGACAGAAGATGAAATTCGTCGTGACGGCGGTCGTGGTGGTCAGGAAGTCCGTTCCTGGATGGCCGCATTTGCAGCCTTAAGCGAAATGGGTGAATACGACATGACAACACACTGCTATGAAGATATCAGTGAATGGATTGCGGGCTTCGGCATCGTATCTGCAGAGTTAAAAGGTTAATTGACATGAGCAACATCGAAACCATCGTAATTGTAGGGGCTGGCCAGGCAGGTGCAAGCGCGATTTTAGAACTTCGTGGCAACAAGTACGCAGGTAAAATCATTCTGATTGGTGATGAAACGCATCTTCCTTATGAGCGTCCGCCACTGTCGAAAGATGTGATTCTAAAACCTGAGGACACCAAGATTGAAATTCTGTCAGCAGAAAAACTGGCTGATCTTGGCGTGACCACCATTCGTGGCAATGGCGTGACTCAAATCAACGCGACCGCGAAAACGGTTGAACTTCAAAATGGTGATGTTGTTGCTTATGACAAATTGCTTCTCGCAACAGGCGGTGCCGCGCGCCGTCTGCCAAACTTCGATGCGTTAGGCAAACATGTTTATACCTTGCGTAACCTTGAAGACTCACAGGCATTGGTTCCTGTATTGCAAGCAGGTCAACGTATCCTGCTGATTGGTGGTGGTGTCATTGGTCTTGAACTGGCATCCTCTGCGCGTTACAAAGACTGTCAGGTGACTGTGATCGAAATGGGTCCGATGGTCATGGGCCGTTGTTCGCCACAAGTCCTGAGCGAATTCCTGCTTGAACAACACCGTCTGGCAGGCGTAGATGTTCGCTTAAATACTCAAGTTGCAGCTTGCCGTTTAGATGGTGAAGAAATTGTGGTGACTTTAGCTGATGGCGAAGAGTTACGTGCTGATGCTGTAGTTTATGGAATCGGAATTGTGCCAAACGCACAGCTTGCCATTGCAGCCGGTTTAGATGCTGATCTAGCGATCAAGGTCAATGAAAACTGCCAGACTTCAAATGCCGATATTTATGCAGCAGGCGATGTCGCGACACAACTTCGTGAAGACGGCGAATTCCGCCGTGTCGAGACTTGGGAAAATGCCAATCTTCAGGCAGGCATTTTTGCGCGTCATGTCATGGGTGTCGAACATCCAAAAGCCAATCCGGCCTGGTTCTGGACCGATCAGCTCAATATCAACTTCCAGTTTGTCGGTGATATGGCAGCGACCCAATGGCTGGTTCGTGGTGACATGGATGCAGCCAAAGGCGCAGACAATTCATTTGTGATGTATGGTGTGACCGATGGTCAAATCGTTGCCGGTATTACCGTCAATGCGGCCAAAGAAATGCGTCATCTGAAAAAAATGATCAGCAAGAATACGGCTTTTGAAGCTGAAAAACATTTGGATCTGGCACAAGACTTACGCAAAATTGCTTAAGTTGTATTGAGATATCTTGGAACAGACCTATGTTTTGCATAGGTCTGTTTTTTTATATTGATCGAATACTCTCTATATGATCACTACCTCAAGTTTCAGTTTTGGTTTGTATTACTTTGCGTAGGTAATGCCTCACTTTTGAGAGATGAGCCATACATGGCGCAAGGTGACAAAAATCTTTTTCTAAACTGAGGATATGTCCATATATCCCAGTTTAGCGGCGGCATCCATGCCGCAATCAGTATTGTCGATTGTGGATTTGAACGAGAAGTTAGTTCAACTCTTTCTGATTAACTTTAATTGAGTCTTTTATGAATTCAAATTCATCTCCCATGCTGGTGACGGCAAGTATTTATGCTTTACTGGTGCTGATTTGGGCCGCAACGCCTTTGGCGATTGTCTGGAGCGTGGCCGAGATTCACCCGATGTGGGTACTGATCATTCGCTATTTTGGCGCATCGATTATTGCGCTATTCCTGCTAAAAATCATGCGTGATCCTTTGCCTTTTGACAGCACCTCAATGAAAAGCTATCTGGCCGGCAGTCTGAATTTAATCGGTGCACAGCTGTTTATTTATCTGGCAGCCAATTATCTGACCTCAGGTCTGATGGCCCTGATTTTTGGTTTTTCGCCGCTGATTGCCGGTCTGATCGGGCATGTGATCTTAAAAACTCATCAGTTAGTGTGGCTGCAATGGTCGGGTATGGCTGTTGCCATTGCCGGACTGAGTTTTGTATTTTTAGATTCGGCAGACAGCAAGGTGAATCCTTGGGGTGTGGTGCTGATGCTGATCAGTATGGTGTCCTATATCAGTTCAATCTTCTGGGTCAAACAGATCAACGCACCTTTAAGCCCAATGTCACAAGCGACAGGTTCATTGCTGCTATCAGCAGCCGGTTCACTGCTCTTGATTCCATTTATCTGGCAGCATATGCCGACCCAGTTGCCTAGCACACAGGCGCTGATCGGGTTTGTATTTACCATGATCATGTCCTCGATTGTGGCGATGCTGTGTTATTTCTGGCTGATTCGGCGTTTAAATGCTTCAACAGTATCTTTGAGTAATGTCATGACGCCAGTCATCGCACTGGTACTTGGTGCGACTCTGAATCATGAAATCATCAGCAGTCATGCCTTTGCAGGAATTGCCGTGGTGATGTTCGGCATCATTATGTACTTTTGGAAAGAGTGGCGTGAGCAATACTTTTCCAAGCACTAAATCTGTAGCAAATCAAAAGGGCGAAAGCCCTTTTTTATGCTTTAAATCTTTTAGAGGAATGAAGTTTATGGATACATCCGTTCACAAGAGTTTAAGCAAGTTTATTTAGCAGATTGGCCAAATGTTAAAAATATTAGATGTCATCGTCCGCACCCTCAATCGTTGCATAACTCAGGCGTGCACGATCAAATCAGCACACATTATGAGGATAAAATTTTGGCTGGAATCAGCAGAGTAGGGCTTGGTATGATTTTGTATTTTTTAAAAAACTGTATGCATCATGTTTTTCTCGACAGTACCCATAGTCCGGCCAGCCAGCAGGCTATCAGAGCGCTATTTTTTTGCTAAAATAACAAAAACATACATGATTGTCTGTGATGGATTTCATACTATACTCAAGTGCGCCTGTTTTTAGTTTGTATGCTCATTAAAAGATGCATCGCCTGACCATTTCAAGCGGTTGCTGTCTTGCATATAGCGAATAATAAATAGTGGATGTTTATGCAAGATCTTCTCAAAACTAAAAAATTTCAGTTAACCACGGAGTCCAGCTGGAAACATCTCTGGTCTAAGCCGGTATTTGAGTATCTGCATTCAGATCATTTCAATGGACAACAGTTTCGTAATCTCGAGCATCCTGCTCGGGCGCACAGTCGTTTTGACTTATATAAATGGCTCATTACCCGAAAATCCAAAAACTGGAATATCAATCTCGATGCAGAACGTGCCGAGTTTTTTGCGCGACCGCGTGCATTGCCACAGCAGCGTCCCGATGCGCCTTTAGATGACTGGCAAATCTGGTTTATTGGTCACGCCACTGTGCTCATTCAAATCGGGCCTTATAATTTCCTGACCGATCCGGTCTGGGCTGAATATGCCAGTCCTTCTGCATCCACTGGCCCGCAGCGGGTCATTCCTGCCGGTATTGCGCTAGATGAACTGCCACATATTGATGCTGTGCTGCTCAGCCATAACCACTATGATCATATGGATCTGGCCACACTGGAATGGTTGCATAGCACATTTGAAATGCCAATTTATACCGGACTGGGCAATGCCTGGTATTTGCCAAAGCACTATACCGTGCATGAGATGGACTGGTGGGAAAATGCATTTTTTGAAGAAATCCGCATTGTCTATACGCCGGCACAGCATGCCTCGGGGCGCGGTATGCGTGATCAGAATTGTGCTTTGTGGGGTGGCTTTTCCTTATTGCATGGTCAGGAACATTGTTTCTTTGCCGGAGATAGTGGTTATGCCTCGCATTTTAAAGAGGTTCGCAAGCGTCTGGGTGCGCCCCGAATTGCCTTGCTGCCCATCGGTGCCTATGAGCCGCGTGCACTGATGCGTGCGATTCATATGAATCCGGAAGATGCATTTCATGCACATCAGGACTTGCAGGCCAAATGCTCACTGGCGATTCATTACCGTACTTTCCAGCTTACTGATGAAGATCGGGATGCGCCAGAGCATGAATTGCATGAAATTATCAAACATTCTTCCAAGCTGATTAATCCGTTTTACTGCGTACATGAAGGCAAACGGATTATTGTCTAATGGCTTCACGCTGTTCTTGCTTGATGAGTTGAATGGCAAGCACAGAAAGCATCAGCTAAACAGCATTTCACCTATGCCAGAAAATCCAACCAAGACTTTGGCCATTACCCGCTCAAAGCCCAGGTTTTGCCAGATTGTGATTTCAGCAGGGGACTGAAATAGTATTTTTGGAATCAGTCCTTGATAGAATCAGCGCATTGCCAAGCTTAGCTGAATGGTGCGAAGCGCTTGGGTGAAAACGGGCTCAGAATTCACGAATAGCATTTTCCAGAAAATGGTGTTTATTTTCGCTAGATGGAATCAGGCAATAATCAGTTTTACCAAATAGCTGATAGCGCTTTAAAGCAATCCCACGATACAGAAAGTCGCGGATAAAACGCGGTACTAAATAGCCTGTACTCATTACATTAAACGGAAAACCGAGATGCTGCATGACTTTTAACAGGGCAGTGGATTCGGTATAAAGTGTGCCAGCTTGGATGACGAGCATCGTGCTGTAATGTGCAGTGGACATCTGGTAATGCTCGAGCAGGGCAACATCTAAAGGGGATTGGGCAGAAACCAGTTTAAACTGTATCTTGTTATCGTATTTAATCAAGAAACGTGCCCAGCCATTACAGATCACACAAACAGCATCAAATAAAATGATGTCGTGTTGTTGAATAATGTCTTCAATATTCGCATGCATTGTTGTATTTCTTTTTGTGCTGACTTGCTTCTATAGTGCTTGATGCCGCAATAAAAAACCACCCGAAGGTGGTTTTTTATATATCGCTAAGGCAGCTTAAAGCAAGCTGGCTAAGCCTTTGGCTGGATCGGTTTCACGAGCAGCCTGTGCATCTGCCACTGTCATGCCGAGTGCTTGTGCTACGCCTTCGCCATAGGCCGGATCGCAACTATAACAATTGCGGATGTGACGGTATTTAATGAAATCTAGTGCATCACCCATCGCGCCAGCCGTGTTATTAAACAAGGCCTGCTTTTGTTCATCATTCATCAGGTTGAACAGGGCACGTGGCTGGCTGAAGTAATCGTTATCATCTTCACGGAAATCCCAGAAATCGGCAGCACCGGTGATTTTTAGTGGTGGCTCTCTGAATTCCGGTTGCTCCTGCCATTGGCTGAAACTGTTCGGCTCATAATGTGGCAAGGAACCGTAGTTGCCATCCATACGACCCTGACCATCACGACGGTTAGAATTGACCGGACAGCGTGCAGCATTGACCGGAACCTGTGAGTGATTCACGCCGACACGGTAACGCGCGGCATCGGCATAGTTAAATAAACGTGCTTGTAACATCCGGTCCGGCGAGTAGCTGATGCCCGGTACCAGATTGCTGGGTGCAAAAGCAGCCTGTTCCACATCCTGGAAATAGTTTTCCGGATTGCGGTTCAGTTCAAATTCACCCACTTCAATCAGTGGATATTCACCCTTCGGCCAGACTTTGGTCAGGTCAAATGGATGATATGGTACTTGTTCTGCCTCAAGTTCTGGCATGATTTGTACGAACAGGGTCCATTTCGGGAAGTCCCCACGTTCAATCGCATTGTACAGGTCAGTCTGGCTGCTTTCGCGGTCACGACCAACCAGTTCTGCTGCCTCGGCATCGGTCAGGTTTTGAATGCCTTGTTGCGTGCGGAAATGGAATTTCACCCAGAAACGTTCATTGTTGGCATTGATGAAGCTGTAGGTATGGCTACCAAAACCATGCATGTGACGATAACCGACTGGAATACCACGATCTGACATGACAATGGTGACTTGGTGCAATGCTTCCGGCAGCAATGTCCAGAAATCCCAGTTATTGGTCGCATTACGCAAGTTGGTGCGTGGGTCGCGTTTTACTGCTTTATTCAGGTCAGGGAACTGGCGAGGGTCGCGGAAGAAGAATACTGGTGTGTTGTTACCAACCAAATCCCAGTTACCTTCTTCGGTATAGAATTTCAGGGCAAAACCACGAATATCACGTTCTGCATCGGCAGCACCACGTTCACCTGCGACGGTCGAGAAACGCGCAAACATTTCAGTTTTTTTGCCCACTTCAGAGAAGATTTTAGCGCGGGTATATTGGCTAATGTCATGGGTCACGGTAAATGTACCAAAAGCACCTGAACCTTTGGCATGCATACGGCGCTCAGGAATCACTTCGCGAACAAAGTTAGCCAGTTTTTCATTCAGCCATAAATCCTGAGCAAGTAATGGACCACGTGCACCTGCGGTCATACTGTTCTGGTTGTCGACCACAGGCGCACCCGCTTCAGTGGTCAGGTGGGTAACAGGGCATTTTTTAAAATCTTGGCTCATTTTTCCTCTCCAAGTTTTGAATATCTTGTAGCGTTTATCCAGTATTTATAAAATATTGAGTTATCTGCGAAGGGCATCAGGTTTTACTCTATTTTCAATATCTTGATATAAATACTGTTAGCGCACAAAGTGGAATTCACAGGATATAATTGAGTGATGTCACTCAAAAAATATTTTTAAAGTTAATAAAGTCTAAAATATTTAAAATTAAATGGTTACTTTTTAAAAGTAGCCGGTTTTCTACTCTTTGACAATATCAAATTCTCTATATTTTGGATAACTCAAATAATGAATCGGATTAAACGAAAATAACAATCTTTAAGTCCCTTATATGTTTTTATCAAAGGATCAAACTAATAGATGAATCGTGCTGTTTAAAATAAATCTTATAACTGATTTATTTTAAATGCTTTTTTTGATCAGGTTTTGTCTGTGTGAAAAACATCATAAAGTGCTGAATGTAATCAGCATGTTTTCCGGCTATAGTGCTCATTTTTGTATACAGAATATCCTGCTTAAATGGTCTTTATTTTTAAAAAAAGCATTGGCAAATATGCTTGAAAATTGTCCAAAATGGCGTATCATTATTTTCCCACTCGCGTGGAAACTCACTAAAATCTAGTTAAAAGGCGAAAGTACAACATGGCCAAGAAGAAAACAGTCGAGCATGTGGTGATCCATAATTTTGTGGCAAAACACATGCATGAAGTCAACAAAAGTCAGGTTTTTGTAGACCGAAAGAAAAATGCAAAACGTGGCTACAACAAGCACAGACAAGGGCGATATTCTATGGAAGATCGCCCTTTTTTAATGGCAGCTTAAGATCTGTAAGGTGGTTGAGGATGACGCGTTGGCTGTTTGGGGTTGGTTCCAAGTGGAGAGAGCGGGGCAACGGGGCGGTTGCTACGATTTTGTGTATTTTGAGTGGAGCGCCGCGATGAATTTGTTGGCTCATCTCGTATAAAATCATTAAATAATTGATTCAGTCTTCCCTGATTTGGCTGTCCATAATGTGCAGGGTGAGGTTCAGTTCTGGCCTGCTGAAAACTGGCAAATTGATCTTTTTGCTGACGATAGAGTTTGGCCGCTATCACAGAGGGATCATTTCGGCCTAAACGCCGTCGCTGGGATACTGAAATTTCGATGCCCAATAGAGGGGACATTTTAGGCCGATCGGCATAGCCGCTGGCAGGACGTGTATAAGATGAACCGGAATAATCCGCATTTTTCCGGGCCCGCAAGGCAGGTGCAATAATAACAATATAGAACACCGCAATGAGCATGAACAGGATAACCAGAAATTCCATAACCACCTCTACACTCGTCGAGGGACTGGAAAAGTCCCGGATTAGGCACTCACCATACGCGTGGCTGATTTCACCATATCACCCAAACCATGGGTTCTGAAATAATATTCCAGCCAGCTTTTTACCATCAGTGGATTGTCCATTTTTAACACATGCTGTAGCAATTCCTGTGCATCACTCATCGGCACGTGACAAATGGTTTTACGTACCTTCAGGATATTACTCGAACTCATTGACAGGGTATTAAAGCCCATGGCCATGAGCAAAACCGCAGACAGCGGATCACCTGCCATTTCACCGCAGATACTGACCGGTTTTTCATTACGATGACAGTCTTGCACCAGACGGGTCAGGGCACGCAGTACGGCAGGATGTAAATGTGAATAGACATTGGCAACCCGCGGATTATTGCGATCGACTGCCAAAAGATATTGAGTCAAATCGTTAGAGCCAACCGAGAAGAAATCGACCAGTTCGGAAAACTCATCAATCTGATGCAGCACACTCGGCACTTCCACCATGATGCCGAGTTTTGGCTTGTTCACTTTGACCTGTTCTTCTTCCTGAATCGCCGCATGATCACGTTCCAGTAAATAGAGGGCTTCTTCAACCTCACTGACACTGGTCACCATCGGCAACAGAATATGCAGGTTATTCAGTCCGAT
The DNA here is from genome assembly GCF_013418235.1 of Acinetobacter sp. YH12156. Taxonomy (NCBI): domain Bacteria; kingdom Pseudomonadati; phylum Pseudomonadota; class Gammaproteobacteria; order Moraxellales; family Moraxellaceae; genus Acinetobacter; species Acinetobacter sp. YH12156. The sequence continues at coordinate 325,777 of NZ_VPCL01000002.1, forward strand.
ACTGGCTTTAAGCATGGCGCGAATTTGTGAAGAAAAAATTTCTGGATGGTCCAGGGTAAAACGAATGCCACGCCAGCCCAGTGCCGAATTTTCTTCTTCAATCGAGAAATACGGCAGGTCTTTGTCTGCCCCAATGTCCAGGGTACGCATCACTACCGGTTTATTGGCAAAGTGAGTGAGTTGCTGGCGATAAATCGCGCGCTGTTCTTCTTCACCCGGGAAGCGGTCGCGTAGCATAAATGGAATTTCAGAACGGTATAAACCAACGCCTTTGGCACCACGTTGCACGCCACGGACCACATCGATCATCAGGCCGGTGTTGACGTATAGTTTTACCGCTACCCCATCTGGGGTAATCGCATCTTTGGTTTCGTACTGACGCAGATCTTTGGCGATCTGTTCTTCTTCTTTTTGAATTTCTTTATAGCGACTGCGCAAACGCCGTGGCGGATTGATGAAGACCCGGCCTTGATGCGCATCAACGATCATTTCTACATCATCCAGGGTATTAATTGGCAGTTCAGTCACACCGACCACAGTCGGAATGCCGAGGGCACGTGCCACAATTACCATATGCGAGTTCATGGCACCTTCAGTGGTGACAATCGCAGCAATTTTATCCACTGGCAGTTCAACCAGAGCTGCAGTGGAAATCTCTTCCCCTATCAGAATACTCTCATCGGTCAGCTCACGATGACTGGCATCAGCTTCCTGTAAACGCGCCAGAATACGGCGGCCCAAGTCTTTTAAGTCTGCCACCCGTTCACGTAAATAATCATCCTGCATCTGGGCAAACTGTGCCACATGACTATCAATCACGATGCGCACTGCACCCTGTGCCCAATGGCCTTCGCGAATGAGCGCCTTGATTTCTGCCGGCAGGGCATTTTCATCCAGCATCCGCAAGAATACGCTAAAGAGGGCGCGTTCTTCGGCCATCAGCGCATCCTGCATCTTGTCATCGAGCGACTGGATTTCTTCACGGACGGAGTTGAGGGCGCTGTCTAATAATTGTAGTTCTTCGCTGATGTCATCGGCTTCACGATCGGGAACGGCGGCCAGATCTGCTGGCGGGTAGAGAATCACGGCACGACCCAGGGCAATCCCGCCTGAACCGGACACACCCTGAAAGGTTTTATAGGCAGGCAGGTTATTTGGCTTGCGGAAGACATCAATATTGCCCACCGCATGGGCATGGGCAATCACGCCAGAGAGCTGCGCGCACAGTGTGACCAGAAATGATTCGGCGGCTTCAGAGAAATCCTGAGATTCTTTATTCTGAACCACCAGCACACCCATGACCTTACGGCGGTACATCACCGGGACGCCCAGAAAAGAGTTATACAGCTCTTCACCGGTTTCAGGCAGGAACAGGAAGCGTTCATGTTTGGGTGCATTGTCCAGATTGACAATTTCTTCACGCTGGCCGACCAGACCCACCAAACCTTCGCCAGTCTGTAACGATACGTGACCTACGGACTCAGCCTTCAGGCCCTTGGAAGCCATCAGCAGATAACGCTGGTTACGTTCATCCAGAAGGTAAATAGAGCAGACATCGACATGCATGGCGTCTGCGACATGCTTGACCATGATATCGAGGGATTCATGCAAACTGGCAGATGCATTGATCTCTTGAACAATACGTCTCAACGTGTCCAGTTGCATATTCGACATAAGGTCTGCTCCGTCTATTCAGAATTTCAGTGATATGTTTATTTATAACAATAGCCGACCAAAAAATCTGCATGATTTATGCGATTTTTTAAGGTTTTTGCTGGGGCAGCTGCTGACACAACTCCACCAGAGCTTTGCGATAAACATCACGTTTGAAATTCACGACTTGACCTAATGGATACCAGTAACTGACCCATTGCCATTGATCAAATTCCGGCGGATCAGACAGATTCAACTGAATATGCTGAACGGGGGCCGTGAGTTTGAGTAAAAACCACTTTTGTTTTTGACCGATGCACACCGGATCGGAGTCCGGTCGTATGTATCGATGCGGCAAACGATAGCGCAACCAGCCTTTGGTTTGCGCGATGATCTGGACGTGTTCGGGCAATAAGCCAACTTCTTCTCTCAGCTCACGATAGAGTGCCTGCTCAGGGGTTTCTCCATATTGGATACCTCCTTGTGGAAATTGCCATGCATTATGACCAATGCGTTTTGCCCATAAAACTTGTCCAGCATCGTTTGCCAAAATGATCCCGACATTTGGTCGGAAACCCTCAGAGTCGATCATTTGGCTACCTAAAAATTGTTTAATTTATACCTTTGCCATCGGGGAGCGTTATTTCTTTATCCAACTCGAAAAAAGCAAAGTTTAAAAATGTTAAAATTGCTATGATCTTAACGAATTTCTATCGACTAGCGGAGATAGATTTACAATTTTTTTCTTAAATTTCAGTTTTTACGAGTATTTTCATGAAATTGGCGCTATTTGATCTCGATCACACCTTGTTAAACACGGATTCGGATCATTCTTGGGGAGAGTTTCTGGTCAGCGAGGGCCTGGTCGATCCGGTGCAGCATCGTGCCATGAATGACAAGTTCTATGACGACTATAAAAAAGGTCAGTTAGACCCCTATGCCTATAATGAATTTGTGTTCCAGTTTCTGACCCAACATGAGCATGCTTATTTAACCGAGTTGCACCAGCTGTTTATGCAAAAGGTGATTCGCCCGCAAATGCGTCCAGAAGGTTTTAAGGCCATTCAACGGCATAAAGACGCCGGTCATGCTCTGGTCGGGATTACCGCGACTTCGGATTTTATTACTGCACCAATTTTTCGTGAATTCGGCATTACTGAAATTATTGCCACCAATGCTGAAGTACTCGATGGCAAATATACCGGAAAAGTGATCAATACCGCGTGTTATCAACAAGGCAAGCTGGTGCGTCTGGAACAGTGGCTGCAAGGTCGTGATGTGACCGAGTCTTGGGCCTATTCAGATTCGATTAATGACCGTTTCTTGCTGGAATATGCCGATCATGCCATTGCAGTGAATCCGGATGACCGCCTTGAAGTTTTAGCCAAAGCGCAGGGCTGGAATATACAGGACTGGTCGATTTAACTGATTGCATTTTATCCATCTGATTGATCCAGCACAACTTCGGTTGTGCTTTTTTATCTGCCCGAATTCAATGTAAGTGTTAATGTTTTTTCACAGTCCGCTTGCCTCGGACATGTTATGCTCAAAAAACAGAACATGAAAATAATGGAAAAGTTTGAGGTGTAATGCTATGACTCACGTTCGACCGCGTATGACACATCTGTTTCAGCAGCTTGGCTTGGATGCCACTCAGGAAGGCATTGAAAAGTTTATTCACGAACATCAACTGCATAAAGATCTGACTTTGCTCGATGCACCGTACTGGTCAGAAGCACAACGTCAGTTTTTAACCGAAAAAATTGCATCTGATGGTTCATGGGCCATTGTGGTGGATCAACTCAATGAATCCCTGCATGAAAACTCAACCAGTGAAGGATGAAATAAAAGCCAATCGAATGATTGGCTTTTTTAGCTTGAAGGCTTTAGTGAGTGCGTCGCCAGATGCTGACTTGTGACAAGCTATGTTGATATTTTCTGGCGGTTTCACGAATAACAAAAGGCACATCCTGGGGCTGGGTCACCAGCTCAAAATGAGCCTTTAATATTTCCGAGATTCCCTCCAGTGTAGTGACCTCTCTGTCTGCCTGCTTGAAGCCGCCCAGCCATTCATCACGTGCAGTATGTTCTTCCAGCCAGGTATAAGGCGAACTGAGCAGTAGAATTCCACCCATATTTATCCGTTGATGGATCTGCATCAAAAAGTCTTTGGGATGATGCAGCCGGTCGATCAGATTTGCCGCCAGAATAAAATCATAGCCACTAAAATGTGCTTTCAGATTACAGGCATCGGCCTGAAAAAATTCCACTTTAGAGGCAAGCTGATCCAAAGCGAAATCCTCAAGCGAGCAGATTTTCTCTTCGCTTAATTCACCTTCTGTGGGGAGCTGATAACGGATTCGGTGACCTTGGGCCAGAAAGACGGCTTGCTGAATAAAGCGTGCAGAAAAATCCAGACCGGTGACCTGATCAAAATAGTGTGCCAGTTCAAAGCTGGCGCGGCCAGTAGCACAGCCAATATCCAGAGCACTTTTACATGCAGTTTCTCGGAAATACGGCTGCGCCAGCTGCACCAATGTTTTGGCAAAATTGGCGATGCCAAAGTATTCGGCGCCGTACTGAAACTCCAGATATTGAGACACCAACTGGTCACTTTCATACTGTGAAGGAAACTGTTGCAAGGCTTGATCAGAGGCGACATAGCGGAAGCCAGCGTGTTGAAAGAAATGCCGTCTAAAAGCATAACGTGAACTGTGCAGGGCTTCATTGCCTGCTGAAATCCAGGAGCCACCTTTAATAATATTATGCCGTCCATCAAAGGTCGGGGTGCTAAAATCATCATAAAGAGGATGCACCTGAAAGCCATGAAACGGATAGATTGGCGTTTCAGTCCATTGCCAGACATTGCCCTGAATATCATAGAAATCGCCCTGCTGAAAATGATCGACCGGGCAGGAACTGGTGCCATATTTCAATTCGATATTGGCCTGTTCAGGACTGGGTAAATCTGGATCCAGGTCTGAAACCGCATACAGGCGATACCATTCATCTTCGGTGGGCAGGCGGATGGTTTTTTCAAGCTGTTGCGATTTCCACTGACAAAAGGCTTTGGCTTCATGATAATTTACTTCTACCGGCCAATCCCAGGGCATGGGGACTTCTTCCAGCATCAGGCGCAGTGACCAGCCGAGTTCAGTCTTGCACCAAAAACACGGATGAGTCGCTTGTGAAAATTGTAGCCAGCCTAAGCCTTCTTCACTCCAGTAGTGTCCGGTCTGGTAGCCATCTGCTTCGACAAAGGCCAGAAACTCCTGATTCGACACCAGATATTTTGCAGCTTCAAAGGCTGCAACTTCGGCTTCATGCTGGCCGTATTCATTGTCCCAGCCATAAAAAGGATGGTTAAAATCTTTCTGTAGATGTATCTGGCCTTCAGGCACAGCAATCAAACTATTTTCCGGGGCAATGCCGGTAATGATATTGGCACGCCACTGCGGATGCTGGTGTACATGTTCTAAAGCATGCTGACGAATCAGCACCGATGACGTTTCCAGATGAATCCGTTCATGCTCGATGCCCATAATCAGCGTCCACCACGGATTGTGCCAGTTTAAGGGCAGATTCAGCGGGGCATGCTCAACAATGTTCAGAATCAGCGCGCGTACCTGATGTCGATAATCCCGGACTGCCTGCACAGTCGGCCAGTCATAATGCACTTCATCCAGATCATCCCAACTCATTTCATCAACCCCGATCGCAAAAATACTTTCAAAATGCGGATTCAGACGTTCAGTAATGAGTTTGCTCAGCAGCAGTTTATTGACAAAAAAAGTCGCGGTATGACCAAAATAAAAAATCAGCGGATGACGCAAATTAATTGGCTTGATAAAAAAAGCATCTTCATGCTTGAGGCATTCAAATAACTGCTCATAGGTATCAAAGGTATTCAGGAAGTAATCACGTAGGCTGTGTCGCGCTGTCTGTTCGTCGGCAAAATCAAGCGCAGGTGTAGGCAACAGCATCGGTTTGGCCGAAAGCCATAGGCTGCTGGCATTTGTTTTATCTTGAGAGAGGGGTTTTAGGGGAGAATCGAGCTGCATCCGTCAGGCTCCATCGAATAATTTTAAGTATTCCTCTGCATCGCAAAAGAATAGATTTATCTTAAAAATACGCGAAAGAAATCCCCAGATGGGTGTATTTAGGTAACAAAATGCTGCACTGTTTTGAATGCAGCATTTTTAGAAATAAATTAAAGAGGCAGGGAACTACTTTGCATAAGTTGAACCAGAGCTTGCGCCGCTTTGGACTGAGTACGACCCGGATGCCAGACCATGCCTAGCCGGCGGTTCATTTCCAGATTGATATCCAGCTGATGCAGATCGTGATTGACCAGAGTTTTTGGCAGCACAGACCAGCCGAGACCAATGGATACCAGCATGCGGATTGATTCCAGCGGATTATTGCTCATGCTGACTTTCGGTTTAATACCCTGTTTTTCAAATTCGGCCAAGGTGATCTGCGAAGTATAGGTCTGTGATGAGGGCAATAGGCTCGGGTAGTCGAGCAAATCTTCCAGACACAGATTTTTTTGCTGCGCCAGCGGATGAAACGGTGCCACCACAAAGACCAGAGGATCATTCCAGATGGTCACGTAATTCAGACGCGCATCACCCCGTGGCGGCAAGGTTAAAAATGCCAGTTCCAGATCGCCAGCAATCACCTGTTCATGCGCCTGCTCGGAATCGACAAAATGCACATCCAGGGTCACGTCCGGATATTCCTGGACATAACGGCGCAAATGACTCGGAAGATGATGCAGGCCAATATGATGACTGGTGCCGATTTTCAATTTCCCCTGTACCTGACCCTGTTCATGGCTCAAGGTATAATGAATATCACCGAGTTCATTCAGCCAGTTTTTCACTTTAGGCAACAGCGAATGCGCGGCATGGGTGGCTTGTACACCACGTCCGGCGGATTCAAACAGTTTGACCCCAAAATATTCTTCCAGACTGTGAATACGTTTGGTGACGGCAGGTTGAGTAATAAAAAGCTGATCTGCGGCCAGAGAAATCGAACCAGTTTCCATGACTTTTACGAAGGCTTCAAAAGCTGCGAGATTCATCTTAATCACCTATAAAGAATTTTTATGTGTAGTTATATTATTGTTATTTTTTAAGAATAAATCAAAGCATAATTCGCTTGCTTCTATTGCATTGCTGCATTACTAAACATTTTCAAAGCCTTGGGATTTAAATAGCGCCAAAAAAAGACCCTCTTGGATGAGATGGTCTTTGGTCAGGAACATCGACAGAAAAGATCAGGCGGTGATGTCCTCATTCTGCTGTTCGATATTGCGCTCCCAAATTTTTTCGTGGAAGAAGAACGCAACTGCCTGTACTGTGGGTTCCAATAAACTTAAGGCAATTGCCATGGCCAAACTGCCAGTCACCAAATAACCGACAATCATCGCCACCGTGATGTGCATAATGTAATAGCTGAAGGTCTTTTTAAACATACGCTGATTATTGTCTACAAAACGTTGGATATGTGCCATGTCGAAGTTCCTCAAAATATAAATCTCTGTCTATGCAGGAATAATAATAATTCTCATTTGATTTGTAAAAACGAATATTTTTAATAAATTGATCGGAAAAGTAGATTTATAGGAATGCAGCGAAAGCATGATTTTATTCAGCTTTTGAAAGATTCCAAAAAGTTTTTTAACTAATAAAAATGATAAATTAGATTTATGTGACAGCAGCGATATAATCAAAATCAGAGCAAGAATTTACCCAGTCCAGTGGAGTACATCGACATGGCAGGCGCAACCCAAACAGCAAAAACATTATATGATAAATTGTGGGATGACCATTTAGTAACACAACGTGATGATGGTTCTGCCTTACTGTACATCGACCGTCACTTATTACATGAAGTAACGTCGCCACAGGCATTTGAAGGTTTACAACTCGCCGGGCGCAAGCCATGGCGTTTAAGCGCAAACATTGCTACACCAGATCATAACGTACCCACCTCGAAAAAAGAGCGTGAACAGGGTGTTGCCGGCATTGAAGATGAAACTTCGCGCATTCAGGTACAAACCTTGGACGACAACTGCAAGACCTTTAATATTGTTGAATTTGATATTAATGATATCCGTCAGGGGATTGCGCATGTGGTTGGGCCTGAGCAAGGTTTAACCTTGCCGGGCATGACCGTGGTCTGTGGTGATTCACATACTGCGACCCATGGTGCTTTCGGTTGTTTGGCGCATGGTATCGGTACTTCAGAAGTTGAACATGTATTGGCGACTCAATGCCTGGTTCAGAAGAAGATGAAAAACATGCTGGTACGCGTTGATGGCAAATTAGGTCAGGGCGTGACGCCAAAAGATGTGGTCTTGGCGATTATCGGCAAGATTGGTACAGCAGGGGGTACTGGTCACGCGATTGAATTTGGCGGTCAGGTGTTCCGTGACATGTCGATCGAAGGTCGTATGACCGTTTGTAATATGGCAATCGAAGCCGGTGCACGCGTAGGTATGGTCGCCGTCGATGACAAAACCATCGAATATGTTAAAGGCCGTCCTTATGCACCGACTGCAGAACAGTGGGATCAGGCCGTAGCGTATTGGAATACCTTACATTCGGATGAAGATGCACACTTTGATACAGTTGTGGTCTTGCAAGGCGAAGAGATCGAGCCGCAAGTGTCTTGGGGAACCTCTCCTGAAATGGTGATTCCAGTGTCTCAGGCAGTACCGACTTTGCAACAAGCCAAAGACGAGGTACAACGCAATGACTGGAACCGTGCTTATCAATATATGGGTTTAAATGCCGGTCAGGCCTTGGCTGAAATTCAATTAGACCGTGTCTTTATTGGCTCATGCACCAACTCGCGTATTGAAGATATTCGTGCTGCGGCTGAAGTGATCAAAGGTCGTAAAGTTGCGGCAAGCATCAAGCAGGCGATGGTGGTTCCAGGTTCGGGTCTGGTCAAGGCCCAGGCAGAAGCTGAAGGCCTGGATAAAGTGTTTGTAGAAGCCGGCTTTGAATGGCGTGAACCAGGTTGTTCAATGTGTCTGGCAATGAATGCTGACAAGTTACAACCGGGCGAGCATTGTGCATCGACGTCTAACCGTAACTTTGAAGGTCGTCAGGGCAATGGCGGTCGTACGCATCTGGTCAGTCCTGCAATGGCAGCCGCCGCGGCAATTGCCGGTCACTTTGTTGACGTGCGTAGTTTCTAAAAATCCCCCTCAGTCCCCCTTTTAGAAAAGGGGGAAGTTCCCCTCTTTAATAAAGAGGGGGTTAGGGGAGATTTAAAGTGATGACATTCTTTAGGAATAAAGACAATGAAAAAATATACCGTTGAACAAGGTATCGTTGCACCATTAGACCGGGCCAATGTCGATACCGATTTAATTATTCCAAAACAGTTTTTGAAATCGATCAAACGTAGTGGTTTTGGTGCGAATTTATTTGATGAATTGCGTTATCTGGATGAAGGCTATTTGGGTCAAGACAACTCAAAACGACCTTTAAACAAGGATTTTGCATTAAACCAACCTCGCTATCAAGGCGCGAGCATTTTGATTTCACGCGCCAACTTTGGTTGTGGTTCAAGCCGTGAACATGCGCCATGGGCATTGGAAGAATACGGTTTCCGTACCGTGATTGCACCAAGCTATGCCGACATTTTCTATAACAACAGCTTTAAGAATGGCATGTTGCCTGTGATTTTGTCTGAAGAGATTGTTGATCAGTTATTCAAAGAATGCTTTGCAACTGAAGGTTATCAACTCACCATCGATTTGGACGCACAAGAAGTACGCACACCAAATGGTGAAAGCTTTCAATTTGAAGTCGATCCATTTCGTAAGCATTGCCTGTTAAATGGTCTGGATGATATTGGTTTAACTTTACAAGCTGCGGATGACATTCGTGCTTATGAGGAAAAAACCAAACAATCACGTCCATGGGTATTTGCCGAAATTCAGGGCTAAATCAGCGAAAATTGTCATAGCATGACTGCGATGCCCTTGCTAATATCGGAAGATTATTGGGTTTTTTGATTGGGTAAGACAGACATTATGGCGAATTATTGGAAACAGTGGCTTGCTTTAAGTACGGTGTCGGTGCTGATGACTGCATGTCAAAGCATCGATACCATGAAGCTCAAACATGCCAAAGAAAATGCCGAAAGCAAAAACAATGCGTTGATTTACTGTAAAGGAACATCGGATTGCCAGTTCGAGCGCTTAAACCAGACCATCATTGTCAATAACGACAATGGCCGCCTCAGTAATGAGGCGCGAAAGCAAAAACTGGTACGTTTGCAGGCTAAGAATTTGAATCAGGCCAATCCGATTTACTTGTCAGTACCCGCAGGACAGCATGAATTAGTCGTCCGTTTTTATCCAATCAGTAAGGATAAAGCGGAAATTTTACATGTGTTTCATCGCTTTCAGGCCAACAAAACTTATACCTTGAAAATGTTCCGCGACCGTAGTGCGCGTAGCAGCAGTTTATTAAATGCCTCTGCACCTGATCCGCTTTGCGTGGATTTATTGCAAGAGCAAAAAACCATTCGTCGTTTTTGCAAACCTTATAATGTGGTCAACGGCATTGCAGAGTTTGTAGAAAAGAAAATTTAACCTTTGTCAGGTCTGAATCTGACGCTTTAAACGGAAAATCTCATGTCTAAACAAATTTTGATTTTAGCTGGTGATGGCATCGGTCCTGAAATTGTCAAAGCGGCAGAGCAGGTACTGGATCGTGTAAATGAAAAATTTAATCTCGATTTGACATGGGAACAGGGTTTACTCGGTGGTGCGGCAATTGATGCCCACGGTTCACCATATCCTGAAGTGACCTCAGAACAGGCCAAAAAAGCCGATGCAATTTTATTGGGCGCCGTCGGCGGGCCAAAATGGGATACGATCGAGCGCTCAATCCGTCCGGAACGCGGTTTATTAAAATTACGTAGCGAACTCAACCTGTTTGCCAACTTGCGCCCAGCGATTCTCTATCCACAATTGGCTGATGCTTCAAGTCTGAAACCTGAAATCGTGGCAGGTCTGGATATCCTGATCGTGCGTGAATTGACGGGTGGTATTTATTTTGGTCAGCCACGTGGGATCCGTGAACTGGAAAATGGCGAGAAGCAAGGTTATAACACGGATGTGTATTCAGAATCTGAAATCAAACGCATTGCCAAAGTTGCCTTTGAAATGGCGAAGCTGCGCGGTGCCAAGGTCTGTTCAGTGGATAAAGCCAACGTACTTGAAGTCACTGAGTTGTGGAAACAAACCGTTACTGCGTTGAAAGAAGAACAGTATCCAGAAATTAACTTGTCACATATGTATGTCGACAATGCTGCGATGCAACTGGTGCGCGCGCCAAAACAGTTTGATGTGATTGTCACATCTAACCTGTTCGGTGATATCTTGTCTGACGAAGCAGCGATGCTTACCGGTTCAATCGGCATGTTGCCATCAGCCTCGCTAGATGAAAATGCTAAAGGCATGTATGAGCCTTGTCATGGTTCAGCCCCTGATATTGCGGGTCAAAACCTGGCGAACCCATTGGCCACAATTTTGTCTGTTGCGATGATGCTACGCTACACCTTCCGTGAAGAAGCTGCGGCCAAAGCGATTGAAGATGCCGTAGGCAATGTTTTGGATCAAGGCTTGCGTACAGCAGATATTATGTCTGAAGGCATGCAGAAAGTCGGTACAGTTGAAATGGGTCAGGCAGTGGTTGCTGCATTAAACTAAGTTTGTTTCGATTTAAAAACTGATTAAAAAACGCAGCCTTGAGCTGCGTTTTTTTATGTCAGATTTCTCGTATCTAGCTCAGGTTAGCAGGTTCGACCTGTAGTACGAACTGCGGTTGCAATATTATCTTTGAGTAAGAAGGTGATCTTACATTGCAGATTGACGTCATAGCCACCTGAAGGACTCACAGGAACCGGAATAGGTACAGCACCGCCTGCTGCCGGAAACTGTGCTACAGGCAAAGGAATTGCAACAGGGCGCTGTACCACATAGCTTAATTGCTGGGCACTGAGTTCAGGCCCACTGACCTGCTGATAACCTAAACGTTTTAGATCTAGAGTTTGATCGATCAGCTGGCTACTTTGTCCAATAAACTGCTGCAAATAGGCTTCGCGGTCAGATTGGCCCATATTGGGGGAATGTGCACAGCCCGCTATTAAAACACTGGCCAAAATACCGAGCGATAGTTGGAGATAGGAAAATCGCATCATTTCACTCCTGCACAGGAACGACTCATCAATAGTGTAGGCAGGAAGTGTGATTAGTATTGTTGTAATTTGACACGCGGTACAGATGGGAGCGAGAGCTAACTCAACATCAATCCATCAAAGAAATTGGACTACAGGATGACAGCTTAGCAAGCCCTGCCGGTATAGTGAACGGATTGGACAATTTCATCTTTCAGCTCAAACCGGATTTGGCATTTCATCTCGATGTTATAACCGCCATTTGAGGGCGTAGGCATTGGTGCACCGATCGAGATACTCTGACTAATATTCGGTGTGCCCATCGGAATATTCATATCCCGAAAAATAGTATAGCTGAGAAACTCTGCTGTCTGAATCGGTTGCTGGGCGGTTTTAAATCCCATTGCACTCAGATCAAGCTGGCTGCGAACCTGTGCGGCAGTTTGACCGACATAGTGTTGTAGCGACTGATTTAGGTGATGTTTGCCGCCTGTGGCACAGGCGACGAGGATTAAGCTGCACAGCAGGACTAAGCACTTCATATTCATGGTTTTTAGACATGTTATTTTAATTAAATGAATAGTCGTGAGTTTATAGTTCAGTGTCAAATTATTTTATTGTTCAATAAAAAATTAAAGCAATAAAAAATTAAAGCAATAAAAAAGCCACTAAAAGTGGCTTTTGCTTGCGCTAAAACTTAGCGTGCACGATAGGTGATACGACCTTTGGTCAAATCATAAGGTGTCATTTCAACCTTTACACTGTCGCCAGTTAAAATACGGATATAGTGTTTACGCATTTTACCAGAGATGTGGGCAATCACTTCGTGACCGTTCTCTAAACGTACACGGAACATAGTATTAGGAAGCGTCTCGGTGACAACGCCTTCGAACTCGATGAGTTCCTCTTTATTGGCCATAGCCTACCTGAATGAATAAATTGGAAAGGCGCAAATTATAGTCAATTTTTTTGCAAAATACAAGGTGAAACGGGCGTTAGACTGATCATCTGTCAGTAAAATAAGCGAACGATCAGGATAAACTTTTTAACTAAAAAATGTCGGTTTCTGTTGTCAGTTTGGTCAATCGCAGTTAATCTAAAATTAATCTTTTTAAGTATAAATGAAGTACATACAAGGAAGGCTTTTGAGTGAGTCAGCTAACGGATGCATCAGTCGTATTGCGTTTGGGCTATCAGGCGATTCGTCGTGCGGGTTTGCCGACAGAAGAACTTTTGACCAAAGCAGGAGTTGCTTTAAATCAGGTCGAGGCCAATGACCGTACGCCGCTGAGTGCCCAGTATGCCTTTTGGGTGGCAGCTGAAGAAGTCAGTAAGGACCCGGATATTGGTTTGCATCTGGGCGAACATTTACCACTGTATCGTGGTCAGGTGATTGAACACCTGTTTGTTTCATCTGAAAATTTTGGTGAGGGACTGAAACGTGCCTTGGCCTATCAACGACTGATCAGCGATGCCTTTGCTGCCAAGTTGGTGATCGAAGATGATCGCTGCTATTTAACCAATGGCGAGCAGCCTTTTGCTGAAAGTCTGGTCAATCGTCATTTTACCGAGTGTGCCATGTCGGGTGTACTGCGTTTCTTTAAATTTATTACCGAAGGACGTTTTGAACCGATTTATATCGATTTTAATTTTTCCAAAGGTGCTCCTGACGAGGAATATTTCCGGGTTTATGAGTGTCCGGTCAGCTTAGGTCAAAAAGAAACCCGACTTTATTTCGATCCAAGTATTTTAGAGTTTCCGCTGTGGCAGGCTGAACCAGAGCTTTTACAATTACATGAGCAGCTTGCAATTGAAAAACTGCAGGAACTGGCGCGTTATGATCTGGTCGGTGAAGTTCGTCGTGCGATTGGCTCTACTTTGGAAAGTGGCGAAACCACACTGGAAACTGTAGCTGCACAGCTAAACATCACGCCACGCCGCCTAAGAACACAACTGAGTGAAGCACATACCAGCTTTCAACAGATTCTGTCGGATTATCGCTGTCGTCTGGCCAAGCGTTTGCTGGCGAGTACCACTGAAAGTGTTGAAAGAATTGTCTATCTGACCGGATTCTCGGAACCAAGTACGTTTTATCGTGCCTTTAAACGCTGGACCAATGAAACGCCAGTGGAATATCGGAAACGCAAGCAGCGTTAAAAATCCCTCCTAACCTCCCTTTAAAAAGGGAGGAATTCTCCTCCTTTCAGAAGGAGTTAGGGGAGGTAAATATTCTAAAAAATTTAAAAATTATTCCGGCAGATTCAGCCAATGTGGCCCCAACGGTAATTTAGGCAATTCAAACTGCTCCGGATAGTCGGCATGAATAAAATATAAACCATCGGCAGGCGCAGTCACGCCAGCAGCTTTGCGGTCTTCGGCCGCGAAAATACTATCAATATGATCGGCAGCATACATGCCCTGACCAATTTCCAGTAGGCAGCCCATGATATTACGCACCATATGATGCAGAAAGCCATCGGCCTGAATATCCAGTACCAGATATTGACCATGCTGAATCAGACGGCAGTGGCTGACATGGCGCACCGGTTGATTGGATTGGCAAGCTGCAGCACGGAAGCTTTCAAAATTATGTGTACCTTCAAACTTTTTCGCAGCCAGCATCATCTGTTCAATATCGAGTGGAGCATAGACATGTGTGACCTGTTTATGCAGCAAGGCAGGTCGCACAGGATGGTTGTAGACCACATAGCGGTAGCGACGCGCCTGTGCCTTAAAACGGGCATGGAAGCTGTGATCCATTTCTTTGATCCACTGAATCGAAATGTCTTTAGGGAGTTGGCTATTGCAGCCCATTAGCCAGCCACGTTCAGAACGCACGGCATCCGTATCAAAATGCGCCACCATATTGGTCGCATGTACCCCCGCATCGGTACGGCCGGCACCATGCAAGAGAATCGGTTGATCGGCAACTTTGTTCAGGACCTTTTCAATGGTTTCCTGTACGCTTGCAACTCCCGGCTGTTGAGTCTGCCATCCCCGATAATGCATCCCACAAAACTCAATTCCCACCGCAAAACGCTGCATAATGACCTCAAAACCTTATTGATCGTACCAATGACGATGCCATTGCTCTACAGTGTCGTATTGTAAATACATTTTCAGGGCTTTTGCATACAGATCAGCATGTCCATAACTTTCATTCAGCAAAATTTTGCAGTGATTCACCCATTCAGCAATGGCATAGCGCTGATCCGTCGCACCAAAAGGCACTTGGGTGGTTAATACGCAAATACAGCCCTGCTCATACAGTTGATCAATGAGAGCAATCATGGCGTCATTGACCGCCAGGTTGCCAGTGCCAAAACCTTGCAGAAATAAAAAATGTGGTGGTCGAGCCAAGAGGTTGTTCAGGTTATTCAGCTGCGGGGTCAGATCAACCGGCTGCATCATGATGCTCATGCAGTTAAACCCAGCCGCTTTTGCAATATCTTCAGCTTCGATTTGATAACATTGTTGACTGGTTTGGATTGCAATATTGGCCTCAAGACCTGAGAAGGCATTTAACTCGGTGGTATGCTGTTTGAGTGCCGTCTGGGCATGTATCAGTTGATGATGAAAAGCCAGATAGACCCCTGCGGTACACATGCTGACAGAATCTAGGGCGAATCTCAGATTATCCAGCGCATCACTAAATTCGCGCTGCTCATTGCCCTGAGCATTCAGCAGCGGATATTGACTACCAGTCAGTACCACATGTGCCGAGTTGCCGAGAAAATGTGCCAGGACTGCACTGGCATAACTCAGCGTATCTGTACCGTGAATAATCACAAAATATTGGATCTTTCGAGATTGCAGTTCTTGAATAAACTGCACCAATTGCAGCCAGTCCGCGGCTGTACAGGCACTACTGTCTTTAATGGTTGGTGCGCGGTGGCATTCAACGAAATATTGGTCTGCAAGTATCTGTTCGAGCTTGGGAATAAATAAATCCGCAGACATCGGGGCAAGTGGATCGCCGACACAGCCGAATGTGCCACCCATATAAATTAATGCAATATTTTTCATCATAAAAAAAGCAGCCAACCCTTGACTGCTTTAGTGTAAATCGAAATGCATCAAGATGCGATTTGATTCAGTAATTGCTCTGCGCGTTGCTGTTGCTCGGCCGTATATTCAGCTTCTCGCTCTGCAATGATCTCACGTGCGGCAACATAGGCACCGAGCTGAATATATTGCTGCGCAAGATCCAGACTCAGACTGGCCTCATTGATGTCCAGTAATTCCGGGAAAGATTGTACCAGTGGATCATGCTGGTCTGTTGCTGTTTGAACTGGTGTAGCAGGAATGTCGAAAGTAACACCTGTTGCAGCAGGTTTAGTTTCTGTATGATCTAATTTAAAGTCTAAGCCTGATGAAAGGTCTGTCTGTGTCGCAGATTCACTCACAGGTGCAGCAGCAGAAAGACTAGACAGATCAAACTCAATTGCTGGTTCTGAGGTTTTTTCGGCGACAGGCGCTGGAGTTTCTATAGAAAATGAGAAATCCAGAGGTGTAATTTCTTCAGTGGTGGTTGGTAACTGTTCATTATTGACCTCTAATTTGAGATCGAAATTAGGAATTTGGCTCTTGCCAATCTGGGTATTAAAATCTGTTTCTGGACTATTCGGTGTGATAGAAGAAACAACCTCTGGTGTTGCTGTCTCAACTTTAAGAGATTCAAAGTCAAACTGAACTTCATTGCTAGCTTTTGATGCTGGCTCAGTAGGGGTGTCTTTAGTAAAGCTACTCGTAGAATTGAAATCAAAGCTATTGCTCTCTTCGAGACTCGTCTTTTTCTCTATTGGAGATGCAGATCGAGTGCCAGGTGTAAAATTGAACTCAAGAGGCGCCTGTTCTTCTTTTACCGGTGTAATTTCTTGCTGTAACTGCTCAAAGATCAAATCAGATTTTGTATCTTCAGAGCGTACAGACTGTGTCAGAGCATCAAAATCAGTTGTATCAGATGTAGGGGTTGCAGGTAGAGAGGCTTGCTTGGTCTCAGTCTCTTTTATCTTTTCGTAAACAGTTCTCTTCTCTTCAGCCTGAGCGAGTATATCGTCAATACTCAGCGCCCGAATATGATTGATCAGCTGTGTAATGGCAAAATCATCTTTTTGTAAGATATGAATATCTAATAGCAAAAGATAGAGCTCATGCTGGGAATTGTCGCGATTCAGTGCCTGGTTAATCTGGGCCTCAGCCGCGAAGAAATTACGTTCCTGAATCAGGCCTTCAATTTTTTTACGCGTTTCTGCGGATAATGGCGCTGCTGATTTTTTTGCGACCCCGACTGGCTCAACTACTTTGGTTTTTTGTGGGGCAGTTTTTGAAGCAGAGCCAGGTTTTTTCGCTTTTACAGTTTTAGTTTTTGCTTTATCTGATTCTTGAGCATCTTGTCGTTTTTTGACGACAATTAATACGATGATCAATATCACTAATGGAATCACATAAATCAGCATGTTTTACCCCTTGAGGATAGAGTGTATTCAATGTTCACTCATCCCAATAAATCGTCATGTGTAACTTTTAATTAACTGGCTTCTTATCTGCTTGTTGGGCTTTAAGCTGTTGTTGCAGCTGGGCCAGACGCGCATTTAATAATTGAATTCTGTGATCCTTCTGATTGAGTGCCAATTCTAATTCGGTTACGTTTCTCTGTAATTTAACGGTTTTTTCTCGGGCTGTCATAACTTTTAATGACAATTCCTTCGATGTTTGATTGTGTTCTGTGTTCTGGTTTGCAGAAAGCTGTCCGGAATCGTGCTGGTTCTCAGCAACCAGACTCATTTCAGCCTGATTCAGACGGTATTTAGTTTTGGTAGCAGGCTGAGAAGGTGCCTGTGTCTGCTTGGCGGCGGTGACTTTGATCGGAGCAGTTACAGTACTCATCATAGCTAAATTCAGTGCTGCACCTTTACGTAAACGATTGGCATTTCCTCCGATAAAGGCATGTTCATTGTTTTGCTTGATTTGCTGCATCACTTCATTAACCGGACGTTGCTGTTCTGCTGCAATTCGTGATGCGATTCCCCACAGCGACTCATTGGACTGAACCATATAAGTCGGTTGAGCTTGGGCTGAGGCACTCTTGGCTGGTGTAACTTTTGTTGTAATTGGAGCTGGGGTCTGTACAGGAGGAGTTGAGCCAGCCGATTTTCTGGCCTGTTCCTCGGCAAATTTCTTGACCAATGGATCGCTGGAAGCGCTTTGATGTTCAGAACCAGTCTCAGCCGGTTTTTGCATAGATACTTTATTTTGCTCTGGAGAAATATGATCTGCTGATAACTTGCTCGCTGGCGTATTTGCAGATACAGACTGTGCCGGCGTTGGTTTTACTGTAGCAACAGGCGGGGAGGGAATCGGCTGCGAAGTATGATGTGTTGAATCTGAAGTGGCCGATGCTGGAGTTTTAACCGTAGTTTGAGTATTGGCAGCAGTTACAGACTCGCTTTTAATTGTAGGAGCGATAGATTGCGCCGGAATCGATGGTGCTGCTGGCGCGAGTGTAGCTTGAGGAATTGAACTGCTAGACAATGTCGGCGGACTAACATGTTGCACAGCCAGCGGCTTTTCTAAAACCGGTTGCTTATTTGAAGTGGCTGGAGAGCTGTTATAATGGGTAGTCACTGGCAGGTTTAAAGCAATATCTTTTTCACTGACCATGACAACTGGCGTAAGTGGGCGTTCATTCTGTTTTAGACTGGCTTTTAATAAATCGGTTTTCGCTTGCAAAGGCGTGCGGATATGTTGCAAACGTGCAGCATTGCCTTCCTTAATTTTGACAATGATATTCAGTTCCCGATCGGTTATTGGTCGAGACGATGTAATGGTAATGACTCCGGTGCCATTAGTGCTACGCCGGGTGAAAAAGTTCAGATGACCAGGCGGTTGATGTGATGCACCCATCGAGATTAAATCTTCAGGCGAAGCCAGACTCACCTCAATCGGTAAATTCATATCAGATTGTCGAAAGGTCATTTCAGCATAGAGTAACTCTCCAGGCGCAGACTGGATCTGAACCGGATCTACGTTAATCGCATAAATATTCTGTGAAGCAACAATGGCTAAAATGGCAAGCTTTAATTTGTTATATACAGTCATCTTAATTGTGAGCTCAGTCATTATCGCATAGCGAAAATTATAGATTAACGGGATGTTTCTTTTTTGTAAAATACTTACGCAATAGTTACATAAAAAAGCCGATCAATAAAGATCGGCTTTTTGTTTTATATCCATCTCGGGATATTAAACGTTTTTATAATCAATCAGGATGCGCAGCATACGGCGTAATGGTTCAGCAGCGCCCCAAAGCAATTGGTCACCGACAGTGAATGCACCCAAGTATTCTTTACCCATGTTGAGCTTGCGCAGACGACCCACTGGAACCGATAAGGTACCTGTCACTGCAACTGGAGTCAGGTCAGTCATCGAGGCTTCACGGGTATTCGGAACCACTTTAGACCAGTCATTGGCACGTGCAATGATGTCTTCGATTTCATCCAGAGGCACGTCTTTACGCAGTTTTAGCGTCAATGCCTGAGAGTGGCAACGCATGGCACCAATACGCACACAGTGACCATCAATCGGCACGATCTGCTGGTTGCCCAGAATCTTGTTGGTTTCAACCTGGCCTTTCCACTCTTCTTTCGACTGGCCGCTTTCCAGTTGCTTGTCGATATAAGGAATCAGTGAACCGGCCAAAGGCACACCGAAGTTGCTGGATGGGAAGCCTTCACCGCGTTGTAATTCAGCAATTCTCGAATCGATATCCAGAATTGGAGAGCGTGGATCATCGAGTAATTCTTTGGTGTTATTGTATAAATAACCCATACCGCTGATCAGTTCACGCATGTTTTGCGCACCCGCACCAGACGCTGCCTGATAGGTCATAGACGTTGCCCATTCCACCAGATTATTCTGGAACAGACCACCTAGACCCATCAACATCAAGGAAACCGTACAGTTACCGCCAACAAAAGTTTTGGTGCCTTTTACCAAACCGTCTTTAATCACATGCATATTGACCGGATCAAGTACAATGATGGCTTCATCATCCATACGTAAGGTCGATGCTGCATCAATCCAGTAACCATTCCAGCCTTCAGCTTTCAGTTTTGGGAAAACCTCAGAGGTATAGTCGCCACCTTGACAGGTAATAATGACATCCATCTGCTTCAGACTGTTAATATCTGATGCATCCATAAGTGCTGGGGCAGTCTTACCACCAAATGCTGGCGCTTCACCGCCTGCATTACTGGTAGAGAAATAAAATGGCTCAAAATGAGCAAAATCATTCTCTTCAACCATACGTTGCATTAGGACGGAACCGACCATCCCGCGCCAACCGACCAGACCTACTCTCATGTCACTTTGCCTCGGTGCGTTAAAAATTCTAAAGGGATTCGAGTGTATCAAAAAGGGACTCAACTGCAAGTGCTACACAATCAAAACATCAATATTCTTGAGCGAAATATCTGCTTTATGATACATACAAAATTGATAACGTCATTTTTCTTTCAGAAAAAATAATAACTTAATTAAGAGCACGCTTTATGATATGGGTTATCCAAATTGTGGCAATCATTGTCATTTGGTTAAGTTTCTGGTCACTGATCCCACGCGATGAATGGTGGATTCGAGGTGCGGATTTTCCACGCTTACAAATTCTGGTCTTGGGCTTTATTGCCTTTGTGCTGTTTTTGGTGGTGGAACATCCCTGGACTGTCTTGAATCAGCTGATTTTTGTGGCCCTGATTGCGGCTTTGGCTTATCAGCTAAAAATGGTATTGCCCTATACCTTTATCTGGAAAAAACAGGTCAAGCAGGTCAAACAGGATCAACTGGATCCGCAGCGGCAAATCTCCCTGATTGTTTCGAACGTACTGACCACCAATACTCAATATCATCGATTGATTGAACAGATCCAGACCCATCAGCCAGACTTGGTGTTAACGCTGGAAACGGATCAAACCTGGCAAAATGAACTGTCGGTGATTGAAGCAGATTATCCTTATCGTGTGCCTGTGCCCTTGGATAACCTGTATGGCATGCACCTGTATAGTAAACTGGAACTTCGTAATACCCAGGTCAAGTTTATTTTAAGTGACGAGATTCCGTCCATTCATACCACAGTGATTTTAGGCTCGGGACAGCCGGTGCAGCTGCACTGTCTGCACCCGAAACCACCGAGCCCAACTGAAGCCAAGGATTCTACTTTACGTGATGCGGAATTGTTAATTGTCGGGGATCAGATCAAAGATTTAGATGAAAGTTGCATCGTCATGGGGGATCTGAATGATGTGGCCTGGTCTCGTACTACGCGGCTGTTTCAGCGCATTAGCGGACTGCTGGATCCACGCGTCGGACGTCATTATGTAAACACCTTTCATGCAGATTATCCTTTTTTTCGCTGGTCGCTCGATCACGTATTTCACAGTACCGATTTTGCTCTGGTCCATATGGAGCGTCTGCCCCATATCGGTTCTGATCATTTTCCGGTCTTTCTGGTTTTACAAACTGGTCGGGTCTTTGAGCATATTCAGGAAGAATTGGAGCAAACCGATGAAGATGAGCAGGAAGCACAAGAGGCCATAGAAGAGGGGATTCAAAAAGCAGAGAAAGAGGAAAAAATGGTGACCGATGAAATTGCCATGGCTTATAAAGATGGCGGCAAAATTTCTTAACCTTTTAAGAGAAAAGTGTAAGAGATTGCTTACATCAGTTTGCGCTTCTTGCGGATGGGCAATCATGAGCAATCCAGGTATTCTAGGTTTATCAGCACAGGGAGTCGAGAAAGGATATTCTCATAAGGAAGACGAAGCTGAATGAAAACATCATGGATATGATGCTGAAAGGGAAATCACAAAAAATAGAACCAATTATAATAGATGAAAGCACAACCTCATTAACCCGGGTTTTACAGGATGTAGAACTCGGGTTAAATTATTTTTAGGATGAATTTTTTTAAATATTTAATTGATTGTTAAAGATAATTTTAGGTTTAAAGCTATATTTTTACAGTGCAGAATGGAAAATGTTATTGCCAGTGATGACTCAGTGAATGGATCAGAAATACTTCAGCTCTATCGTGCCAATCCATGGTCTGGTCACTGCACGTATAAATGGTCAGCTGGTCGGACTGGCGAATGCGATTTCAGATGGCTCTCTGGGGGTGTATTTCCCGCATTTATTGGTTGGTCTAGACTGGCAACGACAAGGCATTGGTCGGCGGATCATGCAAAGTATGCTGCAATATTATTCAGGATTTCATCAGCAGATTTTAGTGGCCGATCAGCAGACAATAGGAATTTTATCAGGCTTTAGGCTTCACGCGTGCGGGACTAACGGAAGCTATGTAGATCTATCAAGGTACAGATCATGAACAGGATTTTAAACTGTAGGAGCTGTAGCGATTTAAAGTCCGGGATCAAACAGATTTAGTAAATTTCCTTATAACCTTCAGGGCGAGTTTTAAAACGGCGGTGGAACCACATATATTGGGTCGGTGCGATGCGTAGCTGCTGTTCAATTATCAGATTCACGCGAGTAGCATCCTCGACTTCATTCTCACTAGGAAAATTCTCCAGTGTCGGTTCAATCAGTACATGGTAGCGTGGATTTTTGATATCGCCATGACGATAGAAATATAAAGGAATCGCGGCAGCTTTGGTCATTTTCAGTAAACGACGGTGCGCGGTGACGGTTGCCGCCGGTACACCAAAGAAAGGTGCCATCACCCCTTGTTTTAAACCATAATCCTGATCCGGACTGTACCAGATTGCATGGCCTTTTTTCAGATTACGTACCAGACCGCGCATATCATCATGATCAATTTGATGGGCATAAATCGTGGCGCGACAACGGTAAATCAGCATGTCCAAAAGTGGATTATTCTGTGGGCGATACACCACATCCGGTTCAAAATATTGTGCACACAGATATCCACCAGCATCCAGTAAGGTCGAATGCGTGCCTAGTAACAGCATACCCCGGCCTTCGGCTTGAGCATTCTGAATATGTTCCAGTCCTTCAATACTGACGCGATCCTGAAACCATTTCGGACTGTACCAGGCATTTAAGGTTTCAAAAACCCCCAGCATTTGATCGATAAAAACCTGACGCGCATTGTCCTGTATTTGCTCGGCAGACCATTCAGGAAAACAGACTTCCAGATTGCGCAGTGTGGTGTCGCGACGTGAGGGCAGATACTTAAAAGACAGATGGCCCAGCAGATAGGCCAGACGATACTGAATGGCCCATGGTAAAATCGCCAAAATCATCAGGAAAATAATACCCAGCCAATTGCCCCAGTATCGAGGTAACAGGAATGACCATTGAAATTCGCCGGGTTGATATGCAGGCTGGGTACTCATAGAACAATATAGGGCTAAAAGATTAAGTGCAGTCTAACAGAGAAGATTCTTGAAATAAAAAAAAGCATCTGTACGAATACAGATGCTTGAGCAAATACTCGTGGAATATTTAGCCGTTGCTAAGGTTATCCAGCTCTTCCCAACGTTCTAATTTTTCCAGTAACAGTTCATCAATTTCTGATAAACGCTGAGACAGTTGCATGGCTTTATCGGAATCACTGACAAATAAAGAGCCATCAGCCAGTTGTGTATTGATCTCGGCTTGCTCTTTTTCCAGCGCTTCCATTTCAGCCGGAAGTTGCTCGAGCGCGCGTTGATCTTTGTAGCTGAGTTTGACTTTTTTGGCAGCAACGGGTGCGGCTTCAGCTTTGGCCATGGCTTTTTTCACGGCACTTTTTTGATCGACCACGGTTTGATCCGGACGCTGTTCAAGATAATCCTGATAACCACCGACATATTCGTCGATATTGCCTTTACCATCAAAGACCCAAGTTGAGGTCACCACGTTGTCCATAAAGGCACGGTCATGCGAGATCAATAACAAGGTGCCTTTGTAGCCACCGAGCATTTCTTCCAGTAACTCTAGGGTCACCATATCCAGATCGTTGGTTGGTTCATCCATCACAATCAGATTCGATGGTTTCAGCAACAGTTTCGCCAGCAAGATACGGTTGCGTTCACCACCAGACAACGCTTTGACTGGGGTACGTGCACGTTCTGGCGAGAACAGGAAGTCTTGTAAATAGCTATAGATATGACGACGGTTACCATTCACATCCACGTGGTCAGAGCCTTCAGAAACGTTATCTTTGACCGACTTTTCCAGATCCAGTGCATTACGCAGTTGGTCGAAATAGGCTACTTCCAGCTGTGTACCGGTTTTCACCGTGCCGCCATGCTCAAGCTCGCCCAGAA
Organism: Acinetobacter sp. YH12156; assembly: GCF_013418235.1. Taxonomy (NCBI): domain Bacteria; kingdom Pseudomonadati; phylum Pseudomonadota; class Gammaproteobacteria; order Moraxellales; family Moraxellaceae; genus Acinetobacter; species Acinetobacter sp. YH12156. Next base: position 349,926 of record NZ_VPCL01000002.1, read on the forward strand.
TGGCTTTAATCAGTGTGGTTTTACCGACACCGTTATCACCGACCAGACCGATACGGTCACCGCGTAAAACCAGTGCCGAGAAGTTGTTAATGATCGGTGCATTGTCACCGAATTTCACACTCAGGTTCTCAATCTCAAAGACCAGTTTGCCGGAACGGTTGGCATCCTGAGTCGCCATCGCCACTTTACCTTGTTGCGAACGGCGCGCTTTGGATTCTTCACGCAGTGCTTTTAGAGCGCGAACACGACCTTCGTTACGGGTACGGCGTGCTTTGATGCCCTGACGGATCCAGACTTCTTCTTCCGCCAGCTTTTTATCAAACAGCGCATTCTGCTTTTCTTCAGCTTCCATTTGCATGGCTTTGAGTTCTAAGTAACGTGAATAGTTACCTTCATAACTGCGCAATTGACCACGATCCAGTTCCACAATACGGGTGGCGATGCTATCGACAAAGGCACGGTCATGCGAAATGAATAACAGAGTTAAATTGTTTTGATCGAGCAGGAATTTTTCCAGCCACTCGATACTTTCAACATCTAAATGGTTGGTCGGTTCATCCAGTAATAAGACATCTGGCTGAGTCAGCAAGGCACGTGCCAATAGGACACGACGCTTACGACCACCCGACAAATCGGCAAGATCTGCATCTGGGTCCAGCCCCATTTTGCTTAAAATCGAATTGACCTTGGTTTCCAGCGCCCAGCCATCGAGCTGGTCCATTTTGTGTTGCAGATTGCCCATGCGGTCACAAGCGTCCATATCGCCCAGCACACAGGCTTCACTGGCTGCATGGTAGGCACGCAAAACTTCCGACGCTTCACCGGCACCGTCAGCCACGATATCCGCCACTCGGCCTGAGTCCATCGGTACATCTTGCGCCAGCATCGAAATCGTGATGCCATTTTGTAATGAAACTTCGCCGCTATCCGGCAGTAAACTTCCTTCAATCAGCTTAAGTAAGGTAGACTTACCCTCACCATTACGGCCAATCAAACACACTCGTTCGCCGCGCTCCAAGTTAAAATTCGCGCCGTTGAGCAGGGCGGGTCCACCAAACGCAAGTTGGACATCCCTAAGGGTAATATAGGCCATAATGTTTCCTGAAATCCCCAATGAGGACTTTAAATGACTAAACAACAAAATCTAAATGATCAGGCGTCATTTTCCGCACCCATTGAAGATTTGCAAGTGCGAATTGCATTTTTAGACGATTTAGTTGAACAGTTGAATGATCAGGTGGCTAAACAGACTCTGGAAATTGCCGATCTGAAAAAGCAAATGAGCCTGTTATATCAACGTGTTGAGTCCTCAGACCGCTCTGAAGGAATTGCGGATTTTGATCCAGTTGCTGATCGTCCGCCACATTATTAATTTGCAAGCAATCATTTAATAAAACCCTTATATGCGATAAGGGTTTTTTTATTACAGCTGCTATTTCACCGATGATTCGATTCATTTAATCAGCTCTCAGCCTGGAATCTAGCGATTTCTGACCTGCTTGCAGCAAGATCAAATATGTAATCTTCCACTCGGTTGGAATCTGGTAAATCCGCTGCAACCTGAATATTCACCATGAAATTATTTGACCTTTCACTCACTTCCTACTCTAATACTGGCTTTCAGGTACATTTCAGAAGCTTGTCCCATGCATCCAAAAGTTGTTCTACTCGACCTCGAAAATAATTTTCCGACGGCCAAGTTACTGCGTGAAATTGTGACGCATTATTCCAGCCTGTATCTGTTTAATTGTGCCGGAACATTTGAATTCTCCTTAGAGGATTTAACCGAGCTGGCCGGCTGGATTGCGAGTGGACAGATCATCATTCTGGATACACCTGAATCGCCCCAGAAAGAATATGAATATGCGGTCATTGTCGGTCAGCTGATGGCGTTGTTGGAGCCGGAAACCGAAGTCGAGTTGATCTCGGCGATGGACAGCAGCGAGATGTTGCAGCAGATGCTGCAAGCCTCTGATATTAAATGTAGCCTGATTCAGATTCAGCCCGATGAAGTCTCTATTCCAGCAGAGCATGTTAAAAATTACCTGCCTAGTCTGGAGGCGATCCGCAACAAACCGGCCTTGCAACTGGTGAAAAAGTACTGTGATGCTCTAGGGAAAATGAGTGGTAAGCCAAATACCTTGGAAACCTTAAAAAATTCAGTTGCCAATATTCTGCACGTCATGCCCGTGAAGGCCCAGCATGTGGTCGGCATGCTGATTAACCTGAAAATTGTCAAACGCTATGATGAGCAGATCAGCTTCCGTAAAAAAGTCCTGAAACAGTGGCTACAGCTCAATCTGGATGAACAAGATCCGCTTGAAAATCCAAAACTGGATCAGGTCATGTCCCGGCTCAAAGTTGATGATGCTCCAGTTGAAGCATTGCAAACTCCGATCCAGTCAGCCCAGCAAGACCTGTTTAAAAACTTTAACCGGATTGATCCGGTGCAACTGGAAGTCGCACGTAAACTGCGTGAATTGCAGGGCGATAAACCCAAAGACATTTATGAGTTACGTGATTTACTGGAACAGTTATTTCCAAAATCGGACATTCGCTTGCTGCTGAAGGAGCTGATCGAGAAGGGTTATATTTACTGGAATGGTCACGAAGTTTTATATAGTCATGAAATGTTCTTGAATTAATTTTATCGTGCAAACTTGCGTTTTATATTGTGCTTATGCAACTCTAATAATAGAACATAAAGGTTGAACTATGGAAAACACTGGAATTTGGGTAGCGGTGATCATCATCATTTTTGTCATGGGGTCAATTTTTGGCTTACGTGTCAGCCCAAGAGAAAAAGCGCTTGGCATCATGCGTGACAAAGCCCGCAAAATGGGTCTGCATCCACGTTTGGTGGTTGCACCCGACTGGACCAAAATTCCAAAGGCCACTGAAAGTCGTGCCAGTATGGTTGCGTACTACAGCGTACTCATGCCAGATGCGCGTTTACCCTTGATGCGTGCCCGTGTTGTCGATAATAAATTCGAAATTGTGCAGGGTGATGAGAAATTTAAAGATTTTCCCATTGCATTAAAAGGCATTTATGCTATTGATATGCAGGCCAACTGTGTCGGATTGTATTGGGATGAACATGCTGATTTAAGAGCAGCCCAACTCAACGATATCAAAGCACTATTACACGCTTTGGCTGAACTTTAATTTAGAAATAAACAGGATTAACGGTTAATTATGGCGAACGCTCCTCGGTCCACATCAAAAAGCAGCACAGCAAAGTCTCCCGACGCTGGAAGTAAGCGTGCCTTAGTGATTGTGGAGTCGCCTGCAAAAGCGAAAACAATCAATAAGTACCTTGGTCCAAACTACATCGTAAAATCATCAGTCGGTCATGTCCGTGACTTGCCAACAGGCGGCTCTGCCAAATCGACAGAGAAAAAGCCGGCGACACGCACCAAACTGACAGATGAACAGAAAGCTGAAAAATCACAGAATGCGTTGATTAACCGCATGGGTGTCGATCCGGAACATGACTGGAAAGCCAAATACGAAGTGCTTCCTGGCAAAGAACATGTGGTTGCCGAACTGAAAAAACTGGCAGCGCAAGTCGATGAAGTCTATCTGGCAACGGATATGGACAGGGAAGGGGAAGCGATTGCCTGGCATTTAAAAGAAGTGATTGGCGGCGATGAGTCACGTTATCAACGTGTGGTCTTCAACGAAATTACCAAAAATGCCATTCAGGAAGCCTTTAAGCATCCTTCACGTCTGGACACCAATAAAGTCAATGCCCAGCAGGCACGCCGTTTTCTGGACCGCGTGGTCGGCTTCATGATTTCACCACTCTTGTGGGAAAAGATTGCCCGTGGCCTGTCAGCCGGCCGTGTACAGTCGGTTGCGGTGAAACTGGTGGTTGAGCGCGAACGTGAAATTCGGGCCTTTATTCCTGAAGAATACTGGCAGGTGTTTGCCGATACCAAATCGAAAAAAGATGACATCCGTCTGGAAGCAGTCAAGCAACATGGCAAGACTTTAAAGCTTCGTAATAAAGACGAAACGGATGCACTTTTAAACCTGATTAAAGATGCGGATTATACCGTTTCTGCCCGTGAAGATAAGCCAACCAAAGTCAATCCAAGCGCGCCCTATATCACGTCAACGTTGCAACAGGCGGCCAGTACCCGTCTCGGTTTTTCTGTGAAGAAAACCATGATGCTGGCACAGCGCCTGTATGAAGCCGGTTTCATTACCTATATGCGTACCGATTCGACCTTCCTGAGTGATGATGCGGTAAGCATGGTCCGTGGCCATATCGAATCAGAATTTGGTGAGAAGTACCTGCCGGCCAAACCCAACCGCTATGGCAATAAAGCCGGCGCGCAAGAAGCGCATGAGGCAATCCGTCCATCTACTGTGGGCCTCAAAGGTGACAGTCTGGTCGGTGTGGAGCGTGATGCACAGCGTCTCTATGACCTGATCTGGCGCCAGTTTGTGGCCTGTCAGATGACACCGGCTGAATACCTGTCTTCAACCATTTTAGTCAATGCCAATGGCGTAGAACTGAAAGCCAAAGGCCGGACGCTGGTCTTTGATGGTTTTACCCGGGTGCGTGGTGCCAACAAAGCGGATGACGATATTCTGTTACCGGCAGTGAAAGTCGGTGAAGTGCTGAAACTTGAGAAGCTTGATCCATCTCAACATTTCACCAAGCCACCAGCTCGTTTTACTGAAGCCTCACTGGTCAAAGAACTCGAGAAAAAAGGCATTGGCCGTCCATCGACCTATGCTGCAATTATCTCGACCATTCAGGATCGTGGTTATGTGAAGCTCGATAACCGTCGTCTCTTTGCCGAGAAGATGGGTGAGATCGTCACCGACCGTCTGGATGAAAACTTCAATAACCTGATGAACTACGCCTTTACCGCAGATCTTGAAGGTCAGCTGGATAAGGTGGCAGATGGTGAACGTAATTGGAAAGAGCTGTTAGACAGCTTCTACGGCGATTTCAAGCAGCGTTTGACTACGGCACAAGGTGAGAACGGTATGCGCCGTAATCAGCCAGTGGAAGTGGATGCGGTACATTGTAAAGAATGTGAGCGCCCAATGCAGATTCGTACCGGAACCACAGGCGTTTTCCTGGGCTGTTCTGGTTATAACCTGCCACCGAAAGAACGTTGCAAGGGAACCTTGAACCTGACCCCAGTCGAGTCTTTGGCTGCACTGTCTGATGATGATGCGGCCGAAACCGCTGACCTGATGTCGAAGAAACGTTGTCCGGTGTGTGAAACGGCAATGGACAGCTATGTGATTGATGGCGGTCGTAAACTGCATGTTTGTGGCAATAACCCGGACTGTGATGGTTATGAACTCGAAGAAGGAGAGTTCAAGATCAAAGGTTATGATGGCCCAACCATTCCATGCGACAAATGTGATGGCGAAATGCAGCTTAAAACGGGTCGTTTTGGTCCATACTTCGCCTGCAACAGTTGTGACAATACCCGTAAAGTATTAAAGAGTGGTCAGCCGGCACCTCCGCGTGTCGATCCGATCAAGATGGAACATTTGCGCTCGACCAAGCACGATGACTTCTTTGTGCTGCGTGATGGTGCGGCCGGTTTATTTTTGGCTGCCAGCAAGTTCCCGAAAGTGCGTGAAACACGGGCACCGAAAGTTGCCGAGATTCGCTCTGTGGCTGAACAGCTAGATCCGAAATATCAGTTTATCTTGCAAGCGCCTGATGCAGATCCGGAAGGTAACCCGACTTTGGTGAAATTCAGTCGCAAGAACCAATCGCAATATATTGGCTCTGAAAATGCGGAAGGCAAGCAAACCAAATGGTCTCTGGTTTACCAGGATGGAAAATGGGTTGAAGCCTAAATAAAGTTTAAACTTGAAAAAAATGCTGACGAAAGTCGGCATTTTTTATTTATGATGTGTCGATATTTTAAAAAAAATAAATAAGGTTGCTTGGGGATATGTGGAAAAAGATTCGGATTCTGATTTTATTAAGTATTTTATTGATCGTTGCAGTCAATGCCTATCGTGATCAAAATCAGAACTGGTCAAAGCCGGTCATGGTTCTGTTGCATCCGATTAATGCAGATGGATTACCGACCACACAGCAATACATCCAGCAACTGTCAGTTCAGGATCTAGAAACGGCAAGAGACTTTCTACAAAAATCAGCACAGCAATATCGGAATCAACCCACTTATTTTTATTTTAATTTGGGTCGTGAGCTTAAAGTTTTACCGCCTAAAGTCCCTGAGCAGGCCTCAATTTTCGATACTGTTGTATGGAGTTTAAAGTTTCGATTTTATGCCTGGAAACAGCAACAAAGTTCGGACCCTTCTGCCAGTCTGACCCTGTTTTTAAATTATTATGATCCGGCACAAACCCGGCAATTAAAGCATTCAACTGCCTTGCAAAAAGGCCGGATTGGTTCGGTCAACCTGTTTGCCTCTCAAAAGCAGTCTGAACAAAATAAAATTGTTTTGGTACATGAGTTACTGCATGCCTTTGGTGCCAGTGATAAATATGATCTGGCCACAGGTCAGCCGATTTATCCAATAGGTTATGCATTTCCAGATCAGCAACCTGTGTTCCCACAAGCCAAGGCAGAACTGATGGCAGGACATATCCCGCTGTCCGAAACCACGAGTAAAATGCCGGGATCTCTGGATCAGACCCTGATTAATGAGATCACAGCAATTGAGTTGGGCTGGAAATAAAGACTTGTAGATTCTCTTGGATTTATCCAGAATCTAGACTTTATTGATAGATAAAAATAACCATATGCCGCTTACTTTTGTTCTTGCTCCAGATTCCTTTAAAGAAAGTATGAGTGCTGAACAAGCCTGTCAGGCCATGCAGCGTGGCATTCAAAACGTGTTGCCTGATGCTTTGTGCATTCATGTTCCTATGGCGGATGGAGGGGAAGGCACGGTCGATACACTGATCTCAAGTTCAAAAGGACAGCGCATTCCCTGTGAAGTGACAGGGCCATTGCCTGATCAGCGCATCCAGACGTATTTTGGCGTAATTGATGCAGGAAAAACCGCAATCATTGAAATGGCCAAAGCCAATGGCATAGATCTGCTGGAAGCTGCAAGGCGTAATCCTCTGCTGACCTCAACCTGTGGCACAGGAGAAATGATCAAGTCTGCGCTCGATTTAGAGGCCAGTAAAATCATCATTGGCTTAGGTGGCAGTGTGACGAACGATGCCGGTGCGGGAATGATACAGGCCTTAGGCGCTCGGTTTTTAGATGCCCAAGGATTAGAAATACAGGTTTGCGGTGGAAACCTGGATCAAATCATAGCAATTGATTTATCCGAACTGGATTCACGGCTGGCGGATATTGAAATTATCATTGCATCGGATGTGAATAATCCGCTGTGTGGACCCAATGGTGCTTCAGCGATCTTTGGCCCACAAAAAGGTGCGACACCGGAAATGGTCAAGCAACTGGATCAAAACCTCAGTCATTTCGCCGATCTGGTTGCTCGGCACATTGGACGTGATCATCGTCATGTTGCAGGTGCGGGTGCGGCAGGTGGACTCGGTTTTGGCTTAATGGCATTCACAGCTGCTTCTATTCGATCAGGTGTGGAACTCATCATTCAGCAGACAGATTTAGCCAATAAAATAGCTCAAGCCGATTATGTTCTGACCGGTGAAGGCAAGCTTGATCATCAAACTAAATTAGGCAAAACCCCATTTGGCGTGGCACAAGTAGCGCAAAAATTCAATAAACCGGTGCTTGCATTTGCTGGACTGGTGGGTGATGGGATTGAGTCACTATATGAGTCTGGATTTAGTCAGATTATCAGGATTAATCCACCAGATTGTAGCCGGGAAGAAGCCTTAAAAAATGCGGAAGTGAATCTGGAAAAAGCAGTGTCCAAAACAATTAAAAATATTGAGGAACAGCGTATTTAGTTTTCTTTTACAAGATCGTCATTGCTGCACAAGCTTTACGTAATGGCAGATAATAACGCATAAGCAGATCTTGCTTTTCATGGATGAGAAGCACTGCTTCGCAAGGTAACTGAGGGTATGTCCCTATATCTCAATCCAGCAGACGGCATCCATGCTGTCGACCCTATAGCAAACAAATCAAGAGATAAAATTTGCTGCTGTTTCAGGGCGGATGAAAAGCCATAATTATAAGAGCGATCTGCTAAACTACAGCCATCCACAAAACGATGAGTGAAAATGAGTTTAGCCAACCTGATTGATGAATTAAATCCCCAACAAAAGCAAGCAGCGACCACAGAAACAAAACATAGTCTGGTGCTGGCCGGGGCAGGTTGTGGCAAAACCAAGACCATCGTGGCACGTGCAGCTTACCTGATTGAGCAGGGTGTACCCGCCAACCAGATTCAAATTCTGACCTTTACCCGCCGTGCAGCCAGTGAAATTGTAGCGCGGGTGGAATTAGCCTTGGGTGATCAAGCTAAAGGTCTGCGTGCCTCGACCTTTCATACGTTCTGTATGTATCTGTTGCGCCGTATTCCGAAGGCCTTTGGTCTAGAACAGTTCTCGATTATTGATCGTGATGATCAGTTGATGATGTTCCGTCTGATTCGGGGTCGTGATGACAAAAAAAATCCCAATCATCTGCCCAAGCCACAAGAACTCTGCGATTTATATTCCTTTGCACGTAATACTCGGCAGAAGCTCAGTCTCGCGCTGGAAAAGCAGATGCCGGAATATCTGGCCTTAAAAGACCAGATTGCCGAGATTATGAAAGAGTACGAAGCACGTAAGCAGGCACGCAGCTTTCTGGATTATGACGATATTCTGGCAGTGGTGGCGACAGCTTTGGCACAATCAGAAGGTTTGGTCGATTATGTGGCGTCAATCTGTCGACATATGCTGGTCGATGAAATGCAGGATACCAATCCATTGCAATGGGCTTTGTTGGAGCCACTGAAAGACCGGATCAGCCTGTTTTGTGTCGGCGATGATGCCCAGTCGATTTATGGTTTCCGTGGCGCAGACTTTGAAAATATTCATCATTTCAAAGAACGGGTACCAGATGCGCAGATTTTTAAACTGGAAAAAAACTACCGCTCGACCCAGGAAATTCTGGATCTGTCCAACTGGCTGCTGGATCAGTCTGAAATCAAATATGACAAACGTCTGGAAGCTTATCGTGGCGAGGGTGTAAAGCCGCGCATGCATATATTTCCGAATGAGTTTGATGAAGCCAAATGGATCGCGATTGATATTAAAGAGCGTCATTATTTACAGGGCAGCAAATGGGGCGAACATATGGTACTGGTGCGTTCCAGTTTTGCTGCGCGGCATATTGAAGCGGCCTGTATCGCGGCCAATGTACCGTATCGATTTATTGGCGGTATGAAGCTGCTGGAAACGGCACATGTCAAAGATTTACTCAGCATGCTGCGTGTGGTCGCCAATCCGCTGGATGATATCGCCTGGATGCGTTTCTTGACCCTGTGGAATGGTGTCGGTGATGTCGGTGCAAGCAAGTTGGCGCAACACATTTTGCTGGAACCTGAAATCGATAAAATCTCCGATAAACTGGAGAAATTTGGCAAGATACCTCTAAATGCGATTCTGATCATGAAGCAGATGAGCGTGCTGAAAGGCGAAGTGCAGGCCTGTGTCAGTCTTGCGATTCAGGCAATTGAAACACAACTGGCAGAGAACTATAAAAAAGACTGGCCACGTCGTCAGGGTGATTTTGAACTGGTGAAACAACTGGCCTCCAAGCATTCACAACTAAGTGAATTTTTAGAGGAATATGTGCTCGATCCAGTGTCGATTTCGGAAATTGAACGCCAGTCCGATCATGATGTGGTGACCCTGATTACCATTCATTCAGCCAAAGGCACCGAACAGAATGTCTGTTATGTGGCCAATGTCACGCCGGGAAATTATCCGCATGCACGCGCCCAAGGCGACTTTGATGATGTTGAAGAAGAACGTCGTGTGCTGTATGTGGCGCTGACCCGAGCCAAAAATGAATTGATTCTAACCAAACAAAATCTGAATCACTGGGCGCGGGAAACGGTCGATGCGCAGGGACGTAAAGTCGCAAGTTATTTCTTGAATGATCTCACCCGGCATTTATGCACCACGGAAACCCATTACAAAACCCGGCAGCAGACCGTGAAAAGTGCCTTAATTGAACGTCAATCGATTAATTTAGATTTTGGCATTGATCTCGATTAAACTATAGCAAAGTTGTTGCATACAAAAAGTAGAGTAGGCGCGTGCTTTTTGATATTTTTTGCCTATCTTCTTAAGGTTATCAGATGAAAATTTTAGTTCGTAATTTAGAACGTACGGTCACAGAAGCCGAGTTGCTGAAGTTGTTCCAGGAATATGGCACAGTGAATACTTGTACTTTGGTGCTCGATGCGGCAACCGGGAAATCAAAAGGTTTTGCCTTTGTAGAAATGCCGCATGCACGTGAAGCCATCAAAGCCATTAAAGGCCTGAATACTTTGCGCTTGCACGGACATGGAATCCGGGTAAAACAAGCAGAAGATAAGCCCGAGGCTTAAACTGGAAAAGGAGCACTTGATATGCTCCTTTTTTATGGCTGAAATTTAACCTTGTTGTGCTCATGGTTGTACTCGTGCAGGCAGTTAGATTTTCTGGATTTCAGTACTGGATGGATTCAGTTTAAACATGTTTTGATTGCGAAATGAAAGCGAACCTTTTACTTTATAAAAGCCAAAATTTGTTTAAAACCTTAGGAAATATCAATGACCCGTGTTGCTCGCTATCATGCGGACCGTACCAATCAAAAACTGTATTTTGCCCGTCTTGCCTGCCAGCAGGCAGAGCAAACCCAGCATGTGCAACAGGCTCAGGCACAACGTGAGGCGACTGTATTTCATTTACATGGCGCTTTATTGGCATTTTTGCAGGAACTGGTGCGTTACTATCGCCTGAATGATGCCAATCCGACGCTGAAATCGATCGAAGAACTAATGGCAGCCAAAGGCCAGATTTCACCCGAAGTAGCCGTATTACAACACTTATCCAAGAGCGGTTTCATTGCTGAACTGAAACGTGCCTATCGTCTGTGCCAGTATGCGCCTGAACCGAGTACACCGGAACCCGAAGACGAAACCTCCTCAAATCTCATCATTAAAGTCACACAGTCTCCACAAGCATGGTTACCTGATCCTGCTATATTAAGAGAATGGCATCGTGACTTAACACAACTCATCGATGGTTTTCGCAATGAGATGATTGAATTTTAATCGGATCGACCGTACTTGAAATTAGAATTTTTAACCCTATATCAATTACTCTAATGATGCAAAGTGCACCCGGCTCTTTGCCACCATGTTGAACATGGAGGATATATGTCTATAGAACAGTTGAAAGACTTATTTGGTAATCAAGACGCGATTTTAGAACTCGTTCAACTTGAAGGTGGTGCCTTGGCTTTACGCAATGCAGGTTCGCATAAACAGCCTTTGGTCATGATTCAGTTTAATGACGAGGTGAAGGCTCTACTCGGAGAGCAGACGCCTGTGATTGCGCAGCAGATGATTCAGGCGGCCCTGTATGGCTTGCTGGAACAGCAGGTCAATGAATGGCAGGCTGAAGTCGTAGATGAAGAGCCGAAGTATATGAGTTAAGATTACAATGTATTCAAAAGCACACTATCGGTGTGCTTTTTGATTTTAAAGGGTTGGGGAATAAGTTAGATTTTAAGTACGAGCTCAAGGTGAGTTTCAAGAAATGAAAACCTCGTTTCTTTGATTTTACTCCTGATGATTTGAAGTCAGCTTATTACAAAAAATCTTGTGATTATGCATAAAAAAAGTTACCACATTGGGCAACTTTTTTTATGCAGAGAGATTAATGAGAAGGGGGATGCTGATGCGCAATTTCGATCTGGTTTAAAATATGATTACTCATATTTTTCGCCATTTCTTCTTTGGCATAATACACCGCGCCGATATTATCACGACGGATCGCTTCAGCTTCTTCCTTGCTTTCGGCACAGACCAATACCTGAATTTTCGGATTCAAGGTCTTGGCAATATCTACAATTTTATGAATATCGATGATATCCATAGGGGAAATGACCAGTAAGCGCGCATGTTGAATATGCGCCTGGATCAAAACACCGGCTTCAGTCGCAGCGCCTGAAACCGCGGCAATACCTTTTTCACGCAGATTTTCGACAATATCGCGGTTTTCTTCTGCAATAACCACCTTGATATTTTCTTCCATTAATGAGCGGGTAATACGACGACCCACTTCACCATGACCAATCAGCACCACCTGATCACGCAAGTAATCCTGTGAAACTTCATCGGGTAACATTGCCAATGGATCACCACTGCGTTCCAGTAAGCGTGCCAGGGTCGAGCGTTCCCGAATCCATTTTTGTACCGGTTCAATCGCGGAGAAGATAAAGGAATTAAGAGTGATCGAGATCAATGCACCCGCCAGAATCAGGTTTTGACCTTCTAGTGAAAGCAGATTCAGTGACACCCCAAGTGCTGCCAAAATAAATGAAAATTCACCAATCTGTGCCAGCGAAGCGCCAACAGTCAGCGCGGTATTGATTGGATAGCGGAAGAACAATACCAGTGCCATTGCTGCAAGAGTTTTACCAATCAGAATAATGCCGACGACTGTCAGCACATGGAGTGGCTGTTCCAGTAAAATACGCGGATCAAACAGCATGCCGACAGAAACAAAGAATAAGATTGAGAAGATTTCACGCAGCGGCAAGGTTTCTTGTTCCGCGCGATGACTGAAATCTGACTCTTTCACCACCATCCCGGCAAAGAAAGCCCCCAGCGCCATAGATACCCCAAAAACCTTATAGGCCCCAAAGGCAATCGAGATGGCCGCAGCGACCACAGTCAGGGTAAACAGCTCACGAGAACCCAGACGTGCCACGACTTGGATGATCATCGGCACCAGACGTTTACCAATAATCAGCATAAAGGCAATAAAGCCTGCGACTTTCAGCAGGGTAATGCCTAAAGTGGCCCAGATATTGTCATCGCTCGCACCTTCAAGTGCTTGTCCGCCTAGAAGTAAGGCAGTGGCCGGCAATAATACCAAGGCCAAGACCATGACCAGATCTTCGACCAAAAGCCAACCGACGGCAATCCGGCCATTAATTGAATCGAGCAGACCACGATCACCGAGTGCTTTGAGTAGAACCACCGTACTGGCACAGGATAGGCTTAAACCGAATACGAGCGCAGAGCCAAAGCTCCAGCCCCATAACATCGAGACTCCCACTCCGAGCAGAGTGGCGACTGCAATTTGCAAAATTGCACCGGGCAATGCAATCCGCCGCACCTGCATCAGATCACTTAGCGAGAAATGCATCCCGACCCCGAACATCAGGAACATGACACCTAATTCTGCCAGCTGGTTGGCCAGATGAATGTCGCCGACCACACCAGGCGTATTGGGACTAATCAGAATGCCGGCCACCAGATAGCCGATGAGTGGGGGGAGGCGCAGACGTGCAGCGATATAGCCAAAAACCAGGGCTAAGCCAAAACCAACAGCCAATAATATAATGAGTTCTACGTCATGTGGCACTAAATACTCCTTTAGTTAGGTTTGCTGGGAAATAAGCACAAAAAGTGCCAAAACATGTAGAAAGTTTATCAAGTGGGGTAAAAAAAATGCAAAAAAAAACGACCTGAAAGGGTCGTTTTTTTTAAAAAGCCAAAATTACTTGATTTTAGCTTCTTTGAAGATTACGTGTTGACGGATTTTTGGATCAAATTTTTTGATTTCCATTTTTTCCGGCATAGTACGTTTGTTCTTAGTCGTGGTATAGAAATAACCTGTACCAGCTGAAGAAACTAAGCGAATTTTATCACGCATGGTTCAGACTCCTTAGATCTTTTGACCTTGAGCACGTAGGTCAGCAACAACCTTTTCAATGCCCAATTTGTCGATAATACGCATACCTTTAGTGGTTAAACGAAGACGTACAAAACGTTTTTCGCTTTCTAACCAGAAACGGTGGTGGTGCAGGTTCGGCTCGAACCGGCGTTTAGTTTTGTTGTTGGCGTGTGAGACGTTGTTACCAACGACTGGACGCTTGCCGGTAACTTGGCAAACCTTAGACATGGTGTAACTCCATTGATTTAGCCAACAGCAAATCTGTATGGCCAGTCAAAAATAAACGGATTGAAATCATTCAAGGGGCGTTTTATATCAAAAATGCGCTTAAAAGACAAGCGATTTTCGTCAAAACGCAGCACGAGCTATATCGATAGCTCATGCCTTGATCATTTAACGGAGAAGTGTCTTCGAAATCAGCTTGTGAATCGGTTTATTGAACGGCGGCAGAATGTATTTCAAGCTATACAGCTTGGGATTCGACATTACCGAGCGTTCATGCGACAAACTGAAGAAGCCTTCTGGACCGTGATATTTCCCCATACCTGATGCACCGACACCCCCAAATGGTAGATCGTCTTGTGCAACATGGGTTAATACCGTATTTTGCCCGAAATGCCCTGAATGGGTACGCTGTGCGACATAATCGGCACGCGCTTGATCAAAGTCGAAGTAGTATAAAGCAAGTGGGCGTGGACGGCTATTAATAAAGTCGATAACTTCATCAATTTGATCATATTCCATGATTGGCAGCAGTGGACCAAAGATTTCATGCTGCATGATCTGCATGCTTGGTGTGACATTGGTCACAATGGTGGGGGCAATTTTACGCAGATCAGCGGAATTTTCATGGCGCGGATTGATTTCAATAACATGAGCACCCTGTTCACGTGCATCATCCAGATAGCCTTGCAGACGGTTGTACTGTTTGTCATTCACAATCGAGGTGTAATCCTGATTATGGGTAATATCCGGATACATACTTTCTACGCAGGCTTTAAAATGATCAATAAATTCTGCCGTTTTGCCACGAGGCAGGAACATATAGTCCGGTGCAACACAGGTTTGACCGGCATTCCAGAGTTTGCCCACCGCAATCCGCTGCGCGACATCACGCAGATCAATCGATGGATGCACCAGCACTGGCGACTTGCCCCCGAGTTCCAGAATCACCGGAACCAGATTTTCTGCTGCGGCTGCCATCACGGTTTTACCCACAGCAGTCGAGCCGGTAAAAATCATTTTGTCGAAGGCTAGACGACAGAAAGCATCTGAGATCACACCGCCACCATTGACCACTGCGACCAGTTCTTTCGGAAAGGCTTCTGCCAAGGCTTTTTCAAGCACTTCACCAAACGCAGCCGATGCGCTAGAAATCTTGATCATGGCGTGGTTGCCGGCAGCCAATGCACAAATGAGTGGGCCAATGGACAGCAACAATGGATAGTTCCACGGTGCAATAATCCCAATCACGCCCAAAGGCTGATATTGCACCCAAGCTTTGGCCGGTTGATGAATAATGCCGACATGACGCTTGGAGGGTTTCATCCATCGGGTCAAGTTTTTGCTATAATATTTGATATGTTCCAGACAGGTGAGCAGTTCACCAATTTTGGTTTCCCCAATCGAGCGGTTACCATAATCCTGATTAATTGCCTCTGCAAATTGATCTTGATACTTAACTAAGATACGCTTAAGTCGAGCTAAACGATCGATGCGTTCCTTTGCCGTCGGCAAAGGATAGTTTAAGTAAGCATGTTTTTGTTGTGCCAAAAGCTCATTTAAGTATTGGCCATCAAAAAAATGTGGTGTCATTGATATTGTTTTTGTGTGACTGTTCATGCCGCACTACCATTATTCAAAAATCGATTAATTAATTTTTAGAGCAAATACTCTAATTAGTCAAGTGACTTTGTGTGTTAGCCTGCTAATGCACGAACTGAATGGTTATTTTAGGATGTCCCAAACCAAAACCTTAAAAACTAAAGAGCGTATCTTGCAGCTCAGTTTGCAGCTGTTCAATGAGCGTGGCGAACGCTCTGTGACCACCAATCATATTGCGGCTGAACTCGGGATGAGCCCTGGTAACCTGTATTATCATTTCCGTAATAAGAATGAAATTATTAAAGAACTGATGGAGGAGTACCAGCAGCAAACTCTGGAAATGCTGGCGCTGCCGGATGATCGTGCTCTGGATGCCAATGACAAGATTCATTATTTTCAGGTACTGAGCAGTCAGCTGTGGGCTTATCGTTTCCTGCATCGCGATGTCTATCATCTGGTCGAAAATAATGAAGATTTCCGCAAGATGTATCCACGCTTTGCCGGCGAGGTGATGCAGCAAGGTCAGAAAATCTATAAGGCTTTTGTGAATGCTGGCTTGATGGACATGACCGATTCAGAAATTGAAGCACTGATCATTAACCTGTGGATTGTACTGACCAACTGGACCAACTTCCTATATATGTCAGGTCATCTGACCGATTCCAATACGCTGGAAGAAAAATGGGTCTGGCAGGCATTGCGTCAAATGGTGTTCCTGGAAGGGGCCTATTTACGCGGTGAAAGCCGTCAAACTTATGAAGGTTTGCTAAATAGTCTGGGTTCTTCGGAACTTTTTGCCAGCCTGTCATCTGCAAAAAACACAGAAGTCGAGTCGCCTATTCAGAATATCTCGGAAACGCGCTAGAATACTCGGCTTATTTTAAATTTAACTGATTAGTGACTTAAACCAACATGAATATGACGACTGCTAACACCGCACGTTTATTGATTACTTGTGAAGACAAGCCGGGCATCGTGCAGGCTGTTTCGAGCTTCTTGTATCATCAAGGTGCCAATATTACTGCGCTTGACCAATATGCGACAGCAGCGCAGGGCGGCCGTTACTTCATGCGCGTTGAATTTGAACTGGATCATCTGCAAAGCCGTAAAGAAAGCATTACCCAGACTTTTGCGGTAAATGTCGCAGAGCGTTACGGCATGCAATGGCGTCTGGCTCTGGTCAGCGATGTGAAGAAAGTCGGTATTTTGGTGTCTAAGGTCGATCATGCCTTGCTTGAGCTGTTATGGCGTCATGCCCGTGGTGGGTTGCCATGTGAAATTACCAAGGTGGTATCGAATCACGAGACTTTACGCGAAGCGGTTGAAAACTTTGGGATTCCATTTGAAGTGGTGCCGGTGACCAAAGACAACAAGCCTGAAGCCTATGCAGAAATTGACCAGTTAATGCAGGGCAATGACCTGTTGGTATTGGCACGTTATATGCAGATTCTAGATGAAGAATTTGTAAGTAAGTGGGAAATGAAAGTGATCAATATTCACCATTCATTCCTGCCCGCATTTGTCGGTGCAAATCCGTATAAGCAGGCGCATGAAAAAGGTGTCAAGCTGATCGGTGCGACTGCACACTATGTTACTGCCGATCTGGATCAGGGTCCGATCATCGAGCAGGACGTAGAACGTGTCAATCATGACTTTACCGTTGAACAGTTGCGTGAACTCGGTCAGGATGTAGAACGTAATGTACTGGCACGTGCAGTGAAATGGCATCTGGAAGACCGTATTATTGTCGATGGCAATAAAACTGTGGTGTTCCAATAAAACTTGCATCCCTATTTAAAAAGGCATACTTTTAGTGTGCCTTTTTTGTTTTGATGCAAAAAAAGTCAGTGAAAGGCATGATTAGTAGTTGCAAATGAAAACACTTCTCATTTATTATTGGCGTACTTTAATTGTGCTAACCGATGAGCTTGATTGTTTGTTTCACATCATCTCCTCAAGGTAATAGATTTAATGAGTCAAGTTGCTGCTCCCATGCCACCTACACCGCCCAACAAGATGAAAAAGAAAGTCATCTCGATTCTGGCGGCCGTGTTCGTCGGACATGTGGGCCTATTGTGGGCAGTGAGCCAGATGGACGCACCGGAGCTCAAGCCTGTAGAGAAAGAGCCGCTTAAAGTGCGCTTTGTAAAATTGCAGGAAGCACCCAAACCTTTACCGCCAAAGCCGAAGGCCGAGCCACAAAAAGAGCCGCCTAGGCCCAAAGAAGTCAAAATTGTAGATAAACCGCTGCCACCACCACCAAAAAAAGTTGAAAAAATAGAACAGGTGAAGAAGGCAGAAGCACCTAAAGTCGTGAAAGCACCACCCGTTGAAGCTAAACCAACCCCAAGTCCGGTGGTACCGACAGTGGTCACCGAAACCAAAGTGCAACCGGCACCAGCTCCAGTCGCGCCACCTGCACCTGTAGCACCGCCAGCACCTGCTGCGCCGCCATCACCAAAAAGTGTCTCGATTGGGGGGGGAGTGAGCTGGCAGCGCGCACCGAAAGTTTCCTTGTCTTCAGGTGAGTTAAGAGCGACTTGTTCGATGGTGGTCGATGTGGCGGCAAATGAGCAGGGTAAAGTGGTTTCTGCGACTGCACGTAATTCGGATTGTAGCTCGGCAGTGAACCGTAAAGTTGAAGCAGCGGTACGCCGCGCGCAACTAACCAAATATGTGGAAAATGGTGTGGCTTATCCAACCCGGGTTGAGCAGCCTTTCGATTTTCAAATTACCAAATAACGGCTAACCCATTAGGAGTTCGAAGATGAACTTTTCAGTTTATTGGCAACACGCTGATGCAGTCAGTAAAACGCTGTACTTCGTGTTATTGGCAATGTCGATTGCGACATGGACCATTTTTGTGCTGCGTTTAATGGGCACTCGCCAGCTTAAACAAGTTGCTTATACCCAGCTGTCTCAAGCATTGGAGCAACTGAAAACCAAATTGGCTCCTTTGGGCTTTGAACAGCGTAAGGCAGTGGCAGAACAGGCGTTGTTACGTCAGATTTCAGCCGAAAAAGCCAATGCTGAGAAAGGGGTATCCGTCCTCGGTACGATTGCTTCGATTTCACCATTTGTCGGTTTGTTTGGTACCGTGTGGGGTATTTTCCATGCGCTGGTTGCAGTGGGTAAAAGCGGTCAGGCTGGTCTGGCACAAGTGGCAACCCCAGTCGGTGAAGCCTTGATCATGACGGGTCTAGGCTTGGCCGTCGCGATTCCTGCGGTACTGGCTTATAACATCTGTGTGCGTTTCAATCGTGGTTTGGCGCATGAGTTACAAGATCAGGCACATGGCTTGTTGATTGACACCATGTTGCAACAGGAATCTGCTACAAAAAAGTCTGATGAAAAAGTAACACAACAGAGTTTAGTGGGAGGTCAAGCTTAATGGCTTTTCAACTGGGTGAAGACAACGATGTAGGTATGAATGAGATGAACCTCATTCCCCTCATCGACATTATGTTGGTATTGATGATCATCTTCTTGGTGACAGCGACCGTTGCGAACCCATCAATTCCATTAACCTTGCCACAAACCACCGCGGAGATTATTGATCTGCCGCCTGAAAATGTCACAATCAGCATCAATGCGGAAGGTGAGATTGCCTGGAATGGCAATGTCCTGACCCTAGACGAATTGCAGACCCGTTTTAATGAAGCAGGTCAGACCGAACGTCAGCCGACGATTGTGCTGAAAGCAGATAAAGAATCCCGTTATGACACGGTAGCTCAAGTCATGTCGCGTGCGAGTGGAGCCGGACTCAGCGACATTGCCTTTGCAACCGATAACTAAGATTCAGCTAACAAAAAAAGCGACTGATTTCAGTCGCTTTTTTTATCCCCATTTTTTATGCAAATTAATGGGTTTTTAACAAAGTCATAAATTTACTGCGTAATTTATTCAGTTTTGGCGGAATGGCAAAATTGCAGTAACCTTGGTTTGGATTTTTCGCAAAGAAATTTTGGTGATATTCCTCAGCAGGATAGAAGGTCGGCATCGGGCTGAGTTCAGTCACAATATTCAGGCCTTCATTTTTTAAAGCATCCATGGCTGCTTCTGCCTGAGTTTTTTGTTCAGCATTCAGATAATAAATCACGGAACGATATTGGGTGCCGACGTCATTGCCCTGACGGTTCAAAGTGGTTGGATCATGCGTCGCAAAAAACACCTCAAGGAGCTGGGCATAGCTGATCTGGTTTTCGTCGAAATCAACCAGAATAACTTCAGCATGGCCGGTTTCACCGCCGCACACGGCCTCATAATTTGGCTCAGGGGTATGACCGCCGGCATAGCCACTCAGGACTTGCTGAACGCCCTGAATTTGTAAAAATACCGCTTCGGTACACCAAAAGCATCCACCACCAAAAAGTGCTTGTTGCATGGCTGATTCCTCATTCGATTGAACTGGGCTGATGGTTAAATCCTGGCCCATCAGTATGAAAGATAAAAAAAGCCCGCCAATACAGGCTTTTTGTAGGGAAGTCTTAACGTGGCTGAACTGCACTTTCCAGCTGAATTAACACATTACCATGACGATCCAATAGTTTTAGGGTTTTACCAAATACCTGATAATGCGTCACCTTGGCTAAAGCTTCATTAAATTTTTGATCAAGCTGATCATTATGCATACAGGCCATGCGTGTTGTTGCCATCTGGCTTAAATTCAAAGTATCTTTGCCCGCCGTATAGCTGCCCATGATCCGGTTACAACCATCTGAACCGGAAACACGCTGGGTGCTGGCATCAAATTGCAGACTTGGAAGATGAGGTGCAGTAGCTGCGGTCTTGATTTCAGTATTGCCAATCTGTGTGGCAATCCAGGTGCGATTTTGCAAAAGTTGTAAATGATTCGTGGTTTGTGTGGTGGCGGTATTCGGCACGGTTTCGCAGCCCATTACAGCCAATACTGAACCCAATAGGGCGATTGCAGTTAATTTTTTTAGCATGAAAGATACTCTGATTATTGACTAGCTATTTGTATATAAACAAAAAAATGATCCGGGTTCCAGTCGGTTTTGTATCTTTATTTACAGTAATAAAACGCCAGTTAATGCGTCTGAGGTGCAGGCAGGCCTTGACGAAGTCGCTGCGAATATTCCTGGCTGGACAGATCGGCGCTCTGTTTGACTCGTGGATTCACATGCGCCCGTTGGTACCAGGTGTGCATATCCCAAGATTGATCCAGCACTTTCAGATCATAGAGATAATTCGGTAAATAGCCGGACGCTAACAGTCGATAATCTGAAGGCAATTGTTGTTGCGATACTGCCTGAACCATATCAAAGACCAGAGTGGTGCAATTACTGGTCAGGGTGTTATACCACTTGGGTTCTCTGGCCAATTCATCGGCCTGGGCCAGATATTCTTTGAATAAGGCTTTGGCCTGAGCTTGTGGCATATTTACCGGAAAGAAATACACCTGCTCTCCGCGAATATTACTACGTGTATACACAATATCTTTTTCGTCCGATGCCACCAGACTCAATTCATATTTACGGAAAAACCCACCAATTGCAGAAAACTCTTCATGTTTTTCCTTGCGGATTTCAATCGAGAAAGTGAGAGGTTTTTGATTGGCAAAATCGAAGCTGACCAACGTGTGGGCAATTTTCGGACCCATCCAGTAGGAGGTAATGATATTCACCCCGCTAATCTGGTTCAGGTCAAAACTGCGGCTTTCCCAACGTTCGATATAACGACCATCAGCTTGCCAGTCAAAGTTCCGGATATTGTGCAGGGTGACCTGATCGCCTTGTTGTTCATAGTGCAACAACTGAGCCACTTCAGGATTCCACTCCCGATCCTGACGCGCTTGCAGACTAAAATAGCCCAGCAGACAAAACAGAAAGACCAGAAGATATAGAATGCTATCGACTTTACGCGAGATCAGGTGCCGGGTGAAGTAGATCCCGAGTACCAGCAGGGAAAACGTTAACCAAACACCAATCAGGATCAAGCTGCCAATCTTGCCGAGAGGTTGCTGAACCCAGAGCATCAGGCTGAGCCACAGGCTCGACAGAATAACAAAGAGGGTAAACAGGCTGCCCAGCAGCCACAGACTCCAGTGCTTGGAAATATATTCTCGTCCCTGCATGGTCACTTTTTCATGAGAAATAGGCTTTATTTTCTGTAGGTTGCAAACTCAAAAGCAATCCCGGTTTTGTCGTCAATATGTTGCTCGGTCGCGACTTTTTTGAATTCTGCCGGAATTTCAGGATAATAGGCATGACCTTGTACATCCAGGTCGACATGAGTCAGTTCCAGACGGTCGGCAATGTCCATGGTCTGTTTAAAGATTTCACCGCCACCAATAATAAAAATAGACGTCGGTTTTTCTGAGCTGTGTACATCAGTAACTGCCTGAATAAGCGCATCTTCAATGTTATGAGCAACTTTAGTGCCTTGAAAAGACCAGTCAGGATCACGGGTAATGACCCAGTTCACGCGTTTAGGGAGCGCACGCCCCATCGACTCAAGGGTCTTGCGGCCCATGACAATTACACCGCCCTGAGTGATTTCTTTAAAATGCTTGAGATCGGCTGAGATATGCCAAGGCAGGTCATTGTCCTTACCAATACAGCGCTGCTGATCCATTGCAACGACATGAACGACTTCTAAATCCTGAAATGCCATACCTACACTCAAAAACAAATAAAAATTTGCTCCTATTAAAATGCAAAATCCCACTTTAAGCAAAGTGGGATTTTGATTTTCTTTGGTTTGGGAACATTTACACTGCAACGGGTGCCTTAATCCCCGGATGTGATTCATAACCAATAATTTCAATATCTTCAAATTTGAAGTCGAACAGGTTTTTGATTTCAGGATTCAATTTAAGTTGGCACAGGCCCAAGGGCTCACGGCTGAGTTGTAATTGCGCTTGCTCGAAGTGATTGCTATATAAATGTGTATCGCCACCGGTCCAGACAAAATCACCGACCTCCAGCTCACAGACTTGCGCGATCATATGTGTCAACAGGGCATAGCTGGCGATATTAAATGGAACACCGAGAAAAACATCGGCGCTACGCTGATACAGCTGACAAGACAATTTGCCATTGTGGACAAAGAACTGGAACAGGGTATGGCAAGGCGGTAATGCCACTTGGCCCGCTTCATTCGGATTCCAGCCAGATACAATCAGACGGCGCGAATTCGGATTGGTTTTAATTTCATTAATCAACCATTTGATCTGGTCAAAACCATCCTGATTATAGCTATTATCTGCATTTTTGCTGGCACCAAAATTACGCCACTGGTGACCGTAAACTGGCCCCAGTTCACCTTCAGGGCGGCCAAAACGTGCGGTCTGTTCGGCGGTTGCCCACTCATCCCAAATCGAAACTTTATGATCTTTTAAATATTGAACGTTGGTGTCGCCTTTTAAAAACCATAATAATTCAATCACGATAGAACGGAAATGAACTTTTTTGGTGGTGAGTAAAGGGAAACCTTGGGAAAGATCAAAGCGCATCTGATGACCAAATATCGAACGTGTCCCTGTACCGGTACGGTCGCCTTTATCGCCGCCGTTGTCGAGAATGTGTTGTAAAAGGTCAAGATATTGGCGCATAGGTCTCTCTATTTAAATCTGTTGAAAATCGCCGTTTTAACAGCAGTATAGATTATTTCAAAAATAATTTGCTGTCGAAAGGGACAATTTAAATTGCGCATATCATAGCATTTTTTGATGAGCTTTCATCGCTCAAACCAGAATAAAAAAGACCTCCTGATAGAGGTCTTTGTACAGTAAATTAAGCCGTTTTATGGCCAGTATGCACGGTGTGAATCAGATCGGACAGATCATAACCCAAGGATTCTGCATAGCTTAAATATTCACGTTGAGTGGCTTCATCTAAAGTCGTCCCGCGATGTAGCAGCCATAAGTATTCTTTACCAGGTTCGCCCACAAGGGCCGTCTGATAATCCGGATCGATTTTTAATACCCAATAATCGCCCTTGGTAAACGGAATCCAACGCAGGCCTTCAGGTAAAAAACTGACTTCGAGCTTGGCATGTTCTGCATCGACAATGGTCGCTTCAGCAATGGCTTCATCCAGCTTACCCTCACCATCCAGACAGCGGTTCTGAACCCGAACCTTGCCATTTTCATTTAAGCTATATACCGCAGAAATATCGGTGCTGTTCTCGGGTTGGTGTTTCATCGGCAAACGTGCAATTTCATACCAGGTGCCTAAATATTGTTCTAAATTAAAATTTGAAACGGTACTTAAAGTCTGACTCATTTTTCTTCTCCGTTTAGTTCAATATTTAAAAATGCCGAATCAGTGTAATACAGGGTGCAAAGCTCAAAATGATGTAATCATGTAGTGAAATGTTGTCTGAAAATGGCCGAGCTACAGCTTAAAGTCACACGTTTGAGTAGAAAAAAAATAAGGACTCATTTTGTGTATTTCAGGCTGAAAAGACTTTGCAAGGCGTCGGAGTTGGCTTTGCTTTACATTTTTTTTGCAAAGATGATGGGTTTTGTAACTGTATTAGAAAGAACGGCTTAATTTGAATGCCGCAAAAATAGACAAATTTATTTACATTTTTAATGTGAAAGATAACATTTAAACGACTAGTATTCTCGGCTTGTTAACAATATGAAAGCCTAAATTACAGGCGAGGAGCGGTTGGTAAGGCATGATCTATGATCATCAAGTAAACATGAGCGAAGTACATGCTCCTGTCCAAGCGAATATCATGGTGCGTTCCCAATCGCAGCAAAGACCTAAAAAGTCATCACAGCCAGCCACTACCCGTAATGTTTCAGGCCTCAGCAATGGCCATCGGATTAATATCGAGAAATTTACCAGTTATCTGCAAGGCATTACCCGAAATACCAGTACACAAAAATGTGCGCGCAGTATTCGTGTCGGCTTGCAATCCTCGGGTGCGAAAATTGTGAATCATCCGGTGGCAGCGGCAGATTGGGGAAGTACCCTGATGCAGCTGGGCTATAAGAAAATTAATGCTTCTTTTGATCGGCCGAAAAAAGGCGATATCTATATTATTGACCGTACTCAGGGACATAAATATGGACATATCGCGGCTTATTCAGGTAGTGCCTGGGTATCGGATTTCAAACAGCGAGATCATGCGGTTTATCGCAATAAAAACGTGACTTATAGTTACTATCGTCTGGAAACTTACTTCTAAGAAAATACTGCGAAGTGATCAGTCCTCAAAACGCTTCGCACGGTTTTCATAGACCGATACGATAAATAATCCAATCGCGGCAAAGCCAAGACATTGCAGACCCAAGGCAAATTTGCCCCATTGCTGGTGCTGTTCTGGTAAATAGCCAAACAGGGTAATTAAGGCAATGATGGGAATCACCCGGCTCAAGGCGCTAAAGCCATTTGCATAGGGATTGGATTTTGAGATTTTCAGGCGGAAATGGTGCAGTAAATGCACGACAACTCCAATCGCTAAACTCACCCCAACAAATACCGGATCTAACTGGGCCACAGTCGATGCCGCATAAATAAAAATACAGGTCGCGATGATGACGATGAGTTTGATTTGACGGCTACAGCGTTCGGAATACCAAAATTCAAGCATGGGGTGAACCCGAATCTGATTTGTTTTGATTGAGCAGGGACAGTGGAGAAAACAGACAAATTGCCAGTGCCATAAATGCAATGCCTTGTGCACCCGGAATCAGGATTTCGCCCTGTCGCATATTCATAAAAACTAAAGCAATCAATAAGGCAATTGGAATCCAGGTCAGTAATCTATACAGCAACCCGGTCGGTTTTTTGCTGGCAAAGTGGATTTTGCAGTAACGACAGATCAGAAAAATGATGCCAGTACCGACAAACATCAAAATTGAATCTAAGGGCAGTGGTTCCATCCAGTACAAGCCTGCAGCTGTCGCTGCAATCACAATAAAGATCAACAGTTTTTTGAGAATAGATACCTGCGGATTAAACCAGAACTCAAGCATAATGATGAAAGAATAGAAGAGATAATCGGCACTTTAGCATATTTTGAGTATAAAAAAGCGAGGCCTTGGCCTCGCTAAATTACGCGATTTTCTCAGCTATTTTTGTTTGGACCCCAGTCATAGATTTTCTTTTGGTAGGCATACCACATCATCCACAAGCCAATCAGGATCATTGGCAGGCTCAGGAATTGGCCCTTGCTCATCCAGCCAATAAACAGCTGACCATTGTCCGGCTCACGGAAGAACTCGACCACGAAGCGTGCCAGACCATAACCGATCAGGAACAGTGCAGAGACCGCCATACGTGGACGCGGCTTGGAACTGAACCACCACAATACAATAAACAGAATCAGGCCTTCACACAGCGCCTGATACAATTGTGATGGATGACGCACCAGCTGCAAAGGATCGGTCGGGAAAATCATGCCCCAGGCAAAGTTGGGATCGGTCACCTGACGGCCATACAATTCACCGCCAATAAAATTACCAATCCGGCCAAACATCAGCCCCGTTGGTACGCAGGGTGCGATAAAATCCAGGGTCTGGAACCAGGTCATCTTGTATTTCCGGCACCACCACAGCATGGCCAGAATGACACCGAGGAAACCACCGTGGAAGCTCATACCACCGGTCCAGATCTGGAATAACCATAAAGGATCTGCGAGGAACTGAGAAAAACCATAGAACAAGACATAACCGACACGGCCACCGATGATGACACCAAGCGCACCGAAGAAAATCAGGTCAGAGACCATATCTGGCGTCCAGCCGCGTTGTTTGGCTCGAAACGTTGCCAATCCCCAGGCAAATAAAAATGCCAGTAAGTACATCAGTCCATACCAGTGGACTTGCAGGGGCCCGAGCGAAATCGCGACGGGATCAATATTGGGATAGGTGAGCATTCCTGTTCCTTGTGATTCTGTTTTGCACAGATTTTAGCTGAAAGCAAAGAAAAATGTTGTACATTCAATGTGTAAAGATCGAGAGCGTAAATTATGTGTATCGTGGCACTGGCTTGGCGGGTTGTGGATGAGACCCCATTATGTCTGATTTCAAATCGGGATGAATTCTATCAGCGGCCTACACAGGCATTGCATGAATGGGAAGATAGTCCGATTATTGCCGGGCAGGATTTGCAGTCGGGCGGCACCTGGATGGGTATCACGGCCTCAGGTCGCTGGGCAGTGATTACCAATTTTCGCAACGGGCAAGATCGGACAGATTATCCGACTTCACGTGGTCATATCATCCAGGATTTTTTAAATTCGGACTTAACGCCGATTCGTTTCGCACAAGATCTGGAACAACGGCAGTGTGACTATGCCGGTTTTAATCTTTTTATTGGAAATCAAGATCAGGCCGTATATATGAGCAATCGCGGTGAAGCACCACAAGTACTGGCGCATGGCGTCTATGTGGTTTCCAATGGTCTGATGAGTGAAGACTGGTACAAGACCCGACATTTGCGCAAACGCTTTACCCAGGAATTTTTACCGATGCTGCAACAACAGTCAGTTTCGGAAGCTGATCTGTATCATGCAGTCTGGGATATTCTGGAAGATGAACGTAAAGTGATTCCTGAACTGCTGCCAGATACCGGCATTTCGGTTGAAATGGAACAGCTGCTATCGTCGACATTTATTCAAAGTCTAGCCTATGGAACCCGCTGTTCCAATTTTTTGAGAATGACCAACGATAAATGGCACTGGATCGAAAAGTCACAACAAGGTGCAACCGCAGGTCATACTATTGAGAAAATAATTAGCCTGAAATAATCACCGGATATGAAAAATGCCGACAGATGTCGGCATTTTTTTAAATCACTTCAGAGTTTAAGCTTTAGGGGTTTCTAACGATTCACCTGCAATGACACCACCATCTTTACGGGTAATCACGACTGTTGCTGAGCGTGGACGTGAATATGCACGACCAGTACTGATTAAATTTTCAGCTTGGTTGGCAGGCCAAGTACCACCCGGATGTTGCACGTTTACAAAAATGGCTTTGTAGTCAGGTGTCATGGTAACCCCTGTAATTTCACAGCCAGCAGGACCAACCAAGAAACGGCGTAGCTTCGAGTCATCTAGCTTCGCACCCATAGGTGTTTTTTGTGTGCCTGTGCCCGCTGTTGCGGTTTGTACAGAACCATCGCTCACTGAACCAGGAAGTGCTGCAAGCATCATGCAGTTGGTTGTATCCGTATATGCACCATCGTCAGTTTGTAACCATAATACGCCACGGTCATCAAACCACATACCATCTGGGCTAGAGAAATCATTTGCATCCGTCAAGCCAGAAAGATTTACACCTGGGATTGAATCTGCTTCGGCACCGAATAGGAAAATATCCCATGTAAATGATGTTGCAGTAACATCGTCACCTGTTTCACGGAAGCGAATGATATGGCCGTTGATGTTACCGCTCAGACGGTTCGTTGCATCATCATCGTCCGAGTACTGACGTGGGTTAGCTGCATCAATGGCATGACCGGTACCACGTTGTGAGTTATTGGTTAAAGTCACATAAACTTCACCATTTTCAGGATTTACGGCAACCCATTCAGGACGATCCATTTTGGTCGCGCCCGCTGCATCGGCAGCTAGGCGTGCATGCACCAAGATATCGGCCTGGTCTTTAAACTGATATTTGTCATAACTCGTAATTTTCGGGTTATTCATGGACAGTTCAAGCCATTCACCACGCGCTTCACCGGTAGCTTCATTAAAATCAAACTTGGCGACATAGAACTTACCTTTGTCCATGTATTTGTCACCAGCTGCATAGCCACCATTGATATCACTTGGATTCCAATTGGTTGCTGACACAAACTTATAAATGTATTCGCCCTGAGAGTCATCGCCCATATAAAATGCAAGTG
This sequence comes from Acinetobacter sp. YH12156, assembly GCF_013418235.1. Classification (NCBI taxonomy): domain Bacteria; kingdom Pseudomonadati; phylum Pseudomonadota; class Gammaproteobacteria; order Moraxellales; family Moraxellaceae; genus Acinetobacter; species Acinetobacter sp. YH12156. Next base: position 378,428 of record NZ_VPCL01000002.1, read on the forward strand.
GCTTACCTTCGATGGCACGGCTAACACGACAGTCTTCATGAGCAAAGCGACCTAAAGCGGTACGTTTTACTGGGCGACTACGGTTATCGAATGGATCAATTTCCACGATCCAACCGAAAGTATTAATCGAGTTGCGATAATCTTCTTGAGCTGTGTTCGCTAAAGCGGCAGTGTTCCAACGGCTGAACATATCTACAGATGAAAGTGTTGGAGCTGTAATACTCTGCCAGTTATAACCGCTTGCCTTATTGTTCACTTTATAGCGAGAGATGGCATGTTCAGTCATGGCATCACGTATATCTCCAGCGTCACCTTCTTTTTTACGTGCGATGTATTGGTTAAAGTTTTCTTCAGTGGTGAGATAGGTTCCCCACGGAGTATAGCCATTACCACAATTATTGATCGTACCGCGTGTAATCAAGCCAGTTGGGCTGAATGCTGTCTGTACCAAGGCATGACCTTTTACAGGGCCTCTAAATTCAATTTCACTTGCTGCAGTAATACGACGGTTAAATGGTGAGTCCAGATTCACGCTAACAGCTTGAGTGGCTGGGTCTTTTTTCAAGTGAACAATTGAAACACCATGTGCATATATTTCACGGAGCGCTTCATCTTCAGTAATATCTTTTGGATCAAAAGCATTACCGCGAGGGTGTAGATCACCACGTTGCAGATATTCATGGTTCATGACCAACAGACCTTGATCAGATACTGTTGCATCATAATTTTGCTTAGCGGCATTCATACCGAAAAAGGTCATGCCGTCATGGTTATCGCCAACACGACGCTCATATGAAATACCACTTGGAATATTGTTTTCATCCCAAACTGGCAGGCTTGAATTCAGAGGATCGCCTACAGCGTGCAAGATTTTGAAATCGTAGCCTTCAGGCACCGAAAATTGTTCTAAAGTGTTTTTCTCGACTGCCTTAAATTTTAGCGAGCTTGGTTTCGCTGTTAAATCTGGTTCAGTTGATGGTGGAGTAGGATTGTCTGAGTTATTTGGTTCATCATCGTCATCACTACAACCGGTTAAAGAAGCTGCCAAAGTTAAGGCAACTGCACCACCAGCTGTTTTTTTGATCAATTCGCGGCGGTTAATATTTTTTTGCAAAATTTGAGTGAATTCTGCATTCCCCGAGTTGTTGCTGTCATAATCGTCATTGAAATCTAAATAATCTGTCATTTTTTAGTTCCTGGCAAAAAAGGCTTGGTTATAAAGTTATGAACAAAATAGACTTAAAGTATGACAATCTGGTTAAGTCAATATTTCAATAAAGTTAAATAAATCAATGTCTTTATTTGTATAAAACAAAAAGACAGCCTTGGCTGCCTGAGTTAAATATGATTCTTTTTGTTTTTGGGTTGTAGTTATTATTGATCGGTTAAACGACGCTTTTCAATCAGTTTTCCTGCCAACAAACCCAGTTCAAACAGCAGCCACATCGGTACAGCCAACATGATCATCGACAGTGCATCTGGTGGTGTCACGAACATCGCGACAAAGAAACAGCCGACAATAATAAAGCGCCGTTTCTCCACCAGGGTTTGTGTTGAAACTGCCCCAATCAGGATTAAAACCAAGGTAATAATCGGGATTTCAAAGGTAAAACCAAAGACCAGAAACAGCTTTAAACAGAAGCTAAGATAACTGTTAATGTCAGTCATCGGTGCCACAGTTTCCGGCGAGACACTGATAAAAAAATGCAGGATCGAAGGCAAGGCCACAAAGTAGGCAAAGCTGATCCCGGTATAAAACAGCACAATACTGCCGATCAAAAGCGGCAGCGCCAGACTCTTTTCTTTGGCATATAACGCCGGTTTAACAAATGTCCAGAGCTGATACAGAATAAACGGCATTGTGATCATCAGCGCCACAAAGAAATTCAGCTTAAACGGTGCCATGAATGTTGCCGTCACATCCGTGGCAATCATGGTCGAGCTGGCAGGCAATTGTGCCCGTAAAGGTTCAGATAACCATTGATAGGTCTGATTGGCGAAAGGCAGCAAACAGAAAAACAGGCCAATCAGGACAGCAACCACTTTAAACAGATGTTTTCTTAACACCACCAAATGCTGGGTAATCGGCATCTCTTCAAGGTTCAGCGCTGCAGCATCATTTGAAGCAGGTGTGGTCGGTGAAGACGTCATACGGCCACCTTCATTTCTGTATAGCGTTGTTGGGAAATCACTGCTTGAGTTTGTGCAGGCTGAGGTAAATACACCACTGATACGGGCTGTACTACAGGCTGATAGCGAAGCACGGGCTGGGCAGCCTGAGGCTTTACTTTTAATTCATCAGTTGCAATCGGCTGCTGCAAATCTGCCATTTGTGCCTGCATCTTGGCTTCGAGTTGCTGGATCCGCTGCATTTCGGCCTGCATCTGTTCTCGCAGTTCGGACAAGCGTAATTCACGATCCAGATCGTTCTGAACATTGCTGACCATGCGCTTGATCTTGCCATACCATGTTCCGACAAAACGGACTGCCTCAGGTAACTTGTCTGGCCCAAGCACCAGAAGTGCAATAATCCCGAAAATCAGCAGCTCGGTCATTCCGATATTGAGCATAGCGGACTCTTAACTCTTGATTGAGGTTTCAGGGGTTTTGACTTGTGCATCAATCGTTCGCGGTTCTTGCAGCTTGGCCATTTCTGCTTCTTCATCTTTGACTGATTTTTTAAAGTCTTTAATTGCACCGCCGACATCTTTACCCAGGTTTTTCAGCTTCGATGTACCAAACAATAAAATCACCACAATTGCAAAAATCAGCACATGCCAAATTGATAATCCTGCCATTATTTTATCCTCTATATTTCATGCCCCTATCTCAGCAGGCTTGTATGACAATGCAGTGACGCTTTAATGACAGTTTGCCGACACGGCAGCAGGGTAATGAGTAATTCATATGAAAAATCTATCATTAGATGAAAAGGATGCTGTGCTAGCATATAACCTGATATGGAAATCTCAGCAGCACTGTCATGGCCTTGATTCTTCCCCTGCTGTCTTTTTTGATTGGTTATTGGGGCGTGCAATATTTAAAACCGGTTCGACCTGTCTTGGCGGCTTTACTGGCACGTGTTCTGATTCCTGTGCTGATTATTTACAATATGGTGTTTTATAAAGCGGGCAGTCTGTGGCTGATGGGCTTTAGTATTTTTAGTTCAATTGTGTTGTTTAGCCTGTTTTATTATTTTGCCAAAGATAAATTGCGTGCGCTGTGTTTTAGCTATTTGAATGGCGTATGGCTCGGTCTGCCGTTTGCCTTAGCAGTGTTTGGCACTGACGCAATGTCGACCATGATTGCACTTTATATTGGTGGCTCATTATTTGGGAATGTCAGTGCTGTCATTGCCGTGAGCCAAACTCGCCAAGATTGGACATTTATTCTGAAAAATGTCCTGCAATCACCACCGGTGATCGCACTCAGTATTGCAGGGGTTTTATCATTTTGGGACTTTAGTCATTATGAGTTTCATCCCATCCTTCAATGGGCATATGCAGCCAATAAATTTTTAGTCACTTTTGCAGGAATGTGCATTTTGGGCATGTGGCTTCGTCATGTCCGTATTCAGCTGAGGGATTTAAAGCGCAGTCTGGTGCTGATCAGCGGGCGCTTTATTTTTGCATTAGGCTTGGCTGGTATTGCCTATATATTCTTGCCGATTCCACATCAGCTCCTGACTTATAGTGTAATGATGATGTATTTCTTATTGCCACCGGCAGCGAACATCGTGGCTTTAGAAACCCATTATCAGGGCACAGGGCATTCTGCCAAATATATTGCTTCGGGGACGATTGCGAGTGCAATTTTGATTGGGATCTATGGGCTGGTGTTGCATGCGGTGATGCCTACGCTATAAAGTTTCCTTTTTTGGAGAGAAGGCTAGAAAGAGTTATAAAGTCCCCCCCTTTGAAAAATGGGGATTTAGGGGGATTCTTGATAAGAGGTAAATTTGAATCCCTCCCGACCTCCCTTTGGAAAAGGGAGGGGTAAAACAAATTATTTCGCCAAACTGGCTTTAAACAGCTGCATGGCCTGACCACGATGACTGATTTTATTCTTTTCTTCTTTGCTCATTTCTGCACTGGAAATACCGAGTTCCGGCAACCAGAACAGCGGGTCATAACCGAAGCCATTTTCACCGCGTGCTGCTTCTAAAATTTCACCCGTCCAGATGCCCTGGAAAATTTGTGGCAGTGGATCTTCAGCATGTTGAACCAGTGCCAGTACACAGACAAACATGCCTTCAATCGCTTCGCTATCTTTACGCAATGGTTTCAAATCTGCCAGCAGTTTCTTATTGTTGGCGGCATCATTGCCATGTTCACCGGCATAACGTGCTGAGTAGATCCCAGGAGCTCCGCCAAGAACTGGCACACAAATGCCTGAGTCATCGGCAATCGCAGGTTTACCTGAGATTTTAGCCGCGTGGCGTGCCTTGATAATGGCATTTTCAACAAAGCTTAAACCATCTTCGATGGCATCTTCGATATTCAGTTGACCTTGAGGAATCACATCTACCGGCAGTTGCAGTTCCGCAAACATTTTCTCAAACTCGGCAATTTTACCTTTGTTATTACTTGCCAATACCAGTGTGCCTTGGGATAACCAATCTGTAGAAGCCATATGTCACTCATTCTCTAAATATCAATCGTGCTATTTTAACTGCCATTGCGGATTTGTAGGCAATAAAAAAGCACCCGAAGGTGCTATTTATACCATTCAGCTTATTGTGCCTGAATCCATCTGTCGGCACGGTCACGCGCCTGACGGATCTGTTCCTGGGTCAAGTTGGCCGCCAATGCTGTTTTCTTGCCTTCAGAAAGGGTAATCACTTTATTGTCGAGCATGCCATCACGGGTAGACAGTTCATACCACTGATAAGCACCCATGTAGTTTTTCTTTTTCTCTTCCATCATGGCCAGGTTAAAGCTGGCACGGTTATCACCACGGCTGGCTGCTTTTTCAAAATACTGACGTGCCAGCGCTTCATCTTTTCGGGTGCCCATGCCATCTGCCAGCATACGGCCGACATTTAACTGCGCCACAGCTAAACCTTGATCGGCAGCAGCTTTGTACCAGGCAAAGGCCTGTCGTTCATCTTTTTGAATGTCTTTGCCATACTGGTATTTGGTGGCCAGATAAAACTGTGCACCGGCCTGACCTGCTTTAGCTGCTTTGATCAGACTGTTGATATCCATTATTGAATACTGAGCCGCTTGACTGGCAACAGAAGGACTTGGAGCAACATAGTCTGCATGGGCTTGCATGCCAAAAAGTCCCGCCAGTAGCGTCGTACTTAATAATAATTTTTTCATAGCGCGCTCACTCGATAAATTGCGACTTCACCAAATAGATTAGGGAGATGCTTGCTCAGCAAACTATCTTCTTGATTCCCGTTCACAGCGAGTCGATTAATAATTTTGATATTATTTTCCGCACAAAGTGCTTCAAAATCACGAAATGTACATAAGTGGATATTCGGGGTGTTATACCACATATACGGCAAGGCTTCAGAAACCGGCATTCTCCCTTTGATTGCCAAGAAAGAACGGGTCTTCCAATGCGCAAAGTTCGGAAAGGTAATAATGGCCTGTTTCCCTACACGCACCATATCACGCAATAATACGTCAGGTGCATCTACAGCCTGCAAAGCTTGTGCCATGACCACATTGTCAAAAGACTGGTCGGCAAAGCGGCTTAAACCGAGGTTTAAGTCTTGTTGGATGATATTTAACCCGCGACTGACCGCAATTGCAATCTTTTCCTGATCAATTTCTAATCCGTATGCGCGAATATCGTGTTTTTTACTCATTTGTGCCAGCAGTTCACCATCGCCACAACCCAGGTCAAGTACGCTAGAACCGGGCTTAATCCACTTTTCAGCGAGTTGTTGATCGATACGCATTATACGGCCTCCTTCGGTGTGGCTTTCAGGTGTTCTTCACCACCCAGGAATGCACGCAAAGATTTTACATACAGGGGAATCGGGAACAGGAAGGAATCATGACCCTGTTCGGCATCAATATCTAAATAGCTCACCGGTTTATGATTGCTAATTAAGGCATCCACAATTTCCTGCGAGCGGGCAGGGGTAAAACGCCAGTCAGTGGTGAAGGACACCACCAAAAATTTGCACCGGGTATGGGCCATGGCTTTTTTCAGTGACTGTTCATATTCACGTGACGGATCAAAATAATCCAGTGCCTTGGTCATGATCAGATAGGTATTGGCATCGAAGTTACGGCTGAACTGTTCACCTTGATAACGCAAATAACTTTCGACCTGGAATTCGACATCAAAACCATACATAAATTTGCCAGATTTCAGATCACGGCCAAATTTCTGCTTCATGGCTTCTTCGGACAGGTAGGTAATATGACCGACCATACGCGCCAGGATCAGGCCACGTTTGGGATAGCTGTCATTTTCCAGATAACGGCCGTTGTGGAAGTCAGGATCAGACAAAATTGACTGACGTGCTACTTCATTAAAGGCAATATTCTGTGCTGAAAGTTTTGGCGCACTGGCAATAATCACACATTTTCTTAAACGGTTCGGGTAATCCACTGACCATTGCAGTGCCTGCATGCCACCGAGTGAACCACCAATGATGGCATCCCAAGTCTGAATGCCTAAACGATCGGACAATAAAGCCTGAGTTTTAACCCAGTCGCGGACCGTGACCAGCGGAAAATCTGGACCATAAGGACGGTTTTCATTTTCAGGATTTGGTGACGTTGGACCGGTAGAACCGCTACAGCCCCCAATATTATTCAGTGATACCACAAAGAATTTTGCAGTATCAATGGCTTTGCCGGGACCAATACAGGCGTCCCACCAGCCGGCCTTTTTATCATCTTCATGATGATAGCCAGCGGCATGATGATGACCAGAAAGGGCATGACAAATCAGAATGGCATTGGACTTGTCAGCATTTAAGGTACCGTAAGTTTCAACCATCAGTTCAAAACGGGGGAGGATACGACCGCATTCAAGCTCTAACGGCTCTTCAAATTGGAACTTTTGTGGGACAACAATGCCCACTGAGTCAGCTGGAAAAGACACGGGGAGGATTCGCCTTAAAATCTTGAGTATGAATAATAAAAGGATACCACTAGCGGATATCCTTCTAAAGTCATTTTAGTGCTATGAATTATCGCTAATTCTAATACAGCCGGTTAGACCGCAGCAGCGATTACCTGATCAGTGCTTAATACACCTTGATCAATCAGACGGTTGGTCGATGCAAGAATTGCTTCGATCGAAGAGGTCACGATGTTGTCATGCACACCCGCACCAAAGGCAGACTTGCCAGTGCCTTTGACTTGCAGTTCAATCAAGGCCAAAGCTTTGGCATGTGCACCAGAACTGATGCTGCGCTCTTCATAGTTCACCACATCAATCGGTAACTGAAGTGCATCCAAAATCGCAGAAATTGGACCATTGCCTTCACCACGAACACGACGTGACTGGCCATCAATTTCAAGATCAAGCTCAATCACCTGATTGCCATTGTCATCCGATAACTTGTAGTTCTTAGTTGAGTAATGTACATGTTTAACATCGACATAAGTCTCTTTAAACAACTTCCAGATCTCGGTTGCAGAAATTTCAGTGCCTTGTTCATCGGTACGTTTTTGTACAATTTGCGAGAACTCGATTTGTAAACGACGTGGTAAAGTCACGTTGTAATTCGATTCTAACAAGTAGGCGATACCGCCTTTACCTGACTGTGAGTTAACGCGAATCACCGCATCATAGTCACGGCCCAAGTCTTTTGGATCGATTGGTAAATATGGCATATCCCACATTTCTTGGTCTTTCTGGAATTCGAAACCTTTTTTGATCGCATCCTGATGTGAGCCGGAGAATGCAGTAAAGACCAAATCACCTGCGTATGGATGACGTGGATGTACTGGCAAACCGGTACATTCTTCTACAGTCGCGATAATTTCATTGATATTGGAGAAATCCAGGTTTGGCGCAACACCTTGGGTATACATGTTCAATGCGATTGCTGCCACATCGACATTACCGGTACGCTCACCGTTCCCAAACACACAACCTTCAACACGATCGGCACCAGCCATAATCGCCAATTCAGATGCCGCGATGCCGCAACCACGGTCATTATGACAGTGCACTGAAATAATCACGCCGTCACGACGCTGAATGTTGCGGTGCATCCATTCGATTTGATCGGCATAGATGTGTGGACCTGAAACTTCTACCGTTGCTGGCAAGTTCAAGATCACTTTATTGGTCGGTGATGCTTCCCAGATTTCAGTCACAGCATCACAGACATCTTTTGCAACTTCTAATTCAGTCGCAGTGAAACATTCCGGGCTGTACTGGAAGACAAATTCAGTTTCAGGCTGTTTTGCGGCATATTCTTTGACTTTTTGTGCTGCATTGACGGCTAATTGTTTTGCGCCCGCTACATCTACATTTAAGACTTTCTCGCGGAAAGTCGGTGAATTGGAGTTGTAGATATGCACAATGGCACGTTTTGCACCCTGTAAAGATTCAAAGGTACGAGCAATTAAATGATCACGGGCTTGAACCAAAACTTCGATATAAACATCTTCAGGAATATGATCTTCTTCAATCAATTTACGAGTGAAATCAAAGTCAATTTGCGATGCTGAAGGGAAACCAATTTCAATATGCTTGAAACCGATTTTCACCAACATCTGGAACATCTTGAATTTTTGCTCCATGTTCATTGGCTCGAAGATCGCCTGGTTACCATCACGCAGGTCAGTACTCATCCAGATTGGCGCTTTGTTGATTTCATTGTTCGGCCATTGACGGTCTGGTAAGTCCACACGTTGATACATGCGACGGTATTTTTTACTTGGATCAGCCAACATCATGAGAGAGCTCCTTGTGTAACCTGATAGAGTCTGCGCTTGGTTGAAGCACTGGCAAAGGTTACCGAATAGATTGTGTCTATAATCGTCTACATACAGATTGGAACCAGCATTAAAACTAAAAATCTTCTGGAATATTTGGGATTTAGTTTTAATCAAAAAAACCTGCATGATCAACTTATAACTTTAAGTTTAATCCAGTTAAACCGAAAAGTTTTTGCTTTTTTAATAGATTTTAGTCGTATCTTAATAAAGATTTTCTTATAAGCTTTAAGTTTTGAAAAATATTCCCATATATTTTAAGTATAGTGTTTTATATTTTCTTGATTTTGAAATAAGCCGTTATTTTTTACACCCAATCATGCCATATCAGCCTATATTTTTAGAAAAAATAGCCCTAGATGGCTAAAGGCATTTAATCCGGGCAAGCTTTTAAAGCTCGGCCCATTTGCGCATGAGGTTGTGATACAAATTGGTCAGTTTCATAACTTCTGCATGCTGATCGCCCAGTTGCATTCTCAAGTTTTGAATGCTTTGATCCAGATTAAACAGCATATGCCGTTCTGCATCATCACGAATCATGCTTTGTATCCAGAAAAATGAGGCAATTCGGCAACCTGAGGTGATTGGGGTGACTTCATGCAAACTGGTGGATGGATACAGAATCATATCCCCGGCAGGCAGTTTTACTTCGTGATAGCCATAGGTGTCTTCAACCACCAGTTCACCACCGGCATATTCTTCAGGTTCACTCAAAAAAACCGTACAGGATAAATCTGTTCTGAGACGTTCATTGCTCCCACGAATACGACGAATCGAATTATCGACATGAAAGCCGAAAGATTCATTATTTTCATAGCGGTTAAACAGGGGAGGAATAATATCCAGAGGAATTGCCGCTGATAAAAATAAAGCATGCTGTCCCAGAGATTCCAGAATAATATTGCTGAGATGATGAGTGAGTGGATGATCTTCAGGCAATTGCTGATTCTGTTTCACGCTGGCAGAGAGTGTACCCGCGGTGACTTTGCCATTGACCCACTCAATCTTCTTCATCTCCTCACGGAAATATTGCACCTGTTCTTTGCTCAGTACATTTGGAATATGATGCAGCACTGGAAACCCTCGAATAATTGCATTTTCAAAATAGCATAGCCTCCCATCAGGAGGCTATGCGCTTATATCGAATTAATATTTAAAGTTGACTGCCAGCACTGCACTGCGGCCTTCTGCTTCAGTGGCATAGTGAGAGGCATAAGCTTTAGTGAAGTAACGTTCATCAGACAGGTTGTTGACGTTTAATTGCAAATCAACATTTTCATTCACGTTATAACGCGCCATGGCATCATAACGGACATAACCTGGAACCCACTTGGTATTGGCTGCATCACCATAAACTTTATCCATTGCAACAGCACCCGCTCCTAAAGTTAAAGCAGGTGTTACAGCATAGGTAGTCCAAAGGGTTGCAGAATTTTTAGGTACATTCTGCATTTGCTTACCTTTGGCAGGATTGTCAGGTGTACATACCCCTTGACGGTTACAGGATGGGCCCGGGTTCACAGTTTCACTGTCGAGATAAGTATAACCAGCAGATACAGCCCATTTATCCGTAATTTGGCCATTTACGCCCAGCTCAAGACCGTCTACTTGGGTTTCGCCGCCATTGGTATATGTAGCAGCATCCAGTTGAATCCGTGTATTTTGTTTTTCAGTACGGAACACGGCAGCGGTTAAACTCAGTCTTTCATTTAATACATCCCACTTTGTACCGATTTCAAAGGTACGGCTCTCTTCTGGATCTAAGTCCATATAGACTTGGCCAATTGCTTCTGAACCATCCCCGCCATCTACACCGACCGGATTGGCAGAAGTCGCATAACTTGCATAGATAGAACCATTTTCAACAGGTTTAAAGATTAATCCAGCCTGATAGGTCAGGAAATCGGTATTATTTTCAATAGAGTCGCCAGTCGCGTTTGTGGTTTGCTTGGTATCAAATTTATCCCAACGTAAACCCAAATCTAATAACCATTGCGGGCTAAACTCGATATTATCTAAGAGATAGACAGATGTAGTCTCGGTCGTGGTTGTCGTGAGATTTTTGTTGGCTGCGGAAGAGCCCAACCATTGATCACGTGAGTCTGGATTAGTTAATGATGTACACCATGCATCGTTGATAGCACAGTCGCTGTTGAAACCACCTGTGGTGGTACCTGGATAGCCTGGATAACTTGTTAAGTAGTTACCTTTGTCAGATTTTTGATCTGAGTACTCTGCACCTATATTAAAGCTATGCTTGAATGCACCTGTATTAAACTTACCTGTCAAAGCAAGCTGGTCGGTAAAGATGTTGGTATCAGTAATACGTGAGTTTATACGATGCCAGACTTTATCATTCAGCACGTTCCCTTTGGAGTCATCTGGCTGGGTCCATAAGTAGTCATTTTTGGCAGTGCTATATACCGCTGTATTACTCAGGGTCAGGTTATCCGTTAAATCGTGTTCCAGTTTGATGGTACCGATCTGATTTTCCTGTTTCTGGAAATCACGACTTAATAAACCATAATAAATGCCCTGTTTTACATCGACAGGTTTACCGACGGTGGCTTTTTTTGCCGCATCATACTTATAAGGAACCCCTGAATCCGGCGTGTCATCCGATTTTAAATAGTAATAACTTAAAGTCGCACGGGTAGGGGTGTCCAGACCAAATACAATACTCGGTGCAATACCGGCACGTTTATATTCGGCACCATTTTTCTGGCCAGCTTTTTCATTATGGTGACCCATCACGGCCACACGTGCTGCTATACCATTTCCAAAATCTTTATTGCCATCCAAGGTTATGCGTTGATAGTTGTCAGTACCACCCGCGACAGAACCTTCTAGAAAGTCACCCGCTTTAGCAACTTTAGAAATCATGTTGATACTACCACCAGTCGTTCCTGCACCGCCCATGGCAGATGCAGAACCTTTGGTGACTTCAACCTGTTCGACAGCAAACATTTCACGGTTCTGTGAAGTGGCGTTGCGTACGCCGTCTACATACATGGAGCTTTCAGAATTATAACCCCGAATAAAAGGACGATCACCGTTTGGATTGCCACCTTCACCCGCGCCCAAGGTAATCCCTGGAACTGTACGCAAGGCATCACTTAAGGTAGTGACTTGTGTATCTTCAATTAACTGTTTTGAAATGAGCGCAACTGACTTGGGGGTATCGAGTAAAGGCGCTACAAATTTGCTGTTTGCAGATTGGCTTACTTTGAAGCTAGGTGCCGGTTCAGCTTTGACTTCTTGATGAATCGTCTCTAACTGGATCACCTGTTCTTCTGCCATCGCAGATCCAGCCACCATTGATAAAGATGAAACAATTGCAGAGGAAACGATTTTTTTACGTGTTTTAATGAAAGTCATGTTAAACCTAAAAAATGAATATTAAAAAAGTATGAGAATAATAATGATTCTTGTTTTTATTTTTATCCTTTTGTCATAGGAATTCATGATCTTTAAGAAAATATTAAATGAGATTTCAAATGTAATGTTATATCAATACTTGATTAAACAATTGATTTTAATAAATATTGATAAATAAAGCTGATTGTTAACTTTTTATTGAGAATAATGATGTTTATTAGAAGGGCATGAATTAGCAATGTTTTGGAAAGTATTGATCGCACGATAAGAAAAAAACCCTGCCAGGGCAGGGTTTTTTTAAGAGATGTATTTCTTAGAATTTAAAAGTTGTACTTAACTGAACGCGACGACCTTCTTGGGTATTGCTATATAAGTTATAGGCAGTACCATCAACGATTTCATACTTATTAAAGTCTTTATCGAAAATGTTGTAGAGTGCAACACCAATATCCCAGTTATCATTCACGGCATAATTTGTGCCTAAGTGCATTAAACCATATGCCTCATAGTCACCCAACGTATTATAAACAGTAAGATCATCTCCAGTTAAGTTTGTGGTTTTGAAGCGAGAGCGTTCGGTACGGTATTCACCACGTAACCAAAGATCAGCATTGTCAGCGACATTCCATTTTACAGTTGCATTAAACATATGCTCAGGGGTGTCTTGTAACTTTTTCCCTTTATCTTTACCTTTGGTAACCTCAGTTTCAGTCCAAGTGTAGTTAAAGTTTAATTTCCAATCTTCAGCAAAGCCCCAATTAATACCTAGCTCTGTACCATAAATTTCAACTTCATCAACGTTGTCAGGTCGAGTGATCATAAAAGCACGATCACTGGATTGATTAAGCCACTGCCATGGAGTGCCGAGACCAGTTAAATAGTCTGCACAAGTTTGGTTTACTAAACATTCACCTGGATTGCCACCTGTATTTACCGAAGTATCTGTGATTGCACCTGAAACAATTTTATCTTCAACGGTACTGATAAAACCTGTCAAGTTAATATTTAAGTCATTATTAGGTGTGAAATAAATGCCAAGCTCATAGTTATCGCTAGTTTCAGGTTTTAAATTTTGATTACCAAAAATAGGTTGAGCACCTTGACGTCCAACGTTTACTACACCATTTGTCAACTGTTCTAAACGAGGAGCTTTATAGCCTTCTGAATAACCGCCTTTTAGTGTCCAAGTATCGTTAACATTCCAAACAGCATAAGCACGAGGAGTAATGAAATCACCAAAAGTATCGTGATCATCATAACGCAGACCTAATGTTAAGGCGAAGTTTGGTAAGATATTCCATGTATCTTCTGCAAACAAACCAACTTGAGTAAAGTTAACCTCAGGTTTAGATGAACGTAGGCCATCTGAAATGCTGGCATCCCACCATTGGCCACCTAAGATCAAGTTATGATTTGCTATTGAATTTACAGACAGTTTAGTATCAAAAATAGTATCTTCACTTTCAATTAGTCGCGGGGTTTTAGTAACTAAATCGCCACCTTGCATACGTGATGGAATAAGACGACCAACAGTTTCACTTTCATTACGGGTAATGCTGCTGTCTAAAGTACCAATGTCATTACGCCATTGATGAGCTAGCACATATTTATCACGATTAAATTCCATCTCATTATCATAGCCACCTGCTGGGCCTACAGTACCTAATTGGAAACCGCTGGTATTTTTCGGATTTTCATATGATTGGCGCTGAGACTCTGCATCAATAGATATGTCATGCTTGTCTGTGGGTGTTAATGTTAAACGTGCACCTAGGGTATCAATTTTACCTTCAGATGGATTATTACCTGTACCTAATGTTGTTTGGTCAATATCTCTAGTTACATTCGATTCGTCACGTTCCCAATGTTTTGCGCGAATTTGTAAGCCCAAAAGGTTTTGTACTAAGGGACCAGTTGCATACAAATCGATACTACGTTGGTTACCAAAATCAGAGCTTTTCGGCAAGATTGATCCTTCTAAACCAATCGAACCGGTCCATTCGCTGCTTACTTTTTTAGTAATAATATTTACGACACCTCCCATTGCATCCGAACCATATAAGGTAGATGCCGGGCCACGAATAATTTCGATGCGTTCAATTGCAGACAATGGAGGAATAAAATTATTTTTTGTTTCACCAAAGCCATTCGGTGTAATATCGCCGGTACTGTTTTGACGGCGACCATCAATGAGTACAAGTGTGTACTCAGATGGTAAGCCACGAATGCTAATATCTAGACCGCCTGTTTTACCAGCCGTAGGACTAATATCAATACCTTCTACATCGCTTAAAGCATCTGCTAAAGAAGTAATACGTTTTGTTTTAAAATCTTCTTCGGTGAGTACAGTAATTGAAGCGGGTGCGTCCTTAATCTTTTGTTCATAACCCGCCGCTGAAACCACAATCGTAGACAATTGTGTTACTGGTACAGTGGTATTATTTGTTTCAGCATGTGCAGAAGCAGCTGTAACCCCAAGAATAGCCACTGCAAGTGGGCGAAGATTAAAATTACGCATAACCGAAATTCCGAGATGGAGAAAGTTAAAGATTCAAATCAAATTTCAGGAATATTAATGATAATATTTATCATTTGCAATAAAAATATACAATTCCTTCATTTCAATTTAATCACCTGAATATTTGAAAAGATGCCAATTCAAGTAAAAAAAGGGTTTAAAAACTGGAACTCGCGCGTATTTTTTGTATATCCTTAAATGTTGTCATATAATGTGGCACATTTTTATAAACCTGTTATAACCTAATATATAGAGGAAGCCATGCAAGTAACTTCTGAAGCGGTTTCGGGCGTTGCCCGTCGTTTAAATGTTTCTGTACCGACGAGCCGTATTAATGAGCAATTTGAAGCTCGTTTAAAACGCACTGCTAAAACTGCGAAGATCAACGGCTTCCGTCCAGGTAAAGTGCCTGTAAACGTAGTTCGTCGTGAATACGGCGCGGGTATCTACCAAGAAGTGGTAAACGATATTATTCGTGACACAGTTTTCGAAGCAATCCAGCAAGAGAAAATCAATGCTGTGGGCATGCCAAACATCGAAAAAACTGAAATGAAAGACGACGCGCTGGTATATACAGCGACTGTTGAAGTTTATCCAGAAGTTGAAGTGAAATTCGAAGGTCTGGAAGTTGAACGTAAAGCAACTGAAGTCAACGATAAAGACGTTGAGAAGATGATCGAAAATCTTCAAAAACAACGTGCTGCTTGGGCTGAAACCAAAGGCATGGCTAAAAAAGACATGCAAGTGACTTTCGATTTTGAAGGTACGGTTGATGGCGAGAAATTTGAAGGCGGCGCTGCTGAAGACTTCAAACTTGTACTCGGTTCTGGCCGTATGATTCCTGGCTTCGAAGACGGCATCGTTGGTATGAAGAAAGGCGAAGAGAAAGTGATTGATGTAACTTTCCCTGAAGATTACCAAGCTGAAAACCTTGCTGGTAAACAAGCTCAATTCAAAATCACTGTGAAGCTTGTTGAAAAACAAAAACTTCCAGAAATTGATGCTGAATTCCTGGAAATCTTCGGTGTATCTGAAGAAGAAGGCGTTGAGAAGTTGAAAGCTGACGTTCGTAAAAACATGGAACGTGAAGTGAAAAACGGCCTGCGTAACCAGGTAAAAGGTGCGACTTTTGATGCGCTTGTTGCTGCAAACGAAGTTGAACTTCCAGCGGCTATGCTTGCTCAAGAAATTGACCGTCAACGTCAACAAATGATTCAGCAGTTCACTCAACAGTTCGGTGCTCAAGGTGCGCAAGCATTTGATTCAAGCATGCTTCCAGACGAATTGTTCAAAGAACAAGCTGAAAAATCTGTAAAACTTGGCGTATTGGTTAGCCGTGTTTTAGCTGATGCGAAAATCGAAGTAGATGCTGCACGTGTTGAAGCGTATATCCAAGACATGGCATCTTCTTATGAAGATCCAAACGAAGTGATCGAATACTTCAAAAACGATGCGCAACAACGTCAACAAATCGAAGCTGTTGTACTAGAAGACCAAGTTGTTGATTACATTTTGGCTTCTGCTAAAGTAACTGATGCGACTGTAAGCTATGAAGACTTATTGAAAGAGCAGCAAGCTCGTCAACAAGCTTAATTTTAGCTTTCCATAAAAAAGGCGCTTGATGCGCCTTTTTTTCATCGAACTCTCTGTGGAAACCACCTCTCTTTAGGGGTGGAGGAAACGGAGGATTTTTTTAGAATACAAGCCAAATAAACTTGTTTTTCAAAGCATTTCAATTAATGATAAAGTTATGAAAAATGATACCCTCGTAATAACTGCTAAAGTGCAGATATTCCCGAACAAGCAACAAGTTCTTGAGCTTAAACAAATGTTTGAGCTGTATTCGCTTGCTTGTAATTGGTTGTCAAAAAAAGTTTTTCAAAATAAAATTCTCAATCAAGTTAAATTGCACTATCTTGTTTATGACCAAATGCGGTCTGAATTAGGCACAAAAGCCCAATTTACTCAGTCTGTGATTAAAACCGTTGTTGCTCGATATAAGTCTGCTAAGTCAAATGGTCACGATTGGTCATTGGTGAAATTTAGTGGTAACGATTACGACCTTGTATGGAATCGTGATTACTCACTTGTAGGTAATCAGTTTTCGTTAGGTGTAAGCTCAGGGCGCATCAAGGTTAATTTCGCTAAAAAACCTTTAAATCAATTTCAGAAAGCTAAAACCAAGTTTGGTTCTGCCAAGATGGTTAATAAATTCGGGAAATGGTTTTTACATATCCCAATGAGCAAGGAAGCCCCTGCTTTAACAATTGATGACGTTACTAATGTGGTCGGTGTTGATCTGGGCATCAACCATCTTGCAACCACCTACGCTAGTAAAGGAAAAACTGACTTCTATCGGGGTGGAATAGTTAAACAGAAGCGTGGCATATTTAAAGCAATACGCAAATCTTTACAGGAGAAACAAACTTCGTCTGCAAGGCATAGGCTTAAGCAGATTGGGAGTAGAGAAAACCGTTATATGACTGATGTTAATCATCAGATCACAAAGGCACTCACTCAAAAGCATCCAAAAGGCACTGTATTCGTTCTTGAGGATTTGACAGGTATAAGGCAGGCAACCGAAAAGGTACGTCTGAAAAACCGCTATGTCAGTGTATCGTGGGCGTTCTATCAGTTTAAGCAATTACTCTGCTATAAAGCCAAAGAAAATGGTCAGTCTGTTATTTTGATTGACCCCAAATACACATCACAAACTTGCCCGAAATGTGGACACCGTGAAAAATCAAATCGTGATAAGAAAAAGCATCACTTTGACTGTAAGCGTTGTCATTATCAATCAAATGATGATCGTATTGGCGCAATGAATATACATCGCAAAGGCATTGAGTTTGTTTCTCAATCTGACCCTTCGATGGTAATAGAACAAGCTTCTATTGCTAAGGTTGAAGTCAATCAACCTGATATGCCGACAGCCTAATTTTAGGTAAAAAAGGTGGGAGTAGAAATACGCTTGCACCACTTGTCAGGCATGAGCCTAGTAAACACCATGATTGGTGTGGCAAACCTCCTCATTTATGGGGAGGTCATTGATATTGATGCCTGAAAAAAAGCATTTCTGATTTTCACAAAACTAATGCAAAAAATATGATGGATTTATTGGCGAATTTTTTGCAATTTCAGTGATTATCCCTCATATTGTGATTATGGGTTAGGTCACAAAAAATTTAGGAATAAATAAACGTATGTATGTTCCAACGATTGAAAACGCTTTAGTGCCAATGGTGGTAGAACAATCCTCTCGTGGTGAGCGTTCTTTTGATATTTATTCACGCCTTTTGCGTGAACGTGTAATTTTTATGACGGGCGAAGTTGAAGACAATATGGCGAACCTTATCGTTGCGCAAATGTTGTTTTTAGAGGCTGAAAATCCAGATAAAGATATTCATTTATATATCAACTCGCCAGGTGGTTCAGTGACTGCAGGTATGGCAATTTATGACACCATGCAGTTTATCAAACCTGACGTGGTGACCTATTGTATGGGGCAGGCAGCATCTATGGGTGCCTTCCTGCTCAATGCCGGAACTAAAGGTAAGCGTTACTGCTTAGAAAATGCCCGTGTTATGATTCATCAGCCACTCGGTGGTTTCCGTGGTCAGGCTTCGGATATTGAAATTCATGCCCGTGAAATTCTATTTATTAAAGAACGTTTAAATCGTTTAATGGCTGAACACAGCGGTCAGGAATACGAGAAAGTAGCACGCGATACAGACCGTGATAACTTTATGACTGCTCAGCAAGCGAAAGAATACGGTCTTGTGGACGAAGTTTTAACTAAACGTCCATAAGTTTTAAAGATTCAGATAGTGGAGTAAATATGTCCGAACATCCTCAAGGACAAAAGCATTGTTCATTTTGCGGTAAAACGCAGTCTGAAGTCGGGAAGCTGATTGCAGGCGAGGACGCATACATTTGTAACGAATGTGTGGACGTATGCTTAGATTTGGTTCAAACCAGTCAACAGGTGGAAACCAATGACTGGGCCAATCGTCCTTTGCCGAAACCACAGGAAATCCGTGCGGCCTTGGATCAATATGTCATTGGTCAGGATATCGCAAAAAAGACCTTGTCGGTTGCAGTGTATAACCATTACAAGCGCCTGAAAGTGCAGAATAATGGCAAAAAAGCTGACGATTCAGTTGAACTTTCAAAAAGTAATATCATGCTGGTCGGCCCGACGGGCTCAGGCAAAACCTTGTTGGCACAAACGCTGGCGCGCCTTCTTGATGTACCCTTTGCCATGGCAGATGCAACCACACTGACAGAAGCAGGTTATGTGGGTGAAGATGTAGAAAACATTGTACAGAAGCTTTTGCAAAAAGCCGATTACGATGTCGAGAAAGCACAGAAGGGCATTATCTATATCGACGAGATCGACAAGATTACCCGCAAGTCTGAAAATCCATCGATTACGCGTGATGTATCGGGTGAAGGCGTACAGCAGGCTTTATTGAAAATGATCGAAGGTACGGTTGCTTCGATTCCGCCCCAAGGTGGCCGTAAGCATCCGCAGCAAGAATTCATTCAGATTGATACATCCAACATTCTGTTTATCTGTGGTGGTGCATTCTCTGGACTTGAGAAAATTGTGCAGCAGCGTCAGGAAAAAGGTGGCATCGGCTTTACCGCAGAAGTGCGTAAAAAAGATGAAACCAAGAAGCTGTCTGATCTGTTCCGTCAAGTTGAAGCAACTGACCTGGTAAAATTTGGTTTGATTCCAGAATTTATTGGTCGTTTGCCGGTGATTGCCACTTTGGATGAGTTAGATGAAGAAGCATTGATGCAGATTCTGACTGAACCGAAGAATGCATTAACCCGTCAGTATCAACATCTGTTTGATATGGAAGACGTGGATCTGGTCTTTGAAGAATCCGCATTACGTGCCGTGGCGAAAAAAGCGGTTGAGCGTAATACTGGCGCGCGTGGTCTACGTTCGATCCTGGAAAATTCATTACTCGAAACCATGTATGACCTGCCAAGCCGTAGCGATGTCGGCACGGTGGTCGTCAATGAAGCGGTGATTAAAGGTGAAGCAGAGCCAGAATATCGTGCCGAGCGTCAACCGCATGAGCAGCAAGAGACAGCGACAAAAATAGATTTAAAAGTGGTGAATAGCAAATCTGCTTAACTGCTATTCATCCGAAACCTGCGAAAACTCCGTGTTTTCGCAGGTTTTTTATTTCCAAAAATAAAGCTGGGTGTTAATCTGATTGACTAGGCGTGGATGCCTAAAACTTATAAAAAATAAATCGCAAAGCACTTGCATATAAAAGAATAAAGACGCAGTGAGGGATAAGCATGCGTGGAGTCGCAATTGTACTCATCAGCAGTTTGGCATTGCTGGGGTGTCATGGTAAGAAAGCCGTCGTTGAGCCTACACAGTCACTCAGCACTCTAAAAAATATTGATCTTGAAAAAAAACCGGGCTTTGTGGAACAGCATCGTATTGGTATGTTTACTATTGGTGGCTGGGTCAATCAAAAGCAGGGCAATCAGTTTCAAACGGTGAAACCACAACATGATCAAGCCGCCATCGTGTATTTATACCGTCCTGATTCCAGATGGAACCGTCAGGAAATTGTCGCTGCCAGCCTGTTTATCAATCAAGAACATATTCCAAGTCTTTTGCATAATCATTATTACTGGATTGAAGTTCCTACAGGAACATATCGTTTAAGGGTGGTGTTTCAAAAAGTATGCTGGCGTTAAACAAATCCGTTATTAAGGTAAAAGAAAGTCAAATCAAAGGCTTTAAAATGATTTTCAAGCTTTTTAGAAAAGTTGCAACTTCTCCTAAATCCACGCCTGATTCGATGGCGAATTCTACAATTGTTACCTTCAATACCGACGGTAAAAAACTTACCGATCACTTGCTTGCAACATTGAAATGCTGTGATAAAACTATCCCAATGATCACTCGCAATTCGAGCATATTGAACCCCAAGCTTTTTAAGTCTAGCTTTAAGACGTTGAACCGTTGCTAAATCCCGCTTACCCCAAACATAAGCAACAATTTCTCCAGATTCTCGATGGTAGGCATAAATAAGCCATTGTTTATTTTGCTTATTCCCTACAAAAGTCCAAAGTTCATCGACTTCAAGACATTCGTAGTGGCTTTGTTTAGGCTGAATCTGATAGATCGATTCACTTAAGGTTCGTAATACCTTGCCAATGCTGATACGCTCGACTTCAGCAATATCTCTTACACCGCTTCCTCTGACCATCAAATGTAATATCTTGCCGGTAATACCTGAGTTACACCCTTGATAGCTTAATGCATGATCACCAATAAACTGACGTTTGCAATCTTTGCACTGATGGTTTTGTTTCCCATCTACTTTGATGCCATTTCTCTTTATATTGTTACTTAGACAGGTAGGACATTTGATTTGTAGCGTTATTTTCATACCTCTATTTTATCAAAAGCCATATTGTTTTTTTCAGCATACTTTTTGAAACACCACCATCGTTTAAGTACCAGTCGACCGTTGGGTGCTTTGCATTTTCAGAAGCCTAAATATCTGGATTTTAGTGTGGAAGCAGGACAATCCTATTTTATTAAATATGATGAAGAAAATATCAGCACGCGGCGTAGTGTCTCGGGGCCCTTCATGCTCATGCCGGAAAAGGTCGGTCTGAATGAAATTGCTTTTACTCAGCTTAAATCTCACAGTTTTAACTTTGTGGCGCAAGATCAGGAAACTGGCCAGATTCGCAAAAAAGCCCAGAAAATTGAACCAACTGCTTATGATCCATCATTAGATGTACAGTTGAAGGCACCTTTTAAACTTTGGGATCCGCGTACTTGGTAATGGAACATTTTCTAGAATAAATATAATAAAAAAGCACCGATAGAGGGTAATGTTGATCAGTTAAGGAGTTTAGAAATAGACTCTTTAATTTTTTAGTCATTCACAGCGGAGTATTAATTTTATAAATCAAATTCTTGTAAATTATTTGTTACTTTGGTTTCGCCCAAATGAGAAGCTTCGCAAGGAAGGCATCTTGCGGAGCAACACTCCTCATCCGCAAAACTCGTCAGCCACCATCGACTAGGGTCTGTTGACATTTTCTGTTCAAAAAAATAGCGAGAAAGTAAAATTTAATCGCCAAACCAAATTTACTTCTCGCTATGCCTCGTACAATGCTGAATGATCAACACTAGTCTAAGTTACTTTCTATTTTCCGAAATTTTGATATCTATTTCAAATCTAATTTGAGAAATTTTGTCGAAGCAATACTTTATAGAATAAGAACAGGCTGCCCATGGCGTGATTTGCCTAAAGAATTTGGTTCGTATAACTCAATCTTTAAAAAATATAATCGTTGGTGTAAAAATGATAAGCTAATGAAAATATTTAAATTAATTTCTTCAAGTACTGATATGGAATGGGTTTTTATTGATGGTAGTCATGTTCGGGCACACCAACATTCTGCTGGAATAAAAGATCAGGATATTTCTAAAAGCATTGGTGGAAATAGTTCTAAAATACACTTAGCTGTTGATGCGGATGGCAATCCAATCGAAATTATTATCTCCGATGGAACGATACATGATGTCAAGATTGCTCCCAAAATGATTGAAAAACTTGATTTGAGTGAAACGGAAGTATGTTGTGCAGACAAAGGATATGACTCTGAATCATTAAGAGAACAAATATCTGCGAAAAAAACTAAAGCGAATATTCCAAGAAAATCAAATACTCAGTCAAATAATGATCATATGGATTGGTATTTATATAAAATCAGACACTTAGTTGAGAATGCATTTTGTAGGTTAAAGCAGTTCAGAGGAATAGCAACACGATATGATAAGCTAAAGTGTAGCTATGAGGGGGCAGTTGCATTAGCTTGTATATTTATTTGGCTACCTTTATCGGGTAAATTCTATACTTGAAATGTCAACAGACCCTAGTAAGTTTGTCGCAGAAACAATCATTTTTAAATCTTGCGGTGCAATACACCTCATGCCTCAAACAGTTGCGGATGACTTTTCTATCTATCAGATATAATCATGAATTTGAAAAAGAAAATGCCAGTCAATTCCTTAACTGACTGGCATTACCGATAGAGGGTGCTTTTTTATTGCAGTCAAAATTAGCCTGCAGCAGCGTCCACGACTGGAATCTTACCAATTTTTGCTTGCCAGATTTTAGGTGCAGTGGCGTGAATAGATGTACCATTCACATCAACTGCGACAGAAACCGGCATATCTTTCACGACAAACTTGTAAATTGCTTCCATACCCAAGTCAGCAAAAGCCACCACTTCAGCTTCACGGATCGCTTTCGATACCAAGTAAGCAGCACCACCGACAGCCATCAGGTAAGTTGCCTGGTTGTCTTTAATGGCTTCAACGGCAGCAGGACCACGGTCTGCTTTACCGATCATGCCGAACATGCCAGTTGCTTCAAGGACTTGACGTGTGAATTTATCCATACGCGTAGCCGTTGTTGGACCAGCAGGGCCTACAACTTCATCACCGACTGGATCGACTGGACCGACGTAGTAGATAAACTTACCTTTCAGATCAACCGGAAGTTCTTCGCCATTGTTAAGCATGTCGACCATACGTTTATGTGCAGCGTCGCGACCAGTATAAATCGTACCGTTTAGAAGTAATGTATCACCTGGTTTCCAAGCATTCATTTCTTCTTGAGTAATTGTATCGAGGTCAACACGTTTAGAAGATGAAGAATCCCAAGTGACTTCAGGATAGTCTTCAAGTTTTGGTGCGATGATGTTGGCAACACCCGTACCATCAAGTGTGAAGTGTGCATGACGAGTCGCAGCACAGTTCGGGATCATACCGACTGGCTTACCCGCAGCATGACATGGATAATCTTTGATTTTAATATCAAGAACAGTGGTTAAACCGCCAAGACCTTGTGCGCCAATACCCAAAGCATTCACTTTTTCGAAGATTTCGATACGAAGTTCTTCAAGTTTAGATTGTGGACCACGACGAAGTAATTCGTCCATGTTGATCTCTTCCATCAATGCTTCTTTGGCAAGCATCATGGCTTTTTCAGCAGTACCACCGATCCCAATCCCGAGCATACCTGGTGGACACCAGCCTGCACCCATCGTTGGAACAGTTTTCAGTACCCAATCTACGATTGAATCAGATGGGTTCAACATTGCGAGTTTAGATTTATTTTCTGAACCGCCACCTTTGGCTGCTACAGTGATATCTACTTTATTACCAGGCACAAGCTTGTGGTAAATCACGGCAGGAGTGTTGTCTTTGGTATTCTTACGACCAAAAGCAGGATCGGCCAGAACTGATGCACGAAGCACGTTGGAGTTTTCTAAATAACCCTGACGTACGCCTTCATTGATTGCATCATCCAGGCCCATGGTTAAATCGAATTTAACATCCATGCCCACTTCAACAAATACGTTGACGATACCGGTATCTTGACAGATTGGGCGGTGGCCTTCTGCACACATGCGTGAGTTAATTAAGATTTGCGCGATCGCATCTTTAGCAGCTTTGTTCTCTTCACGATCATACGCACGGCTCATCGCTTGGATAAAGTCTTGTGGGTGATAGTAAGAAATGAACTGAAGCGCATCTTTAACCGATGTGATTAAGTCATCTTGCTTGATAATAGTTGTCATACAAATATCTCTTGAGCGGGCTGATAGCTAGCGGGCTAAATTATAAGACAAAAGAATCGGGTTGTGGGCATTTTGGGCGAGCATTGGCCGAAAGTTTATAGTTTAAGCAATCTGAAGGACGACTTGAGCAGCTCAGCGGGTCAAATATGACAGTAATCGGTCATATTTAGTGTCATATTTCAGATAAAAAATACGCATAATTTTGCTTATTCCGTATTAAGCGATTGAATTTTATTAATTATTTTAAATTTAATAAAAAACCAGATTGTCATATAACTGTCATAAAACTTTTACATAATGCAGCTATTGAAACGGGAGATCTTAACAATGGTTACAGGTATTTTAATGGCAAGTGGTTTTTGTGTATATATCGCTGCAACTTGGATGTACGGTCAGAAAGAAGATCAAGCCTAAGCTTTATCTTCTTTTTTATTTTAAGACATAAAAAATTAACCTATCTTCAAATCTTCAAATCTTCAAATCTTCAAATCTTCAAATCTTCAAATCTTCAAATCTTCAAATCTTCAAATCTTCAAATCTTCAAATCTTCAAATCTTCAAATCTTCAAATCTTCAAATCTTCAAATCTTCAA